>NZ_QHHZ01000027.1:0-111318 GCF_003947315.1 Nonomuraea sp. WAC 01424
CTGCTCCACCAAGACCCCAACCGCCCCTGACCAGCCCGGGACATCGCCCGCCACCTCCGCGATGTCACCCTCAACACCATGTAGCGGCAACTGTCTCGCTGGGCCAGCAGCCAACTCATCCGCAAGATTGGGCCGGGTATCTACACCGCCCGGCCAATCTCTTCAGCACTCTTGCCAACAGCCCAAAAGCCTCAACTGCCTGGCCTTGGGCGAGCCCCCATCCGCTGCTACCGGAACCGTCTGCCGTTCCGTCCCGACCGACGACTGACAACCGGTGCGGTGGTGGTCACGGGGATGCCTGAGGGAGCCTGGGCGCCCGTGATACGCCTCAGCTCGGCCTCGCCCGAACGGACCTCGCTGGTCTGCGGGACGATACCGGCGTCGGCCATCAAGCGGGTCATGTCACGGCGCTGATTGGGCAGCACCAGGGTGACGACGCTGCCGGACTCGCCGGCGCGGGCGGTGCGGCCGCCGCGGTGCAGGTAGTCCTTGTGGTCGCTCGGCGGGTCGACGTTGACGACGAGGTCCAGGTTGTCGACGTGGATGCCGCGGGCCGCGACGTTGGTCGCCACCAGCGCCGTGACGTGTCCGCTCTTGAACTCGGCGAGGGTGCGGGTGCGCTGGGGCTGGGACTTGCCTCCGTGCAGCGCGGCGGCGCGCACTCCGCTGTTCAGCAGCTGTTCGGTGAGCCGGTCCACAGCGTGCTTGGTGTCCAGGAACATGATCACCCGACCGTCGCGAGCAGCGATCTCCACAGTGGTGGCCTGCTTGTCGGCACCCTGGATGTGCAGCACGTGGTGCTCCATCGTGGTGACCGCGCCCGCCGAGGGGTCGACCGAATGGACCACCGGGTCGCTCAGATAGCGACGGACCAGCAGATCGACGTTGCGGTCCAAAGTGGCGGAGAACAGCATCCGCTGGCCATCTGGGCGCACCTGGTCAAGCAGGTGGGTGATCTGCGGCATGAAGCCCATGTCGGCCATCTGGTCGGCCTCATCCAGCACGGTGATGCCGACCTGGTCCAGGCGGCAGTCGCCGCGCTCGATGAGATCCCTGAGCCGTCCCGGGGTCGCGATGACGACCTCGGCGCCGTTGCGCAGCGCATGGGCCTGGCGGCTGATCGACATGCCGCCGACGACCGTGGCCAGCCGCAGCTTCAGCGCTTGGGCGTACGGCGTGAGCGCGTCGGTGACCTGCTGGGCCAGTTCCCTGGTGGGGACGAGGATCAGGGCAAGCGGTCGCCGCGATTGTGCCCGCTGTCCGAAGGTGCGGACGAGCAGGGCCAGGCCGAAGGCGAGTGTCTTGCCCGACCCGGTGCGCCCCCGCCCCAGGACGTCCCGGCCGGCCAGGGAGTTCGGCAGCGTGGCCGCCTGGATCGGGAACGGTTCGTTCACGCCCAGGCCGGTGAGCACCTTCAGCAGTGCGGGCGGCATGCTCAGCTCAGCGAACGTCGCGGCTGCCGGCAGGGCCGGGGTTACGGTGACCGGCAGCGCGAACTCTCTCTGGAGCGCGGCGGGACGCCGCCCGTTGCCGGACCGGCTGGAGGCGCCTGAACGGCCCTGAGCCGGAGAGCTGAATCGGCCGCCCCTGCTTCGGGCGGAGCCGCCCGTACGGGGCGAAGAGTTGCGATCGTGCGCGCGAGTTGCGTGGTTCATGCAGAACCTTCCTCGATGCGGCACGTGTCAGGATCCTCGGCGCGATGAGCGGCACAAGAACAGCTAGCACGAGCCGAAGAAAGACGAGTCGAACCGGCGGAAACAGCCTGGGCTCGTACGTCGAAATGGTCGGCTTTCGCCGGGAAGAACGCGGCTGTGATGCCGCGCCGTAGAACTGGAGCGGGCCTATGCCCGAACCGGAGCCATCGGTGGTGCATCCGGTGTGCGGCGGAAGAACAGACACGCTGTGCTTCTCGGGTTGTGAGGTCATCACGGCACAATGGATGCCACAAAAGCAACGCGCCGGGGACCGCGCCCTGCGGCGCGGGCCCCGGCTACGTGGTGCGCAGTGTCAGGCGGGAACGATGTTCTCGGCCTGCGGGCCCTTCTGGCCCTGCGTGACGTCGAAGGCCACCTTCTGGCCCTCGCGCAGCTCACGGTAGCCGCCGTTGGCGACGATGTTGGAGTAGTGCGCGAAGACGTCGGCGCCGCCGCCGTCCTGCTCGATGAAGCCGAAGCCCTTTTCCGCGTTGAACCACTTCACGGTGCCAGAAGCCATGTTGATCTCCTTCGATGGGTGCAAAGCCGAAATCCGCGTCGAACGGATTCCGCGTCGCCGCGATAGGACCACACACCCGGAAATGACCGGAGAACAAAAAATGCACCTGAGGCTACATACCGTCAGGTGCACACAAGTCTTTATGGGTACCACAACTGCAACTGAGTCCAGGCTAGCACATGTGCCGCCGTGCTGCGCATGCCCCCGCCAACGCCGACATCATCCGCGCGCCATTGCCGCCTTGACCTGCAAGTTCCAGGTTCAACTGCGCTGTTGCCCGCACCGCGCCATCCCGATCGGCCAGGCAATCTCCTCGTCCTGCAGCTCATCAAAGAGGCCGCCATTCAGGCTGGGAAAGGCTTACGGTTCCGGGCACCGCAGGCGTCCGGGCCAGCGCGGCCTGCCTGTACGACCGAGCAGACCAGCAGGTCGGCGAGGTACTCGGCGGCACCGGGCCGCTCGCCGGTCGAGGATCGGCTAATACTCCAGTGACACATCGGGTCGCCCACCTGGTCGAGAACCAGCCGGTCGCCGAGTACGGCGGCCCGGGCTGGTACCGCATCACGAGTCGTGGCAAATGCCTCTAGGCGGACGGGATACTCAGGCAGCTCAGCGTGCACGATTGCGACTGGGAGCCGCACCAGTGGTGGGAGCTGCGCGTGGGCGGCAACTGGACCCAGGGCCCGCCCGTCCCGGGCACCGGCCACCAACTGTGCGCCTGCCGAAAATCACGTCCATGCACGTCAGGCAGACCATGCATCGCATCCGAGGTCCGCTGCGAGCCATCCTGCCTGTGAACGCAAATGACCAGGCGATGACTGCTCGGTGGTTGCTCGCACAGTTCGGTCCACCGCAAAATTCGAGTTCACCACGCAAGCCTGGCCCCAGACAGCCGCGCCGAGATGGGGGACAAATGGCGCATAGTGCCGATGGTCAAGAACGCATGGTTGCTCGGTGGTTGCTCGCGTGTACGCGACACAGCACGGCACCCGTCGGCACAGACCGACACGACGACGGGGATAATTCCGGCCACGACAATACAAAACAGCACTCCGTGACACCGAGCGACATCAACCAAGGATTCTCATAATCCATGGGTCGTGGGTTCAAGTCCCACCCGCCCTACTCTTCAATACCGCGTTCGACCTGGGGGCTCTCGGTTCCCGCCGGCCCTGGATCTCGTTGTTGATCATGGCCCTGCTCATGGACCTCGGGGACCGCATCGGTTTCTTCCGCTTCCTCATCCGCGACCGAGATACCAAGTTCACCAAGGTGTTCGACGCGGTCTTCGCTGGCGCGGGCGTGACAGTGGTGAAGATCCCGCCGCGCACGCCGCGGGCGAACTGCTATGCCGAGCGGTGGGTGCGCACTGTACGGGCCGAGCGTACCGACCGCATGCTGATCTACGGCGAACGGCACCTGCAGTCGGTTCTGACGGAGTATGCCGCTCACTACAACGGCCATCGGCCACACCAGTCCCGCTCGCAGCGACCACCCGATCACGACGAGTGGACCATCGTACCCCTGGAAGGCCTGATCGAACGCCGGAAGGTGCTCGACGGGCTGATCAACGAGTACCACCGAGCCGCATAGCCGCTTCGGAGAACTCCCAGCTCAAGCCCTACTCGATGAACTTTGAAGCGGTACACCCATCTGGCGAGCCTGCCGGCCCGGAACGGCCGCGGCGATGAGGCGTTCGAGCTGCTGCGCCCGCACATCGAGCTGGTAGGTGTCGCTTCTGGTAGAGGCATCGGATCTTGGTCGACTGGTGTCTTACCGAGAGCCCTTTCTCATGCCAACCTGTCCCGGCGCCTGCCGACCGACGCGATCAGGTTGGAAATGCCTCACTTCTCGTCAAGCCGAGAGCATATTTCGAACGATTCTTCATTAATGAAATCCGGTTCTGGCACACCACTGATCGTCTTCCAGTACTCCGGATCAGGTCTAAGGAGTCCTGCATCGACGCAGGCATCCCTGATCAAACCATCCTGGAACTTTGGGAGCAACCATGAATATGCGCCGCCCGTCCTGGTTCCTGCTGTGACCACCTGACCGCTCGCGTTCATGGCCAGGCGCCAAATTCCCGATTCAGGGGCCCTGAGGGTGGCCAGCTTGATCGGCCCAGAATTATCACGCAGGCCCCAGATGACAACTGGATCCCGGCCGGACGTGTCGCCCGGTTCGTCGTCGACGGTTGCCGCGATAGACCCGTCACGGGAAATTGCCACGGATGTTCCAGATTCTGGCGGAATGGGGAGAGAACCTACACGAACAGGCAGCCGTGGATTAGTGAGATTGTAAACAGCTCTGCCGATGATCGCCCTTTGGCCATCGGCACTGAGGGCCCCGCTTGTCCACGAGCGCATTTCGGGATCAAGCTCCGCGCTCATGAGCTTCGTGGCCATGAAGGGGCGCGCTCGGCCGGCCAGTAGCCATATCGCCGCAGAGTCATCGCTGACAGTGAGCAGCATGCGGCCGTCTGTCGTGGTCGATATGCTATGCACTCCTGAAGCGTTCTCGTGCATGCGCGACAACAGCTTCGGCTTCTGCCTGGCGAAGAGCTGCCAAATTTCTACAGACCCATCCCCGAAGCCGGCGAATAAAGTTCTTCCGTCAGCACTCAAGGACACATCTAGCAGGTCCGCCTTATAGCTGCCCACACGGATCATCGTCTTGATTGGTTTGACGGGGTCGCCGAGGTCCCACATCGCGATGTCACCACTGGCGCTTTCACCGACGACTGCGACTCTCCCGTCGGAGGAAAGAGCTACCGGCCCGGACTCGTCATCGAGCGTGACCCTTCGGGCACCCTCGAGATTTTCCCGGTCTGTCGTGGCGTCCTTCTCCAGCCGCCATATTCCGGAGCCCTCGAGCGCATCGGATATCAGCACTACTTCGCCGCTGAGATCCTGTGCGAGATCGATTATGTTGGCGCTTCCCGGAAACGATCCCCTGCGCTCTGCGACAAGGGTGTCCTCCAAGGTTGATCTCGTGTAGGAGTTGGTATGGACCTGGACCGACACGTAGCCCAGCAACTTCGCGGCGTACCAATCAGAGCCACGCTTGCCGACACCATCAAGAGCGATCGCGTAAGCATCGGATACATCCACCTGATTCCGGTGAATGGGTATTCCGATTCCGATGCACAGTCCGAGGGCCAGTCCTACGAGAGCCGGCCAACACAAACGACGCCGGCACCTGTGAAGCATGATCCCCATGGAGAGAGGTCTGTCGTGCGTGCCGGTACTCGTTCGGGCAGCGCTCGAGGCGTCCGACATGCTTCTCTCCTCCGAGCCGCACGGACCGGGCAGATCTCTGCCCGGTCCCGATACGAGGCAATGCTCTGCCCCACGACATCCGACTGTTCTCAGATCATGCTGGTTGCGTTCAGATGTACGCTACTACTCATTCGATGAACCCGATCGTCGTTGGCTTGTCGTAGATCTGGACGCCGCCGCCGAAGAAGGTCGCCGTGTAGCCAAGGGCGACCCAACGTCCCGGGTTCGCCTTGATGAAATCGTCGATCATTTTATTGATTGAGCTTGCTTGAAGCTGGTTAGCCCAGGCTGAGACCGAGTTGAGCATATCGCATATTTCACCGCCCTTGTCAGCGTAGGCCTTCAGCCGCTCCACCTTTCCGGAGAATTTGATCGACTCGCACACCCCTCCCAGGAAACCCTTGTTCGCCTGGACGTGCATCACACCCATCCACGCCTGGTACGGATTGTACGTCTTGGTACATCTGCCTACACGGTCCGTCCGATCCGTCATTTTACAGCTAACGGTCATGGGCCGATCGTCGCACCCTTCCTTCTTGCCGCTCGCGGCGGCAAGGACGCAGCTGATCGCACCATTACCGACGATCATGCATCCTTCGGGATTCTTCGTCTCCTTGACGCAATTGAGCTGGACGATGCCGGCGGCGAAGCAGTCCGACCCGGTCCCGCCGCTCACATGGCATCTGGCAACGTTCTGGGCAACGCCGTGACATGTCTTCGCATCGAGCCCATAGCCGTCGAAGTTGGTCGCCATATTGCCCTTGTAATTGCAGACCGCGTATGCGTCGATTGCCGCCCGGCAACCCTTTCGCGTGCCATCCGTCCCGTCGCCCCGGCATCCTACGTATTCGGCCGTCCCGCCATTGCACATCTTCACCACCGCTGAAGAGGCGTCGTACTGCTGACCGCTGTAGCTGCCTCGGCACTCGGCGTTCTCCTGATATGCCTCTACGCATACCTGCCGGGAAGTGAGTTTGTCCTGCCGGCAGGTCTGGTATTCGGATTGCCAGCCACAGCGATTGCCGAGGCCTATCTTCTGGCAAGCCACCTGAGTCCCGTCGGCTTCACATGCATACGCCGACTTCTTGTTGCGAATGCGGCAGTCCGCATAGGCGTTAGCCCCCTTCTTGCATGCTGTCGCACTATTCAAGTGATCAATGCCCAGCTCGCAGTCGTCTTGGTACGCTTCCTTCTGATTATGGAGCTTGTTCTCCTCGTAGCACTTCTTCCCCTCGAAGCCCTTTTTCTCGCAGGCCTTGTAGCTCGCCTTGGTCAGAACCCCGTCACCCTTCTTCTTGCATTTAGCCTGATTAGGCTTCTTGCTGCAGGACGCATGGCCGTCAGGGTCGACGTTGAGCAGGGGGTTGTTGTTCGCATAGCTGTAGCGGTTGAGCTGTACGGACGGGTCCGGGTTCTGGGTGAGGCTGTCACGGCTGACGAAACTGCCGGCGGTGGGCTGGTACCAGCGAGCGGCCATGTTGACCTTGCCCGTTGAAGGATCTGTGTACCCACTCTGGTAGCCGAGGGCGTGCACGGTCTGGCCAGTGCGGGCGGTCACTTCACCGAAGGGGTTGTAGGCGACGGAGTCGACCAGGCTGGTGCCGGTTGCGGTGAATGCACCGATGAGATCCCCGCGCAGGTCGCAGAAGGCGAGCTGCGCGCCACCCCCGTCGTCCAGACCGAGGGTGCGGCCGAGGGCATCCCGTCCGAACGAGGCGCTCTTGGCTCCGGTGGCGGTGTCGGTAATGGTGACGAGGTTGTTGCTTCCGCCGTCATAAGTCATGCGCTGGGTCTTAGCGTTGTAGGTGCGGGTTTCGACCCTGTCGAGCGCGTCATAGTCGTATTGGACGCCGTCGTCGTTGACCATGCGGTCGAACGCGTCGAATTTGGCGGTGCGGACCATGCCGCCGCCTTCCTCGGCGAGGGTGCCACGAGCGCTGTAGGTGTAGGTACGGCCGTCACCAGCGGTGAGCCGGTTGCGCTCGTCGTAGGTATAGGTCTTGTCACCGGCCTTGATACGGTTGCCGGCGGCGTCCCAGCCGTACTGGGTCGTTACCGCGTCCGGCCCGGTCCACGAGGTGAGCCGGTTGGCCCAGTCGTAGGTGTAGGTGCTCTTCCCGGCGCCGGCCGTGCCAGTGGTGGTCTTGGACGTCATGTCGTCGTCCAGGTCATAGCCATACTCGATGGCCGCGATCGGCGCGTTCGCCGACGTTGTCAGCACATCCTTGGTGAGCCGGTTCAGCCCGTCGTAGGCGTACGTGCGCCGGGCACCACCAGCACCGTAAGCCATCCCGATGAGGCGGTTGGACTTGTCGTAGTTGTAGTCGACCGTCGTCGCCGAGACGGGATCGACCGCTTTGGTGAGCCGGTCGGCGTTGTCCCATTCGAAGATGGACGTGCCGGTCGCGTCCACACGCTGCACGAGCCGGTCATTGGCGTCGTAGGCGTACGTGTTCAGGTCCCCGGCCGTCGCGCTGCTGGACTTCAACAACTCGCCACGGTCGTTGAAGGTGAAGGTCAGGTCGTTGGCTGTGACCAGGCGGCCGGCCTGGTCGTAGCCGAACGTCTTGGCCTCGGTGTCCACCTCGGCGCCGGAGCCGGTTTGCTTGATGAGCCGGTTCAGCTCGTCGAAGGTCCGCTCCACGCGCACCCCGCCCGGGGCGAGGCTGACAACGGGGTTACCGCCCGCGTCGTAGGAGACAGTCCAGGTGCGATCCTTCAGCTCCGGGTGCTGTGCGGTCGCGGGCTCGATGACAGATTCCACCAGGCCGAGGCTGTTATAGGTGGTGTAAGTCGCGCGACCTAGCCCGTTGGTCGCGCGGGTCTGAGCGTCGACGGCGTCGTACCCGAAACTGCTGGTGATCCTCTCGCTCGCCGAGACGGGCTCGACCAACTGGGTCATCCGGTTGGCGGCGTCGAAGACTCGGGTGACGGTGTGCCCCTCACCCGAGGTGCTGCTGATCAGGTTTCCGGCCAAGTCGTAGCCGGCCTTTCGAGTGCGTAGAACCGTCCCGCCGGCGTCCAGCTCACGCATTTCCACCTTGCGGCCGGCCAGGTCGTAGACGGCGGTCGAGGTGAGCCCGAGCATATTGGTCGTCGTCGTGGGACGTCCGGCCAGGTCGTAGCCGAAGGTTGTGGCGTTGCCGAGCGCGTCGGTGTGCTTGGTCAAAGCGCCCGTCGCGTCATACTCACGCGTCGACGAGTCCCCTGTGGGACGGGTGGTCTTGGTCAGCCTTCCGGCATCGTCGTATTCCAGCGTGGTGACGTAGGCGCCGGGCGTCGGCTTGCGCTCGATCGTGGTGAGCGTGATCTGCCGGCCGAGATCGTCGTAGGTCGAATCCGAGCGTGCACCAGTGGGGTCGACCGTCCACAGAGCCTCGCCGAGCAGGTCATAGCCGAGGGTCCAGATCCCCGCTTGCCCACCGCCGGCAGGAGGGTCATCGACCTTCACCTTGCGGCCCAGCGCGTCATAGACGGTGGTGGTGGTCTGGCCGCGGGGATCGGTGGCCTTCACGAGGTGGCCGGCAGCGTCGTACTCCGCGGTCGCGGTCGGCGTGATCGGCTGCCCGCCGGGTGGAGAGTAGATCGGGAGGGTCTGCGAAGTGACGCGCCCGGCCCGGTCATAGGCGACCGTGGTGGTCCGGCCTTCGGGATCGACCTGGTGGGTGCGCTCGCCGAAAGCGTTGTAACCCAGCTTCGAGGTCGGCCGCTCGCTGACCGGCGCGCCTCCGTTACGTTCAACCTGTACGGACGGCAGCTGCAAGCGCACCGGCAGCCCAGCGGCGTTGTAGGTCATGTTCGTGGTGAAGTCGGCCGCGTTCGCACCCGACGCATTACCCCGCGGGTCGGTCATGGCGGTGACCAGACCGCGATCGTCCACGGTCAGCGTAGTGACCAGGTCGGCGCCGTCGTTCCGGAGGATCTGCTTGATCGGCTTGTTGAGCACGCTGTATTCGAACTCTGACTCCTCAATACGGTTGCTGCCCGCGCCCGTGCGCGTCACCTTGAGCACGTTGTCGTTGGCGTCGTAAGCGAAGTTGATCTTACGGGCCAGCTTCTCCGGATCCACCACCTGCGAAGCGACTCGGCCAGCCGCGTCATACGACGCTTCGATCTTCAATGTGCCACCACCGGTCGTCTGCCGGATCAGTTGCCCGGCCGCGTCGAACACCCTGGATTCCAGCACGACGTCCCGTCCGCTGGAAGCCCCGTTCAACTTCGCGCCCTTGGCGATCGCTTCGAACGGCAGATTGTCGGCGTAGTAGGTGTAAGCGGTCGTGCGCCCCATGGCATCGGTCTTGGACGCGACCCGGCCCGCCGGATCATAGGCGATGGACTCCATCACCACATCCCTGGCGGCCTCTGGAGCGAGCGGGCTGCCTGTCCACCCCTTCAGCACCGTGGTCGCCAGCTGGCCTCCCGGCGTGTAGGTGTAGGCCAGCGTGGTACCACGCGGGTCGGTAGAGCTGACTTTCCGGCCCTTGGCGTCGTAGGTGAACGTCTCCACGCCCCTCTCGGGATCGGTGATCGTCTCCTGCCGGCCGTAGGCGTCGTAGGTGTAGGTGGTGCTGCGCGCCGCGTCCCCGCCTGTCGCGTCGGCGCTGGTCTCCGTCAGCAGCAGGCCGTCGGCGTCGTAGGTGGCCGACCACGTCACGGTGTGGGTCTTGCCATCGATGTCGTTCTTGATGCCCGGCCCTGTCTTGGCGGTCACCTTGCCCAAGGCGTCGTAGGCGATCGTGCTTGTCACGCCCTCCGGGTACGCCTGGGAGATCTCCGTGGTGGAGATCACGCGACCGAGCGCGTCATGGGTGAATTTCTTCACCAGTCCCGACGGAAGCGTCTCGGTCGCCAGGTCACCGGCGGCGGTGTAGGCGTAGATGGTCTCGCTGCCCTTGAAATCCTTGGCCGACTTCACGAGCCCGGCAGGCGTGGTTCCGCCGCCGACTGCGGACTCGGTGCCATTGGTGTAGGACTTACTCATACTGCGGCCGGTGGGGAAGTCTGCCGTGGCCGGAGTGGTGGACTTGACCTCTTCGCCGAATTCGTCAAACGTCCACGAGGTCATGTAGGTCTCGTCGGTGGCCGAGGCCGACCGGGCGTCCCGCTGGCCAATCTTCACGTCGTTGCGCGGGTCGAACGGTTTGTCGTTGATGACGAAGTAGTCGTAGTACTCCGTCGAGCAGTCCGCGCCCGCCGTCCGGCAGGTCCTCTTTGACAGCAGGTTCCCACGTGCGTTGTAGGCCAGCTCGACCACGTTACCGTTGGGGTCGATCACCTTGGCTGGATTCCCGCCCACGTCATAGGCCCACTTCGTGGTCGCGCCAACCTGGTCGGTCACCGACACCTCCCGGTAGCCGCGCTGCGCGTCGGCGACGTAGGTGACGACGCCGTTGTGCGGGTCGGTCACCGTCACGGTGGCGAAGGTGGAGATCGTGGTCTGCTTCGCGTACACCGGGTCCGACAGCTTCCACGTGCCTCCGTTGGCGTCGGTGTTCGTCATCAGCCGGCCGCCATCGGGGTTGTAGGCGTTGACCGCCCATACCCGGCCCGACGGCTGGGTCACCTTGGTCAACTGCGGCTGCGCATTGCCGGCCGCGAAGTGCCGCTGCACGGCTGCCGTGCTCAGCGGTCTGCCGTAGATCGCGGCCTCGTCGATGTCGCCGTTGAACGGGAAGATCGCGGCTGCGCTGGTCGTGGACGGCCAGGCCGAGGAGCCCTGACCGGAGCCGATCCGGGTCTCCGCCATCTCTCCGTGCCGGATCTCCCCCGCCAGCGTGCCCACCTCGACGGCGTCCAGATACAGCGTCTGGGTGTGCTCCGCCGGGGTCGAGCTGGTGGCGGGCTTGGTCTGCACCGCAGACAGCACCACATGGTGCCAGGCTCCGTCGTTCACCGTGCCCGAGGAGGTGATCGGGGTCTGCGCGATCGTGGACGGGCCGGTGTAGAACTGACCGCGCAGCTTGCCGTCGGTCCCCACGTACACCACCGGCATGGACTTCGACGGCGTGCCGTCAATGCTCGCGTCCATCGCGGTTTCGGGCGGCGCCGATGTGTTGTCGGCGGTGCTCTGCATGCCGATGACCGTGCCGGAGGCGGTGGTCTTGAACCACGCCTCGACCGCCAGTTCCCCACCCCGGCCGCTGATGGCGTTCTTCGGCAGCTGCACGAAGGTCGAGCTCGCCGCTCCCTTGAAGCGCATCGCCGGGTCGGGTGAGCCGGCCAGCGCGCCCGGGACCCGAGGACCGAGGTCGGCCGGCGTGGACCCGTTCAGTTTGGCCTGCTCTTCGGTGATGTTCCAGCTCGCCGCGCTGGCGACCACGGTGCCGGTACGAGTGTCGGCTTCATTCAGCCGGTAGTAGTACTCCGGCTCCGAGTCGATGACCACACTCTTGTACCGTGAGGCCGTGTCGTAGGTGTAGGTCGTGCAGGCCGTGGCCGAGGTTGGCGGGCACACCTTGACCAGCAGATCAGCCTCGTAGGTGTAGGTCCACGTCAGCGGCGTGCCGTTCACCGGGTCGGTGGACACGCTCGCCACGTGATTGCCCTGCCAGGTGAACGTCAGCGACCGGCCTCCGGTCGCGGTCACCTTGGTCAGCTTGCCATCGCTGCCGCGGGTCAGCTCCTGCCCGCGTCCACGATGGTCTGTGATCCTGGTGAGCAGGCCGGATGCGTCGAACCAGTAGGAGGTGGCCGACTTGTCCATCAACCGCCAACCCCCCGTCTGCTCGGCGGCCATCGTCGCGAACGTGCCCTGCGGCGGCGCGTAGTTGCCGTTACCGGTGGGCGCAAACCGCAGCTGCTCCCCGCCCGGGTAGGTCACCAGCAGACTGCCCGTCGGCTCGGCCTCGATCCGCATGTCGTACCGGGTGGTCCAGCCGGCGCCGAACATGCCGTCCGTACGGGGGTCCAGGCTGTTGTAGGTACGGCTCACCGACAGCTGTGGCCCGACCACCGTCACCGAGGCGTCGGTCTCGGTGTGCACGTAGTTGCCCGAAGTGTGGTTGAACTCGTGACCCTCCGTGCCGGCGGTCAGCAGTCCGTTGATGTTGCCCTGCTCCGGCACCGGAGTGAAGGTCCGCCACGAAGACGTCACCGTGGTGTAGGTGGTGGCCGCCTTGGCCATCCACGAGTACGTCTCGCCCCACTTCAGCCGCTCGTCGACGACCTGCCAGGCGCCTTCCTTGGTCCAGTCCTCGGTCTTCTCCGCCGAGTCCTTGCACCAGCGCCAGTTCGGTGCGCTGCCCGCGCAGATCTGGAACCAGTACTTGACCTCACCCTTGTTGAAGGGCCGCGCGTTCGCCGACAGCACCGGCGTCAGCGAGCCCACCTGGCTGTTGTTCGCCGGGGAGAACGACTCGAACGGCAGCGCCGTCACGCTCGCGTACACCCAGTCCGACCACGGCCCCGACACCCCGGAGGTGGTCGTGGCCCTGGCCCGCCAGCGGATGTGCCAGCCGTCGGTCAGCTTGTCGGCCGGTACGGCCGTCCAGGCGTTGGTCCCGGAGGCGTAATCCTTGTCCGAGGTGCCCGACCAGATCAGGCCGGTGCCCTCGTCGCCGTTCGCCGGGTCGTGCTCCACCTGGACGTCGAGCTTGCCGGGGCGGTTTTCCGGGTCGGTGACCTTGGCGTACATCCACGGCGTCAGCGACTCCGCCGTCCAGGATGTCGTGCCCCGGATGGCGGGGTTCATCCCCAGGCCGTCGATGCTTGGTTTGCCGAGATCCACGGTGCCGTTCTGCCAGGGTGACCATTCGCCTTCCGCACCGGCGGTGGTGATGCCGCGTACCCGCCAGCGGATCTTCATGCCGTCGGTCAGTTTCCCGGCCGGGACCTGCAGCCAGGCGTTGCCGCCGGAGGCGTACTGAGTGGTGCCCTTGCCGGACCAGATCAGACCCGTGCCCTGGGCGGGAGCGGCCGGGTCATGCTCGATCTCGGCGCCCAGCACCAGTTTGGAACCTCCGGCGTCGGTCACCTTTGCGTACAACCACGGTGTGACGGACGCCAGCGTCCACGAGTCGGTGCCACGGGTGGCGGGCACCGCGCCCAGGCCGTCGCCCGCCGTTCCGCTCACCGCGACGGTGGACGCCTGCCACTCCGTCCACGGGCCCGCGATCCCCTCGGCGGTGGACACCCGTACGCGCCAGCGGACCAGCCAGCCGTCCTTCAACTTGCCCGACGTCACCGTGGGCGTCTGCAACCAGCATCTGCTGGTCGTGTAACAACCACTGCTCGACAGGTCGCCTGTGCCCGACCAGATCAGGCCCGTGCCCTGCGCGGTGACCGACGGGTCGTGCTCGACCTGCGCCTCCAGGCGTAAGGTCCGCGAGTCGGGGTCGCCGCCGTAGGCGTAGAAGGTGGGCTGCGTCGAGGTCAGCGTCCACAGTCCTGACGTCTGCTGTCCTGGGGAAGCCGTCGCCTCCGAGACCACAGGCTTGGAGGCGTCCACCCGGGTGGCCTGCCACTCCGACCACTGACTGGCCACTCCGTCGGCGGTGAAGACCCGTACGCGCCAGCGAACCTGCCAGCCGTCCTTCAATTTGCCCGACGTCACGGCGGGGGTCTGCAACCAGCATCTGCTGGTCGTGTAACAACCACTGCTCGACACCGTGCCGGTGCCGGACCAGATCAAACCTGAGCCCTGCCCGGCGGCCGACGGGTTGTGCTCGATCTGCGCCTCCAGGCGCAACGGCCGCGAGTCCGGGTCGCCGCCGTACGCGTAGAAGCTCGGCTGCGTGGACGGCAACGTCCACAAGCCCGCGACCTGCTGGCCAGGCGAGGCCAGCGGCTCCGACACCACCGGCTTGCTGGTGTCCACGCGCCCGGCCTGCCACTCCGTCCACTGGCTGGCGACCGAGGCCGCCGTGGACACACGCACGCGCCAGCGGATCAGCCAGCCGTCCTTCAGCTTGCCCGACGCCACGGCGGGGGTCTGCAACCAGCACCTGCTGGTCGTGTAACAACCACTGCTCGACACCGTCCCGGTGCCGGACCAGATCAAACCTGAGCCCTGCCCGGCGGCCGACGGGTCGTGCTCAACCTGCGCCTCCAGGCGCAACGGCCGCGAGTCCGGGTCGCCGCCGTACGCGTAGAAGGTCGGCTGCGTGGACGGCAACGTCCACGAACCTGCCGCCTCCTGCCCCGGCGTGAGCAGCGGCTCCGACACCACCGGCTTGGAGGTGTCCACCCGCCCGGCCTGCCAGTCCGACCACTGACTGGCCACCGAACCTGACGTGCTCACCCGTACGCGCCAGCGGATCAGCCAGCCGTCCTTCAGCTTGCCGGCCGTCACCACGGGTGTCTGCAACCAGCACCTGCTGGTCGTGTAACAACCGCCGCTCGACACCGTGCCGGTGCCGGACCAGATCAACCCTGTGCCCTGGGCGGTGGCCGACGGGTCGTGCTCGATCTGCGCCTCCAGGCGCAACGCCCGGGCGTCCGGGTCGCCGCCGTACGCGTAGAAGCTCGGCTGCGTGGACGGCAACGTCCACAGACCTGCCACCTGCTGACCGGGCGAGGCCAGGAGGTCCGACGTCACCGGCTTGGAGGTGTCCACCTGGCCGAACTGCCACTCCGACCACGGGCCGGGCACCAGCGCGCCGGGAGCGGCGGTGGACTGCACCACCGCGCGCACTCGCCACCGGATCTGCCAGCCGTTCTGCAGCCCCGTCACCTCGGGCGACTCGTGGGAGGCCGAACACGTCTGGTTCGTGAAACAGGTGTTACCGAACGTCGTGCCCTGCCCGGTCCAGATCAGGCCGGTGCCCTGGCCGGTCGCCGCCGGGTCGTGCTCGACCTCCGCCTGCAGTACGCCGGGCCGCCGGTCGGCGTCCGCGATCGCGGCGGTGAAGGACGGGCTGGTGCTCGGCAGGATCCACTTGCCGGACACCAACTGCCCGACCGGCGCCGACACCGTGCTCACGACCGGGCCGGGCGGGATCGTCTTGGCGATCGCCGTGTCCACCCGCGCCGACACCCACGCCGACCACGGCCCGGACGCCCCTGACGTGGTGGTGGCGCGGGCGCGCCAGCGGATCTGCCATCCGTCGGTCAGCTTCCCGGCCGGTACGGCCGCCCAGGCGATCGTTGCCGTCGCGTAGTCCTGGTCCGATGAGCCCGACCAGATGAGCCCGGTCCCCTGCCCGGCGGCGGCCGGGTCGTGCTCGACCTCCACGTCGAGCTTGCTCGACCGGTTGTCAGGATCGGTGACCTTCGCGAACAGCCACGGCGTCACCGTTCCGGCCGTCCACGACGCGCTGCCCTGAAGCGCCGGGTCCATGCCCAGCGACTCGACCGACGGCTTGTTGAGGTCCACGCGTGCCTGGGTCCAGTCCGACCACGGGCTGATGGCGCCGCTGGTGGTCTCGGCACGGGCCCGCCAGCGGATCCTCATCCCGTCGGTCAGCTTCCCGCCCGGCACCTGCACCAGCGCGTTGTCACCCGAGTGGTACGCCTGAGCGCTCTTGCCCGTCCAGATCAGGCCGCTGCCCTGCCCGGTCGCGGCCGGGTCGTGCTCGATCTCCACGGCAAGCAGGGAATCCCTGGTCTCCGGGTCGGTCACCTTCGCGTAGAGCCACGGCGAGGTCGCCGCCGCCGTCCAGGTTCCCGCGTCCCAGGTCGCGGGCGTCATCGACAGGCCGGACACCGACGGTTTGCGCAGGTCGAAGCTGGTCGCGGTCCAGTCGGTCCATGGGCCGAGCGCGCCGGTGGTGGTCTCACCGCGTACGCGCCAGCGCACCTTCATGCCGTCCGTCAGCTTGCCCGCGGGGACCTGCGCCCAGGCGTTGCCGCCGGAGGCGTAGGCGGTGGTTCCCTTGCCTTCCCAGATCAGGCCGCTGCCCTGCCCGGTCGCGGTGGGGTCGTGCTCGACCTGCACCGACAGTTTCGAGGCCCGCGAATCGGGGTCGCTGACCTTGGCGTACAACCACGGCGTCACCGACGACGCCGTCCACGAGGTCGCGCCCTTGGTCGCCGGGGTCAGACCCGCGTCGGACGCGGCGGGTTTGGTCACGTCGACGCTCGCGCTCTGCCAGGGCGACCACTCGCCCTCGGCGCCGGCGGTGGTGACGCCGCGTACCCGCCAGCGCACCTTCATCCCGTCCGTCAGTTGCCCGGCCGGGACCTGCAGCCAGGCGTTGCCGCCCGAGGCGTAGGAGGTGGTGGCCTTGCCGGACCAGATCAGGCCCGTGCCCTGGGCCGGTACTGCGGGGTCGTGCTCGACCTCGG
This sequence comes from Nonomuraea sp. WAC 01424, assembly GCF_003947315.1. NCBI lineage: Bacteria > Bacillati > Actinomycetota > Actinomycetes > Streptosporangiales > Streptosporangiaceae > Nonomuraea > Nonomuraea sp. WAC 01424. The sequence goes on from NZ_QHHZ01000027.1 coordinate 16,716, forward strand.
CGCCCAGCACCAGCTTGGAGCCGCCGGCGTCGGTGACCTTGGCGTACAACCACGGTGTGACGGACGCCAGCGTCCACGCGTCGGTGCCACGCGTCGCGGGCACCGCGCCCAGGCCGTTACCGGCTGTGCCGCTGACCGCGACCGTCGACTCCTGCCACTCCGACCACGGACCGGCGACACCGTCCGAGGTGGACACCCGCACCCGCCAGCGAACCAGCCAACCGTCCTTGAGCTTGCCCGCTGTCACCGCAGGTGACTGCAAATAGCATCGGCTGGTCGTGTAACAACCACTGGACGACAAGGAACCGGAACCCGACCAGATCAGGCCCGTACCCTGCGTCGCCACCGACGGGTCGTGCTCGACCTGCGCCTCCAGACGCAAGGTCCGCGACTCGGGGTCGCCGCCGTACGCGTAGAAGGTCGGCTGCGCGGACGACAACGTCCACAACCCCGCCACCTGCTGGCCCGGCGAGGCCAGTTGCTCCGACACCACCGGCTTGGAGGTGTCCACGCGGCCGGCCTGCCACTCCGACCACTGACTGGCTATGCCGTCAGCGGTGGACACGCGCACCCGCCAGCGAACCAGCCAGCCGTCCTTCAACTTGCCCGACGACACGACGGGGGTCTGCAACCAGCACCTGCTGGTCGTGTAACAACCGCCGCTCGACACCGTGCCGGTGCCGGACCAGATCAGGCCCGTACCCTGCGTGGCGACCGCCGGGTCATGCTCGACCTGCGCCTCCAGGCGCAACGGCCGCGAATCCGGGTCGCCGCCGTACGCGTAGAAGCTCGGCTGCGTGGACGGCAACGTCCACATACCCGCCACCTGCTGGCCAGGCGAGGCCAGTTGCTCCGACACCACCGGCTTGGAGGCGTCAATCCGCGCGGACTGCCACTCCGACCACGGGCCCGCCTCCCCTTCAGCGGTGGAGGCCCGCACGCGCCAGCGGATCAGCCAGCCGTCCTTGAGCTCGCCCGACGCCACCGTCGGGGTCTGCAACCAGCACCTGCTGGTCGTGTAACAACCGCCGCTCGACACCGCGCCGCCGGCCGCCCAGATCAGCCCGGAGCCCTGGCTCGCCGCCGACGGGTCGTGCTCGATCTGCGCCTCCAGGCGCAGCTTGCGCGAGTCGGGGTCGCCGCCGTACGCGTAGAAGGTCGGCTGCGTGGACGGCAACGTCCACAGTCCTGACGCCTGCTGACCTGGGGAGGCCAGTTGCTCCGACACCACCGGCTTGCTGGTGTCCACGCGCCCGGACTGCCATTCGGACCACGGGCCCGCCACCTGGTCGGCGGTGGACACCCGCACCCGCCAGCGAACCAGCCAGCCGTCCTTCAACTTGCCCGACGCCACGGCGGGAGACTGCAACCAGCACCTGCTGGTCGTGTAACAACCACTGCTCGACAGCGTGCCAGTGTCGGACCAGATCAGCCCGGAGCCCTGGCCGGCGGCCGACGGGTCGTGCTCGACCTGCGCCTCCAGGCGCAGCTTGCGCGAGTCGGGGTCGCCGCCGTACGCGTAGAAGGTCGGCTGCGTGGACGGCAACGTCCACAGGCCCGCCACCTGCTGACCTGGGGAGGCCAGTTGCTCCGACACCACCGGCTTGCTGGTGTCCACGCGCGCGGACTGCCACTCCGACCACGGGCCGGACACCAGCGCGCCCGCTGTGGCGGTGGACTGCACCACCGCGCGCACCCGCCACCGCACGTGCCAGCCGTTCTGCAAGCCCGTCACCGCGGGCGACTCGTGCGAGGCCCAGCACGTCTGTCCCTTGAAACACGTCTCATCGAACGTCGTGCTCTGCCCGGACCAGATCAGCCCCGTCCCCTGCGCCGGTACGGCCGGGTCGTGCTCGACCTCCGCCTCCAGCGCGCCGGGCCGCCGGTCCACGTCCGAGATCGCGGCGGTGAAGGACGGACTGGTGGTCGGCAGGATCCACTTGCCCGTCACCAACTGGCCGGCGGGCGCCGACACCTCGCTCACGGCGGGCCCAGGCGGGATCGTCTTGAACACCGTCGTGTCCACGCGCGCCGACACCCACTCCGACCACGGCCCCGACACGCCGGACGTGGTGGTGGCGCGGGCGCGCCAGCGGATCTGCCAGCCGTCGGTCAGCTTGCCCGACGGCACGACCGCCCAGGCGTTGGTGCCCGGCGCGTACGCCTTGTCCGAGGAGCCCGACCAGATCAGCCCCGCCCCCTGCGCGGGAACGGCCGGGTCGTGCTCGACCTCCACGTCGAGCTTGCTCGACCGGTTCTCCGGGTCGCTCACCTTGGCGAACAGCCACGGCGTCACCGTCCCCGCCGTCCAAGACGCGGAGCCGGGAAGAGCGGGATCCATGCCGAGCGACTGGATCGCCGGCTTGTTGAGGTCGATCGCGGTTGCGGTCCAGTCGGTCCATGGGCCGAGCGCGCCGGTGGTGGTCTCACCGCGTACCCGCCAGCGCACCTTCATGCCGTCCGTCAGCTTGCCCGCGGGGACCTGCGCCCACGCGTTACCGCCCGAGGCGTAGGCGGTGGCGCCCTTGCCCTCCCAGATCAGGCCGCTGCCCTGCCCGGTCGCGGTGGGGTCGTGCTCGACCTGCACCGACAGTTTCGAGGCCCGCGAATCGGGGTCGCTGACCTTGGCGTACAACCACGGCGTCACCGACGACGCCGTCCACGAGGTCGCGCCCTTGGTCGCCGGGGTCAACCCCGCGTCGGACGCGGCGGGTTTGGTCACGTCCACCGCGGCGCTCTGCCAGGCCGACCACTCGCCCTCCACGCCCGCCGTGGTCACACCGCGCACGCGCCAGCGCACCTTCATCCCGTCCGTCAGTTGCCCGGCCGGGACCTGCAGCCAGGCGTTTCCACCCGAGGCGTAGGAGGTGGTGGCCTTGCCGGACCAGATCAGGCCCGTGCCCTGCGACGGAACGGCGGGGTCGTGCTCGACCTCGACACCCAGCACCAGCTTGGAGCCGCCGGCGTCGGTGACCTTGGCGTACAACCACGGTGTGACGGACGCCAGCGTCCACGCGTCGGTGCCACGCGTCGCGGGCACCGCGCCCAGGTCGCTACCGGCCGTGCCGCTCACCGCGACCGTCGACTCCTGCCACTCCGACCAGGGGCCAGCCACCCCGTCGGATGCCGACACGCGCACGCGCCAGCGAACCAGCCAACCGTCCTTGAGCTTGCCCGACGACACCGCAGGCGTCTGTAAGTAGCACCTGCTGGTGGTGTAACAACCACTCGACGACAAAGACCCGGAACCCGACCAGATCAGGCCCGTACCCTGCGTCGCCACCGACGGGTCGTGCTCGACCTGCGCCTCCAGACGCAACGTCCGCGACTCCGGGTCGCCGCCGTACGCGTAGAAGCTCGGCTGCACGGACGACAACGTCCACAACCCCGCCACCTGCTGGCCAGGCGAGGCCAGTTGCTCCGACACCACCGGCTTGGAGGTGTCCACCCGGCCGCCCTGCCACTCCGACCACGGGCCGGCCACCCCGTCGGCGGTGGACACGCGCACCCGCCAGCGAACCAGCCACCCGTCCTTCAACTTGCCCGACGCCACGACGGGCGACTGCAGATAGCACCTGCTGGTCGTGTAACAACCACTCGACGACAAGGAACCGGAACCCGACCAGATCAGGCCCGTACCCTGCGTCGCCACCGACGGGTCGTGCTCGACCTGCGCCTCCAGACGCAACGTCCGCGACTCCGGGTCGCCGCCGTACGCGTAGAAGCTCGGCTGCGTGGACGGCAGGCTCCAGATCCCGGACGTCACCTGTCCGGGCGAGGCGATCGCCTCCGAAACGACCGGCTTGGAGGTGTCCACCCGCGCGGCCTGCCAGGCCGACCAGGCGCTCACCACGCCGCCGGACGTGGAGACCCGCACCCGCCAGCGAACCAGCCAGCCGTCCTTCAACTTGCCCGACGCCACGGCCGGGGTCTGCAACCAGCACTTGCTGGTCGTGTAACAACCGCTGCTGGACAGCGAGCCGGTGTCGGACCAGATCAGGCCCGTGCCCTGCGCGGCGACCGACGGGTCGTGCTCGACCTGGGCCTCCAGGCGCAAGGTCCGCGAGTCCGCGTCCCCGCCGTACGCGTAGAAGGTCGGCTGCGTGGACGGGAACGTCCACAGGCCCGACGTCTGCTGGCCCGGCGAGGCCGACATGCCCGACACCGCCGGAAGCGCGGCGGCCGTCACGGCCTGCGTCCGGGTGGTCTTCGCCGCGCTTGCCACGGAGACCTTGTGCAGGGCGGCGCTCTCGGCGCGTGCGCGGGTCTGCCGTGCGTCGTCATTCGTACGCGGCGATTCCCAGGTCAGCGGCGGCGGGCTGTTCAGCCCGTCCGTGGCCGGCTCGTCCGGCACCTCGCGCGGCTTCTCCAGCGGGAGCGACCCCTTGGGCCGCTTGTCGCCGGTGCTCTTCGCCTTGTCCTCGGTCTTCGGCTGAGTGGCGGCCGGATCGACGAGGTGCGGCAGGTTCGCCGCGCTTCCTGAGCGCTGGACGGGAACGGCGCCGGCGGAGCCCGCCCCCGGGGAGCCGGGAATCGCCAGCCGGTTCGGCGAGGGGTCCACGACGACCGCCTGCGCCTGCAGCGCGAGGATCCCCGGCATGAGGATCATGGTCACGACCACGACGAGGCGGCTCAGCCACCTGGATGGTCCATTGATTCCGATTCCTAGCCGGGTCCGACCCAGCACACCCGCACCTGTCCGAGCACGCCGCATGGCCACGCCCACGCTCCCCGCAGACCAGGCGCATCCCCGTAAGCGCCGCATAAAGAACGCCACAGATATACACAGAAAAGTCGAACCAGGAATAGGCCTTGACAAGGTGATCACTGGTGGTGCAGCAGGCCGGAAATAGTCCCGGCCAAGGGGATTCGGCCAGCTCATGCACAGGAAGCCTAAAGTCGCAGTGTGACGTACATCACACAGGAATTCTTGATTTCCCAAGGGGGTGGACGAATTCTGTAGCGTCCCCGTCACCATGCGTCTCACCTGGCCGGCACTCGCGCCTGCGCGAGGGACTCCGGGGCGGGCAACCAGGCAAGAAGGCGCGGTCCGTTATTTTGGCGGGAAGCAGCTGAGGCATTCGCGTGGAGGTGGAAGCATTCGGTCCCCGCGCTTACCGGCTGCTCACGACAAGGGCGGGACCGATTTTCTCTACGACATCAAGGATCACGCGAGCGGTTCAGAGCCGCTTCGAATTCCGATGTCGTCGCGCCCGTTTATGGCCCAGCGAGAAGAACAACACAGGCGAACGGCTGACACCCTGATTCGATCATCACAGGTGGCGCCACGCTGAAGAATTCTCCGTCAGCGCAAGTGGGCACTATGTACAGATGGCGGTCAGCGTGCTCGGCACGTGCTCCAACACCTGGCCGAAGGGGTAAGCGGCACATAATGGTGATGGTCAAGAACACATGGTTGCTCGGTGGTTGCTCGCGTGTACGCGATGCAGCACGGCACCCGTCATCACTTCCCGACACGACGGTGGGGAGAATTCCGTCCACAGCGATAGAAAAGGTCACTCCGCGACACTGAGCGACACCCAGGGAACCGACTCATAATCCGTGGGTCGTGGGTTCAAGTCCCACCCGCCCTACTCTCCTCACCACCGTATCCCTAGTGTGAGCAGGGGTTTTGCAGGATCGCAGGCCACGCGGACAGGCAGCGGAGAGCAGCCATGTGCCACCCGTCGCGGAACATACGCGGAATGGACCGCGGGGGTGTTCTCCCAGGTCACGCACAGCAAATGACCCTGGGACCAGCCCAGGGACTTTGCGTTCCAAGGATCACTGCGACAGAGCTTCCAAAGTGAGACAGCCGCGTGCCTCAGGTCGTACGGTCTGACAGCCAACGGGGACAAGACCTGGTCATGGGCGAGGGCGAAGGCCCGTGCTTCCTTCCCCACCTGGGAGACGGTCAAGCCCGAGAAGACCGCACCGGTTCGGGTGCGGAACAGCCGGCCGTCTTCCGCCGCGCCGTGCTGTTCGATGTGCTCGCAGAGAATGGCCACCAGCTCCGGAGGGATCGGCACGACGCGGGTGGTCTTCACGTCGCGATGCCTCAGGCCCCGCTCGTCGTGCCTCTCCCCTCAGTCCGCGTAGCGCTTGACGCTCTCCGGTCGGGTCTTCTGAAGGGTGAGCAAGCCCCACCCCTTCTTTGGGAGCAAGCGGTCGTCGTGCCGGAGGCCTGCCGCCTCTCCCGGTCGAAGGGCACCGAAGTACGTGCAGGCGAACAGCGCCCGCAGCATCGGAGCGCGCGAGCGTCCGACGCAGGCGACCGCCGTCAGCGTTCCCATCCCTGCCCGGGGTTGATGACGGAGCGCCGATCAACCTCGCCGCTCACCTTGGCCTTGCGGAACTTGACCTTGTGGAGGGGATTTGCCGAAAGCTCCTCCGACTCCACGGCGTATTCAAGCGGCGGCGCGGCGCGCTGCCGCACCCCGGCCCTCCGCCCGCCCGCCGTCCGGGCGTGCGGCCTGGGGGTGCCACGCCGCCGCACAGATGCAGCCCTCACGATCGCCACATCATGGCCGGTCGCCATACAGGGTCGGGGGCGATCGAAGGTCCAGGGCTTCGTTCCTCAGCCCTGGACCACCGGATTGCCTGGAACTCTCCGTGCTGCCTGCGCCATCGGGGCTGGGCAGGGGAGGGTCCTCAAGACCTACAATCCGCACATGAACGCCTTATGCCGGGCCGTAATCGTGGGAAGCGTGATTGGGCTGATGGAGGTCTTCCTTTACCTCAACAGGTCGGAGGACGACTTCACCGGCACAAATGTGATGCTACTTGCGCCGTTCGGTGCGGGCTTGCTACTCGGATGGCTTATCAGATTGCCGCGTTGGTGGCTGGTGGCAGCTCTGGCTCCGTTCGTCAACATTGCGATCATCGTTCTCGCGCTTCGGGACCTGACGCTCCCTGACATCATGGATCTCGGTGTACTTCGCGGTAGCCTCCTTTTTGCCACCATTGGAGTCGGCGGCCATGTGGCGGCGACGGCCATTATGGTGCAGATGGATCGAACACTTCGCTTCTCAGTAATCGGCGCACTCATCATCGGGTTCGTCGGTATGTTCTGGAACCGCGACGCGATCAGCGAGGCGGCGGGAGAGCGGAGGCTCACTCAATCCGGCCTCCCACTGATAGACCTTGGCTCTCAGCAGTATCGATCCATTTACCTGACAGAGTGGTTCGGAGAATGGGAGATGGGGCTGCCGTCCATCGAACTTGGCTATGCCCGGCTACGCGACCAAGCGGAGATCGAGCTCTATGTCATGCCGAGGACAGTGGCCTCCCCACAGGCCGCTTGCACCGAACCTGTGCCAGATGTGACCCACAGGCCCGACATAACCGGGGTCTGCCGACAAGTGTCAACGGACGTCTGGGTGCGCACAGAAAGCTCCAGCACGCGAGTTTTTGCGAGGCATGGCGGCGCCCTCGTGCAGGTGGCGAGCGACACGGTGTCAGAGGCTGACCTGCCTTCCATTTTGCCGATGCTCCGCCCCGCCACGGCGAGGGAGTTGGCTGCGATTGGTGGGATCTGAGTCTCCATGAATCCGCAAGCTGTGGATTGAGCAGCGACCCCAGGGCCAAGGTGGTTTCGATCAGCGGTAGGGAACGATCAAGCAGGGACTCTCTACCCGGCAGCCGTAGCCGGCACCGATGTGTTATTGGAGATCATCGCTAAGCATCCTGGGCCGCCGAGGAACGCCGCTCTTGGCGTCCTCTTCGATTGGTGGGGATGTTTCCGACCTGAGCCTGGATTCGAGTCGTACACCGATCAGAAGGGAGGGAGGATCTACGTCGTCGCGGCGATTGTCGAACGCGTGAGGGAGGCGGTTGGCCCTCTGAGAGTGATCGCGAAACAGGACTCCAACGCCCGTGAGCTCATTCGGGAGTTGATCAAAGCCCGGGACCAAGGTGGATGCTCATTGAACAGAGCCTGCGTAGGGATGTCGCCAACACGCCCAGTCAGCGAACCTCAGCTCCGACGCATGGCTTGGGAGCCACCCAAGCGGACGATCTTGAACTTCGGCGAACGTCCACGGACACACCGCGCCCGCAGGTCGAAGCTCCGGACCTGGATCGGGGCGTCTTCTTCAATGCACTGATTCCGGCTGGTCCCGTTCAGGGAGCATGTTGAAGCCGTTGTCGGCGAGCGCTGTGATGGCGGCCTCCATACAGTCGCGTGTGACTTGGTCAACCACGACGAGGTTGGGCTCTCTGAAGAAGCCCGTACCACGTGCCAGCTCGTCGGCGACTTCTTGCCCGAGTCGGACCGGATCGTAGAACACTGGCCGGTAGCACTGCCCGTTCCACTCGATCAAGACATCCGCGACCAGCCCTTGGACTCGACAAGAAGAGCCTGCTCGTCGAAACAGTCCGGCCAACGCATGCTGTACATGGCAAGAGCGTACCGACGCCGCATCGCAGACGATCAACCGTCAGTTGCAGTCCCTGTTGCGGGTCAAGCCCGTACCGGCCCGTTCAGAGCAGAGCCTCCATGCCCGTCGACCTGCATTGAACGATCCGGAACGGCTCGAACTGGATCTTGCATCCGTAGGTTCCGGGATCGAGCCCCCTGGGCGCCCCACCATCCTCGACCTCGAATCGTGTGTCCTGGACGTGGCCGGATGCAAGGTCACCTGCCGGCGCCTGCGGGTCGGGGGCGCTGTGCCCGGCCAGGGCGAGAGGCCGTAGCGCCGAGTTTGTCGTGATCCATGGTCGATGCCTCATCGCGGATTCTCACGCGCCGGCCGGGGAGTCGGATGACCGATCTCCGCGGAGATCGGGGGCCGTGATCCGGTACCCCACCCCGGGCGTGGTGGTGATGGCCGAGGGCTCGCCGAGTTTGCGGCGGAGGCGGCCGATGGTGACCGTGACGGTGTTGGTCAGGGGGTTGGCGTGCTCGTCCCACACCTGTTCGAGCAGGTCCTCGGCGCTGAGGAACGCGGGAGCGGCGCGGAGGAGGGCTTCGAGCAGGGCGAACTCCTTGACCGACAGGTCCAGGTGGCGGCCGTCGCGGGTGACGGTACGGCGCAGCGGGTCGAGCTCGATCCCGGCCGCGCGCAGCGTGCGGGGCCGGGCGGCAGGCTGGCGGCGGGCCAGGGAGCGGATGCGCAGCACCAGCTCGGGGAAGTGGAAGGGCTTGGCCAGGTAGTCGTCGGCGCCCATGGTCAGGCCGGTGACGCGGTCGACGGGCGCGTCGGCTGCGGTCAGCATCAGGATCATGACGCGGTCGTCGCGTTGAGTGATCATCTGGCAGAGGGTGTCGCCGTGGATGCCCGGCAGGTCGCGGTCGAGGACGACCACGTCGTAGGCGTTGAGGTCCAGCTTGGCGGCGGCCTCCAGGCCGTCGTGGGCCACGTCCACGGCCATGCCCTGATCGCTCAGACCTTCGACGAGTACGGCGGCCAGGGAGCGGGCGTCCTCCACCACGAGCACCCTCATGCCGCGACCTCCGCCGGCACGGCCGCCGCCGGCAGCGAGATGGCGACGCGGAGACCGCCTTCTGGCCGGGCCCGCAGGTCGAGGGTGCCGCCGTGTGCGGCGGCGATGGTCGCGACGATCGAAAGGCCGAGCCCGGAGCCGTTGCCGGAGTGGGTACGGTCGGCGCCGAGTCGCTGGAAGGGCTGAGCCAGCCGGTCGACCTGCCGCTGGTCGAGGAGGCGTCCGCCGGTCTCGACGACGAGCTGAGCTGTTGTGCCGTCGGTGGTGGCGGCGAGGCGGATCCAGCCGCTTTCGTGGTTGTGGGTGATGGCGTTGTCGATGACGTTGTCGATCATCCGGGTGAGGAGTGTGCTGTTTCCCTGCGTCCACGCGCTGTCGTCGACGAGGCCCGCGGAGTGGACGGTGAGGTTGCCGGCGGTGATGTCGGCGGCCCGGGCGTCCAGGGCGGCGGTCGCCAGATGGCGGAGCGAGAGCGTCGTGCGGTCGGTCAGGGCGACGTGCTGGGTGCGGGCGAGCATGAGGAAACCTTCGAGCAGCCGGTCGACCTGGTCGAGCTCGGTGCGGAGCCGGTCGGCCAGCGCGGCGGTCTGCACGGGTACGGGCTCCGGCTTGGCCAGGGCCACGTCCAGGGACGCGCGCATGGTGGCCAGCGGGGTGCGGAGTTCGTGGGAGGCGTTGGCGACGAACCGGCGTTGTGCGGCGAATGAGTTCTCCAGTCGTTCCAGCAGTTCGTCGATGGTGTCGGCGAGAGCTTTGACCTCGTCGGCCGGGCCCTGGGCGGCCAGCCGCTCGTGCAGGTTGTCGGCGGAGATCCGGCGGGTGGCCGCGGTGATCATCCGTAGGGGGCGCAGCACCCGGCCGGCGATGAGGCGGCCCAGGACGAGCGACAACACGGCCATGACCGCGAGTGCCAGCGCCGAGCCGATCAGGAGCTGGCGTGCCTGAGCCGCGTGGGTGTCCGACAGCTGAGCCTGGAGCCATGCGATGCGATCGGTGGCGGCGGCGAGCGTGGCCGGCTCGACCGGCAGGGCCTCAAGGGGCGCCGACCGGCTGACTCGCGTCCCCCCGAGGCCCACAAGATTGGTGATGGCCAGCAGCCCGACGGCGGACAGCAGGAACATGGCGCCGTACAAGAGGGTGAGGCGCAGTCGTACGGTGTGCGCCGGTCGTCGCCACTTTCGCATGGGTCCAGGATGCCGTGCCGGACCTAACAGCGATGTGACAGCCCCTGTTCGGCCCGTGTTAGAGCCGGGTCCGTACAACCGATCGCATGCGAGCAACCATCGAAGTCAGCGGGCTGCGCAAACGATTCGGCCCGACCCTGGCGCTGGACGGCATGTCGTTCACCGTGCTGCCCGGCCGGGTCACCGGGTTCGTCGGCCCCAACGGGGCGGGCAAGTCCACCACGATGCGGGTGATCCTCGGCTTGGACGCGGCCGACGAGGGCCACGCGCTGGTCTGCGGACGGCCGTACGCCAGCCTGCGCAACCCGCTCACCCACGTCGGCGCGCTGCTGGACGCCGGGGCGCTGCAGCCGAGCCGCACCGCGCGCAACCACCTGCTGTGGCTGGCCCACTCCCAGGGCCTGGACGGCAGGCGGGTCGATGAGGTGCTGCAACAGGTGGGGATGCGGTCCGCCGCCCGGCGCAGGGCGGGCGGCTTCTCGCTGGGCATGCTCCAGCGGCTCGGCATCGCGGCCGCGCTGCTCGGGGACCCGCCGGTGCTCATGCTGGACGAGCCGGTCAACGGCCTTGATCCCGAAGGCATCGTGTGGATGCGCGGCTTCCTCCGGTCGCTGGCCGGCGAAGGGCGGGCTGTGCTGGTGTCCAGCCATCTGATGAGCGAACTGGAGGACACCGCCGACCATCTCGTGGTGGTGGGGAAGGGCCGTGTCATCGCCGACACCAGCGTGGCCGATCTCATCACGACCGCCTCCCGCGGCCGGGTCACACTGCGGACGGCGGCGAGCTCGGCGGCGATGTCGGCGCTGGGCCACGCCGGCGCCACGACGGCCGTCACCGATCGCGACACGATCGTCGTCTCAGGGCTGCCCCCGGAGCACATCGTGGCCGTACTCAACGCCAATGGGGTGCCGTTCTCCGAGGTGGCGACGCACCGGGTGACGCTGGAGCAGGCCTACATGGACCTCACCGCCGACGCCGTCGAATACCGGGGAGCGGCACGATGAGCACCATTTCACCCCGCTCCTCACACCGCCCGGAACCGCAGGCCGGGCCCGGGGGATTCGGGCGGTTGCTGCGCGCCGAGTGGACCAAGTTCAGGACGGTACGCGGCTGGGTGGTCGCCCTGACGGCAGCGGCGCTGGTCACCGTGCTGCTCGGGTTGTTGTCGGCGTCCAGCAACCACGCCTCGTGCGGCGCCGGTCCGGTCGAGGTCGCCTGTCCACCGCCTCTGACGGGGCCGGACGGCGAAGCGGTGGACGACAAGTTCTACTTCGTGCATCGGCCGCTGGCCGGGGACGGCGGCATCACCGTCCGCCTCACCTCCATGACCGGCAAGATCCGTAAGCCCGACGTCACCCCAGGGGTGCGGAACGAGGTTGCCGGGCTCGTGCCGTGGGCGAAGGCCGGAGTCATGATCAAGGAGAGCACCGAGCAGGGCTCCGCGTACGCGGCGGTGATGATGACCGGCGCGCACGGGGTGCGGATGCAGCACAACTTCACCCACGACCTGGACGGCCGGCCGGGCGGCGTCTCCCCGCAATCACCGCGCTGGCTGCGGCTGACCCGCGCCGGCGACACCCTCACCGGGTACGAGTCCGCCGACGGCACACACTGGACCGAGATCGGCACCGCGGCCCTGGCCGGGCTACCGGCGACCGTCCAGATCGGGTTGTTCGCGACCTCCCCCGGGGATCTGACGGTCACGCAGGGAGATCTCGGCGGGTCCGTCGCGGCGGCCCGCTTCACCGAAGCCACCGGCGAGTTCGACCAGGTCAAGCTGCAGGGCAACGCGTCCGGCGCATGGCGCGACGACGACATCGGCGTCACCGTCGCGCCCGACGGGGTCGAGCACCACCCGGGCCGCGCCGACCGGTCCGGCGGCACCTTCTCGGTCACCGGCGTCGGCGACATCGCGCCGGCCATCGAGGGCCCGACCCTCGAACGTCCCCTCAGCAGCGCGCTGACCGGGCTGATCCTGGTGATCGTGGTGGCGGTCATGTTCATCACCGCCGAGTACCGGCACGGCCTGATCCGCATCACCCTGCTGGCCGGCCCGCGCCGCGGCCGGACGCTGACGGCCAAGGCGCTGGCGCTCGGCCTGGTCACCTTCGCCGCCGCCCTGCCCGCCACCGCGATCACCTTCACCGTCGGCGGGCGGATCCTGCGCGACAACGGCAACGCCGTACTCCCGGTGTCCGGGCTCACCCAGGTGCGCATCGTGGTCGGCATGGCGGCGCTGTTCGCGCTGGCCGCCGTGCTCGCCCTCGACGGCGGCGCGCTGCTGCGGCGCAGTGTCGCGGCGGTCATCACCGCCATCGCGGTGATCGTGGTCCCGCACGTCCTCGCCACCACGTCGGTCCTGCCCGACAGCGCGGCGCAATGGCTGCTGCGCCTCACCCCGGCGGCCGGCTTCGCCACGCAGCAGAGCATCCCGCAGTACGCGCACGTGCTCGGCCATTACGCGCCCATCGCCGGGTTCTACCCGCTGCCGCCGTGGGCCGGTCTGGCCGTGCTGGCCGGATATACCGCGCTCGCCCTCGGCTTGGCCGTCCTTCGACTCCGCCGGAGGGACGCATGAGACCTCCCCATCGGGACCTCTTCCGGTGTCGCGGGAGGAGTGCGTGAGAGAGCACCTGCATGCGGAGTGGACGAAACTCCGTACCCTGACCGGCACCGGCCGGCTGCTGCTCGCGATCGTGGTGCTGACCGTCGCCGTCAGCGTCGCGGCCTCCGCCGTCGTGTCCTGCGCCTCGCAGGGGTGCGGCTACGACCCCGCCAAGATCGGCCTCTTCGGGGTCCAGGTGAGCCAGGCGGTCGTCGCCGTCCTGGCCGTCCTGACGATCACCGGCGAATACGGCACCGGCATGATCCGCCTCACCCTGACCGCCATGCCGCGCCGGACCGGCGTCCTGGCCGCCAAGGCGATCATTCTGACCGGCCTGACCCTGATCGCCGGGAGCGTCGCCGTGCTCGCCTCCGCGCTGGCCGCGCGGCGCATCCTGCTCGACAACGGCTTCCCCGCCGACGTGCTCCTCCTGACCAGCGGTCCCATGCTGCGCGCCGCCGTCGGCTCGGTCCTCTACCTGACGCTGATCGCCCTGTTCAGCCTGGGGGTCGCCACCGCCGTACGGGACTCCGCCACCGCCATCGGGGTCGTGCTCGGCCTGCTCTATCTCTTCCCCGCGCTCATCCTCATGATCGCCGACGATGACTGGCAGCGGCTTCTCTGGCGGATCTCCCCGATGAACGCCGGGCTCGCCATCCAGGCCACCACCGACCTCGCCGGCCTCCCTCTCAGCCCGTGGGCCGGCCTGGGCGTACTCGCCGCTTGGGCCACCGCGGCGCTCCCGGGCGGCGGGCTGCTCCTACGGATGCGCGACGCGTAGCCGCCGGCCGGATCCCGGGCGACACGTCCGGCTCCAGCGAGCCGGACGTGAGCCGGGGTGACGTCAGGAGATGGTGAGCGTGCCGTTCGCATTACGGGCGCACGTGACGATCGTGCGGGGCGCCGTGGCCAAGGCGCCGGTCAGGCACTGGCCGAGGACCGTGTGGCCCGCGACGTTGGGGTGCCACGACTCCTGGCAGGTCTGGAAGTAGGTGACGCAGGTGTTCGCCGCCCGCTGGATGCCGATCTTGTCCCAGCCGGACAGGCTCGTGATGAACGTGCCGGACGGCCCGTCCTGTACGCGGACCGGCGTCGCCAGCGCACCCGCCGGGCTGCCGGGGTTCTCGCAGAGCCTGGCCCCGTCGAAGGCCTTCTGGACGTCCAGTACGCGCAGGTCGGCGGCCGGGCGTTCGGCTGCCAGAGTGGCGTACGTGTTCTTGACCAGGGAGCCGAGGTTCTGGGAGAACACGTGCCCGGGGGCGAGGCTCGCACGGTGGATCGGGCACCCGGCGGCGTAGCGCTCGGCGCCGAGGGCGCGGAACTTGTCGCGGGTGTCGGTACGGCCGTCCTCGTCGTAGTACTGCGGGGCGAGGTCGGGCGGCAGCGGGTTGGTGTAGGTCTGCAGAATCACCTGGTGGGTGCCGTCGGCGTCGATCTGGTCGAGAGTGTCGAGGATCTGGCGAAGGGCCGCGGTGGTCTCGGTGGTGGCGGCGGCGACCTCGGTGTCGGTGGCCAGGTCCGAGGCGGTGCAGGGTTTCTGCGGCACCTCGCCCTTCAGGTAGGCCCAGAACTCCCACCAGCCCGTCCAGGCGTCGGCGATGAACCGGTTGGCGCACAGCGTGGCCACGTCGCCGAAGGTGAACTGGGTGTTGTTGGAGCCGAGGCCGACGAGGACGACGTCGATGTCGTACGTCTGGGCGAGGGCGCGCAGCTGATCGAGTTGCGAGGCGACGGTGCGGCCCTCGAGCCGCGCGCCGGCGGGGGCGGCGATGTCGGCGGGCTGGGCGCCGGAGCACGCGAGGTTGAAACGTTGCTGAATGCCCGGGAGCGATGCCTTGAACACCGAGGCGTTCGCCGACCGGTGACAGAAGTAGGCGTTGCTGTTGGCCGCCGACCAGCCTGGGAAGGCCTGTGCCGTACCGGAGGCGTCGACAACGGGCTGGTAGTCCCCCGCGCCTTCCCCGCTGATGAAGCTGTCGCCGAGCGCGACGGCGGCGGTGGGCAGGGCCGCCTGCGCCGGTCCACTCTGCACGGCCTGGATGCCCGCCGCGCTCACCAGGAGCATGGCAACCGCGGCGGCACGCTGGAGGAACCCCACAACCGCCTCATTTCCTACTAAATAAGTACGAAATTCGCATGTGTGGATCACAACACGCCGCACCAACGGCGTCAACATGCCCGCCCCCGGCGATAGCAGCCGAACGAGCGCGGTGAGGCCCTGTGCGCGAAGCTGCGCGCACAGGGCCTCACCGCGCTTTCACCCTGGCCCGAAGGCAGGGCTCGTGATCACCAGCGAGTGGCGGCTGACGGTTGCCGCCGAGCCCCGGCCCTGCCGGACGTTCATCGCACGACGTGGACGCGCAGGGCCGAACCAGCCTTGAGGGTGACGGGCTGGGAGAGGTTCACAGCCAGGCGCGTCCCTTCGGCGGTGACGGTGGCGGTCACCGGCCTGCCGTCGAGGTACACCTTGACGTGCTTGGGCGTCCCGGCCGCCGCCAGCTCCAGGTTGACCGTCCGCACTGTCGCGGTGCCGTACTTCAGGGTGAGGACGTCGTTCTGGGTGACACCGGCCCGCTTCTGGGTGAACGTGCCCCAGGCGGCGCCCGTGCTGAAGAAGGAGCGGTGGTTCTCCGGCTTCCAGGTCGGGGCGAAGGTCACCTTCTGGGCGGGCCCGTCGAAGGTGAAACCCTGCATCGCGGTCAGCAGCGACCAGGACGAGAGGGTCCTGCCGTACCATTTGCCGCACTCGTCGTCACCGAACGGGCTGCCGGTGCCGTCACCTGTCGAGCACGGTTCCGCGCTGATGTGCTCGGTCCTGGCCCGGCCGTCGTAACGGTCGGAGACCGCCTTGACCACGCGCAGGCCCTCGTCGAGCAGGCCGCGCTGGAGCATCAGCGCCGCCGCCGAATATTCGAATCCGGACATGACCTCGTCGAAGTAGAGCGGGCTGTTGCCCGGCTTGGGGTTCTTCGGCCAGGTCATCATCTGCAGGCCGGCGTCGGTCTCCTCCACGTACTGCCGGAACTGGTGGCTGTCGTCGTAGCCGAGGAAGTGCTCCTTGAAGTTGTAGTGGAACAGGTTCTTGGCGGCCGTGGTGATGTCGGCGGACGGGTAGATGTCGCCGAGGCCGAGCTGAGTGGACCACCACTGGCCGAGCAGCATGTCGATCTCGACGCCGTCGCCGTAGGAGTGTCCCTGGGTCGAGTAGACCTCGTGGAAGTACTCGCCGTTGAAGAACCGCTCGCTCTGCTTCGTCCGGCCGGAGGCGTAGATCGTGTCGTAGCCGGCCTTGGCCGTGCCGTCGCCGGCGAGTTCGGCCATCTTGGCCGAGGCGTTGACGGCGGCCAGGTAGAGCGAGCCGAGCCAGGATCCGTCGCCGGTCTCGCCGCCGTCGAGCGTGGTGTTGTGGATGCCGGTCAGCACGCCGTCCCGGTCGGGGTCGGCCTGCGCGACCACGTACTCCATCGCCGACTTGATCTTCGGCCAGTTCGCCGTCAGCCAGGCCCGGTCCGTGGTCTGATAGGTCCGGTACGCCGAGAGGATCACGCCGGTCTGCCCGTCGAGGGTGAAGGTGGCGTCACTGTCGAACCGCATAGGGATCTTGCCCGCCGCGTCCATGTTGTCCAGCCACTGCTGGGTCCAGCGCTGCCCGACCTCGGGCCACAACCACGCCTGGCTCTGGGCGTAGTGGAAGACGTGGGTGGGCATGCCCGGACAACAACCCCAGCCTTCACGGGCGCCGAAGAAACCGTTCTTGGCCCACCACACGGTCGGGGTGTGCAGCAGCGCGGTGGCCGAGGTGACCCGGTCGAGCAGGTACTGGGGCAGGTTCGAGTCGTAGACGGTGTCGTGGTAGAGCCTCGTCCGGCCGACCAGCTGGTCGAGATTGTCCTTCACGTAACCGGCGACGGCGTCGGCGCCGGTCCACCAGTTCTCGTACTGCCGGCCCGGACCGCCGTTGAAGTTCTGGGCGTCGGGGAAGTTCCAGCTCAGCACGACGGGGATGGTCTTGGACGCACCGGGCTGGAGCGTCACCGTGGCCGCCAGCGCGCCGTCCACGGTGGTGTTCGCCGCCGGGCTGACGGCGTCGGCGGGGCCGGCGAGCGTGCCGTCGTCGGTGAGGTCGCCGTGCAGGGCATCGAGCGTGGTCCAGGCGGCGGTGCCGGTGACGCCGCCGGTCAGCGCGGCGAGGTTCATGCCGCCCGCGCCCTGCTTGCCGGTCATGCGCAGGTTCCTGCCGTCGAACACGGTGCGGTTGTCCCCGTAGCCCGCCACGACCCGGTTGTTCGCGCCGCCGATCGTGTCGTAGCCGTTGAAACCGACCGCGTTCTGCTGCGCGGCCAGCACCGACACCTCGGCGGGCCGCGGGCCCGAGTTCTTGACGGTGATGTTGTAGATCGCGGTGGGGATGGCCGAGTCCTTGACGTCGCCCGGGATCATCGGGTTGAGGACCTCGGTGGAGACCTCGACCGGCAGCGACTCGTCCTTGTACTGATAGTTCAGGATCGGATACTCACCCTGCTGGGTGAGCGACTTCATCGGCTCGAACGCGCCCACCCCGGTCGTCTGCAGCGCCCGCACCACCGGCCGTCCGCCCGCGGCCTTGGCTCGTACGGCGAAGAAGCTGTTGGGCAGCTTGCCCTTCTGGTAGGTGTCGGCCTCGAGGTGCCAGCCGCCGCGGCCGAGGTTGTTGAAGATCCACCAGGTCGGCCGGGCGCCCGTGCCGTCGTGCACGATGCCGGCCGAGCCGAGCGGGCCCACGGGGAAGCGGGTGTCGGTGAGGTTCCGTCCCGCGTAGGTGACCGTCTCGCCGCGCGCCCGCAGGTCGGCGTACGGCCGGGCGTAGGCGTACACCTTGCCGGACTCGGCGCCCGGCGAGAGCGAGGACACGGCGTAGAAGTAGGCCGTGTCCGGGCCGGTCTCCCCGTCGGTGAAGCTCGTCCCCGAGACCTCGCCGAGCCTGGTGAAGCCGGAGTCGCGCTCGGTGGAGCGGTAGACCGCGTAGACGCCTCCGCCGATGGCGGGGTCCCAGGTCAGCGTCGTCCGGCTCGCCGTGCGGGCCACCCGTACCTCGCCGGGGGTGGCGGGCAGGTCGTTGCGGATGTCGTCGACCGTGATGTGGCCCCAGCCGCTGGTGGAGTCGTCCACCACCTTGATGATCGCGCGTTCGCCGATGTGCGCGGACACGTCGAGCAGGCGCCGGGCCATGACTTCGGCGCTGTTGCCCCGGGCGACGGCGAGCTCCTGCCCGCAGCCGTCGGGCCTGGACTCGTCGTAGGCGCAGACCGCGACGTAGGTGTTCGCGCCGCTGCCGCCGCCGACCAGCATGGAGACGACCGGCTGGGCGATGGTGAACGCCCCGGAGACGACCACGCCGCGGTAGCCGTCGTCCGGCGTCTGGGTGGGACTCTCCAGGGTGGACAGGTGGTAGGCGCCCTCCCTGTTGTACGGCCTGCTGTCGTTGTGGTTGACGGCCCGGCCGGTGATGAGCTGGCCGAAGGAGCCCGAGACGATCCGCCAGCCCGTGGGCAGCGTGCCGCTCTCGAAGTTCTCGGTGAAGGCGCCGGCGGCCTGGGCGGGGATCTCGACGACGACGGCGGGCAGGGCCAGCAGGCCGCCGACGGCTAACGTGATGAGTCGTCCGGATGGTGTGCGCATGGGTGTTCTCCTGAGGGGGGCGCCGGTCGATCAGTCGCAGGTGGTCTTGTAGATGAACTTCGCGACGTCGGGCTGGGTCATGTTGTCCTTGGTCAGCACGACGAACGGCGTGGAGATCTTGGGGGTGGTGGCCTCGCCCTTCAGCGCGGCGACGGCCTGGGTGACGGCGTCCACGCCCATCTGCAGCGGCTGCTGGACGATCAGCGACTCGACGACGCCGTTCCTGACGTCGTCCAGGATCGGGTCGGAGGTGTCGAAGCCGACGATGTGCACCGCCCCTGACTTGGACGCGTTCTGCACGCCGGTGGCGACCCCTTCGACCTCCTGCGTGCTGACCGCGAACACTCCGGCCAGGTCGGAGTTGGCGGCGAACACGGCGGCGAACTTGGACGTGGCCGTCGCCGGCTGGCTCTCGCTGTACTGCGGGCCCAGATAGGTGATCCCCGAGTGCTTGCCGATCTCGTCCTCGAAGCCCTTCTGCCGGGCGTCGGTCGTGGAGATGCCGGGCTTCGCGCCCATCACCATGACCTTGCCCTTCTCACCGACCTGCTTGGCGAGGGTCTGCGCGGCCAGCACACCGCCCGCGTAGTTGTCGGAGGCGATCTGCGAGACCGCGAGGGTCGCGTCGTCGGCGACCGAGTCGGCGAAGACCAGCTTGATGCCGGCCGCCTTGGCCTTGCTCAGCGCCGGGACCATGGCCTCCCCCGCCATCGGCGAGATGACGATCGCGTCGGGCTTCTGCGCGATGACGCCGTTGAGGATCGGGGTCTGGCTCTGCGGGCTGTAGTCCTTGCCGCCCTGCGCGTCGAACTGCACGCCGAGCTCTTTGGCGCGCTCCTGCGCGCCGCAGGTCAGCGAGGTGAAGAACGGGTTCCCCGCCATCCCCTGGACATATGTGATCTTGTACGGCTCGGCGCCGCCGGCCGCCGGTCCGCCGGTGTCCGAGCAGCCGGCGACCAGGGCGAGGACCGCGACCGACAGTGACAGGACGCTTGTGCGCATGCTGACATGACCTCTTCTCGAATGGGGGGTGTCTCTCGTCCGGGACGAGGGGGCTACGATTTTTCGCGCGACTTGCGCTTGAGCTGGTCGATGTAGACGGCGAGGACGAGCACCACGCCGATCGCGACCTCCTGCCAGAAGGTCTGCACCTTGAGGATGACGAAGCCGTTCTGCAGCACCGCGGGGATGAAGACGCCGATCACGGTTCCGGGGATGGTGGCCACGCCGCCGAACAGGCTGGTCCCTCCGAGCACCACGGCGGCCACGGCCTGGAGGTTGTCGGTGGAGTGGCCGGCGATGTTGGCGCTGGCGAACAATGCGAGGTCGAGGAAGCCGGCCACCCCGGCGAGCAGCCCGGCCAGGCCGTACACCTTGATCAGGTGCAGGTCGACGTTGATGCCCGACCGGCGCGCCGCCTCGGCGCCCGAGCCGACGAACAGCGTGTACCGGCCGAACCTGGTCTGGTTCAGCACCACCGCTCCGGCGACGGTCACCACGAGCGCGATCACGACCAGCCAGGGCACGACGCCGAAGAGCTTGCCGAGGCCGACCGTCTCGTACAGCGCCTTGGGCACGCCGGACAGGTCGTTGCCGCCGGTGACGAGCTGCGCGATGCCCAGGGCCGCGCCCATCGTGCCGAGCGTGGAGATCAGCGCGGGCACCTTCGCCTTGGCCACGAGCAGGCCGTTCAGCGTGCCCCAGACCACGCCGGACACCACGGCGACGGCGAATCCGGCCAGTACGACGCCGAATCCGGAGCCGCCCAGCGCGGTCATCGTCCGCAGCGACATCACCGCCGAGAAGACCAGCACCGAACCCACCGACAGATCGATGCCCGCGGTGGCGATCACGAACGTCATGCCGACCGACAACACCAGCAAGACGGAGGTGACCGTCAGCATCGTCTGGATGTTGTAGGCGGACAGGAACGCCTCGGGCGCCGCGACCGAGAAGACCGCGATCATCGCCGCCAGCGAGGCGGACAGGTAGGTGAGCGGGGACGCGGTGAGCCTGCGGCGCAGCCCCGCCGACGGCCTGAGGCCCTCCTCGATCGATACCGACGTCATGCCGTCTCCTCCAGAGTCACGCCGTGAGTGAGCAGGCCGGTCATGGCGGCGACGAGGTCCTCGGCCTTGGCCTCACCCGTGGTGAACCGGGCGACTCTGGCGCCGAGCCTGAGCACCTCGATCCGGTCGGACACCTCAAGGACCTGCGGCATGCTGTGGCTGATCAGGACCACCGCGATGCCGCGGTCGCGCACCTGGCGGATCAGGTCGAGCACGCGCCTGGTCTGCACGACGCCGAGCGCGGCCGTGGGCTCGTCCATGAAGATCACCCGTTTGGCCCAGGTGACCGCCCGGACGATCGCCACGCTCTGCCGCTGCCCTCCGGACAGGGTCGAGATCGGGCCGTCCACATCGGCCAGACGCACGCCGAGGGAGGCCAGCTCCTTGATCGTGCTGTCCCGCATGCTCGCCTTGTCGAGGAATCCGAGCCTGCCCAGCGGGCCGCGGCGGGTCACCTCACGGCCCATGAAGAGGTTGGCCGCCGGGCCGAGCGCGGGCGCCAGGGCGAGATCCTGGTAGACGGTCTCGATCCCGGCCGCCTGGGCGTCGGTCGGCGAGGAGAAGGCGACGGGCTCTCCGTCCAGGAGGATCCGGCCGCTGTCCGGCCGTACCGCGCCTGACAGCACCTTCACCAGCGTGCTCTTGCCGGCGCCGTTGTCGCCGATGAGCGAGACGATCTCGCCCGCGTAGGCGGTGAAGTCGGCTCCTCTCAGCGCGTCGACGTGGTCGAACCGCTTACGGATGCCGCGGGCCTCCAGCAGCGGCTCAGCCATCACGGCCTCCGAGGGACATGGCAGGCATGACGCATCGTCCTTTCGACGGGGGGTGTTTTCGGGCAGGCTTCCGCCACGGCGTGGCATGGGAAGGGAGGACGGAGGGAGGACGGTCAGTGAGCGGTGAGAATCGCGTCCTCGATGCCGGCGATGTGCGCGGCCGCCCTGATGCGGGCACGGTAGCTGTCACCGGCGGTCAGGGCCTCGTAGATCGCCTGATGTTCGGTGAGGGTCAGGTGCAGGTCGGACTCGCCGGTCATCCCGCACCAGGCGTGGGGCCGGAGGGTCTTGCCCGACATGGTCTCGACGATGGTGGCCAGGACGGGGTTGCCCGACGCGCGGGCGATGATCCCGTGGAAGGACTGGCCGTTCTCGCGCAGTCGCGCGCGGTCGGCCGGATGGGCGGCGACGAGTTCGGTGGCCTCGGCCTGGAGCGCGGCCAGCTCGCCGAGCGCGTTCCTGTCGATGTGCAGGGCCGCCATGGCGGTCACCTCCGGCTCCAGCAGCCGGCGCACCTCCAGGAAGTGCCGGATCGTACTGTCCTGGTGCAGGTCGACGACCATGCTCATGGTGCCGAGCAGCAGCTCAGGATCCAGACTCGTCACGTACGTGCCGTCGCCGCGGCGAGTGTGCAGCACGCGCATCATGGTGAGCGCGCGAACCGCCTCCCGCAGCGAGTTCCTCGACAGGCCGAGCCGGGCGGCCAGCTCCTTCTCAGCCGGCAGGCGGTCACCAGGCTGCAGCTCGCCGGTGATGATCATCTGACGGATCCTGTCCACGGCATCGTCCGTGAGCGTCACTGGGCTCCTCTCCTGCGCGCCTCCCATCTTGGCGGATCGTCGGGGACGTCGCCGCGAGTGATCGTCGAGTTGTTACCTACGTCGTGAGGACTTGGTCAAATCGACCCGATGTTTGCGGGTAGCAGCACGGTATGCTCAGCAGCGAGACGGTGTCAATAAGCCCATCTTTAACGTGTTCGTTACGAGGGCCGCGTGGTCTGCGGGAGCTTTTGTCCGCATTTGAGGTGATCCTCCAGCGCAGGCCGTACACAAACATCGGGTTAATCGACGCGGACGGCGGCTACCCGCAGGTCACCCGTCAACCTGCCCATGGCACCAGACCGGGCGGCGCCCAGGGAGTTCGCTCTGCTCGAATGCCTGCTCGCCATACCCGGTCTGGTCGTCTCCGCCGAGGAACTGCTCGAGCGCGCATGGGACGAGGCCGGCGCCCCCTTCACCAGCGCCGCCGAGCATCAGGCAGCCGAAGAGCCCGTGCTGCTCGAGGATTGTGCAGCCCTTGAGCCGGCCTCCGGGAGGCACGGCATGAACAGAATGACCTCCTGGTACAGTTCTGCGCGGGTGCCGTCCTGCACCTGACCTCCTGACCGCGCGCCCAGGCCGCGCGGCATGTGCGGAGGCTGAGGGGATCGATGTCCTCGGGGCGATGTCGCGATCGTGCCGGTCTGCTCTCAGACGGCGGGCCGTGTGACCGGAGCGTGGGTCCTCGCACGTGAGCCCGCCTCAGGAGCCGTCAGCATGACCGACCACAAACATCTCAAGCGACGTGTACGCGAGCGTATGGCCAGGACGGACGAGTCCTACGCCACCGCCCATCGCCACGTCACGGCGCACCGCCATGTCACCACCGACTCCGCGCACCCCGCCGCTCAGGACCTCGAGCACCACCATGAGGCCGCGCTGCTGCGTCGCGTCCTGGGGGATGACAGCTACTCCGAGGCCATGCTCCTCGGCCTCGGCGGCGGCATCGGGTTCATGTACTTCGTGTTCGAGTACACCGGACAGGCGCCGATGCTCACCATCGTCGCCCAGGCGCATCCCGAGCCGATCATCCCGCTCGCCCTGAAGCGGGCCGGCGTCCCGCATCAGATCCGCCGTACCGGCTCGGCGAAGGTCGCCGAACGCAATCTGCGCACCGCCCTCGACGCCGGCCGTCACCCCATCTGCACCCTCGCCCGCCACCTCCTCCCCTGGCGGCCGCCGCAGTCCTTTCCCGATCCCGTCGACGTCGCGGTGCTGGGCGTCGAGGATCAGGTCGTGCATGTGCACGACGACCGGCCCGGCGAGATGCCCCTGACCGACTTCATGGCGGCCTGGTCGGTACTGAAGAAGTCCAAGCACCAGCTCATAGAGGTGACCGGAACCGCCGCAGGGTCCCCGCGGGTGGCCGAAGCCGTCCAGGACACTGCGGCCAAGCTGACCGGGCCGGTGCTGAACAACTCCTTCGACGTCAACTTCGGCCTGTCGGGCATGCGCAAACTGGCCGCTCAGCTCGCGGACACCACCGGCCACGACGTGGCCGCGACCGTCTACCGGCAGGCGGGCGAGCAATGGTCACAGGTGGCCGCAGCCGCCACCGGCCGGGCGTCTTTCGTCGAGATCGCCGAACTGGTGGAACAGGCGATACGACTCGAAGAGCGGGGCGTCCGAGCGCTGGAACAGGGCAGGCGCATGTAGGTCGCCACACCGGATCGCCGGCTGACGCCATCAAGAAGCCGCAGGTCAGGCACCAACTCCAAACACTGAGCCCCGCAATGTCAGAGCAGGCGACGTAGTTCTCGGCACCCACCATGCCCGCCCCGGGGGCTTGACCTGCGGCACGTTCGTGAGCTCCGGCCCCCCGGGAGACGGGAACGGGCCCGGCAGGATGACCCGGTGTATTCCTTCGCCTGGGCTGGTACCAAAGCTCGGGTCGGTGTAGGCACCCTGGTAGCCGAGGGTGTGGGCGACGCCGCTGCGCGCGATGACCTCGCCGAAGGGGTTGCCGGCGACCGAGTCGATCAGATGAGGTGCCGGTCGCGGCGAAGGCCTCGACGAGGTCGCCGCGCCGGTCCCAGAACGCCGGCTGAGCACCCACGCCGTCCGACAGGCCGAGAGTGCGGCCAGGGGCGTCCCGGCCGAACATCGCGATCTTTGCACAGGTGGCGATGTCGGCGACGGCGAGCGTCGTAGTCGTACTTCACGCCATCGTCGCCGGTCGAGACCGAGAACGTCGAGCGCTCCGCCGAGCTCCCGCAACCCGCCCATTACGCGTCACCGGGACGCGATGGCCGCCATCTTCTGCCTCCTGCGACTGAAGCTCCGGGCTCGTCGAGGCAGTCCAGATAGAAGTATCCGTAGTCACCGCATTCGAATACGGAGACACGATCGCGCAAACAATTGAGCATGTCGAAGGCGATCATTTTGCAGGCGGCGGAGTTCTGCCGATAGGTCTCGCGGCAGTCGTCATGCAGTTGAACGGCGGTGCGACACGCGGTCAACCCCCAATTGTCGTATGTCGTTCCACCGCATTCCACGAAGGCCGCGTATGCCTGGTCGCATACTGGGGCGCTGTCCCTGTCCCGGCACTCCGTGAGCACCGGCCTGGCCGACGCCCCGGATACGTACAGATCTGACGGCCAGAAGTCCGGGGCGGGCGGGTCAGCTGCGTTTGCTGCGCCAGCGGGAGGTGCGGAAGCCGTCGGAGCGCTCCAGGAGGAAGGCCAGCCGGGCCGCCGTCTGGCGTACGCCGTCGTCGTGCCGGTGGCGTTTGTCGGGAGCGAGGCGGGAGCGCAGGTCGAGGATGTGGGCCAACTGCCCGGCGACCTCCGAGACCACCCGGTAGCGGATCCCGAAGGAGTGCAGGTCGCCGTGGACGTCGTCGACCAGGTCCTCGTCCACGTGCCGCAGCAGCGGCTTGAGCTTGACGAGCAGTTTGGCGTCCATCCCGGCCACGGGCGCCTTGCGGCGGCTGTCGTCGGCCGGCATGGCGACCAGGGCGCGGACCCGCGTGAACGCCAGTGCCCGCTCGGCGTCCGGAGTGGAGGGGTGTTCGGCGAGGTCCAGCAGGCGCCGCAGGGTCTCCTGCGTTTTGTCGTCGAACATGATGACAAGTCTATTCACTCCAGCTCAGGCGCCGCCCGTCCGCGCCGACCTCCTGAGGTTGATCCGTAGGTGTCAGGTGGTGGTGGCGTCACCGGTGTGGTTCGGCGGTGGGATCAGCCGGGCTGACGAGGTGGTGGTGGGTTCCGCGGCGGTGCGGGCCATCTCGGGGCGGACGCTGGTGGGGGTGGAGGAGCGATACACCCGATTCCGCCGCTACAGGCGGCCAGGCCGGGGAACCCGCCACGTTTGCCTGGCCCGCGCCGTCGCGGGCCAGGCGCGGCGTCAGGTGGAGAACGGGCGGACGTAGATCAGGTTCTCGGCTCCCCTGCCGTACGTCGTCAGCACCGGGGTCGCGTCGGCCCGGCTGCGGTCCAGCAGCGCCTGGTAGAACTGGCGGTAGTTGCCGGTGAAACCGCCGCGGTTCCAGGCGGTGATGATGTTGTAGGTGAACAGGCTGTACACGCTTCCGGCCGGGGTGGTCTGCGCGTCGTTGCAGGCCGACAGCGTGATCATGGTGGCCTGGATCTCGGCCTGCTCTTTGGGTCCGGCGGCGTCCCGGACGGAGTCGTAGAGGTCCTGGCTCTTGTCGTAGATCCCGGTCAGGGAGTCGAGCAGCTTGCCCTTGCCGGTCGTACCGTCGGCGTAGAGATCGGCCAGCACCTCCAGCCCCTCGCCGACGGCGAGGGGCGCGAGAGGGGCGAGGTCCGCGCCGTCGGCCGCGGGCGCCGGCGGCAGGTCCTCCTCCAGCTGGGAGCGCAGCTCCTCCTCGGTCAGCGGGACGGCGCTGTACGCCTCACCACCCGAAACCACGCTCCTGAAGCTCTCCTCGTAGGCCGTGGCGGCCTTCTCCATCTGGTCCAGGCGCTCGGCGCGCCGCTGCCGGCGATCCTGCTCCACGCCGAGGGACCCGATCTTCTTGGCCGCCGTGCCGCTGTGGCAGGAGTCGAAGACGCCGATGACCCGCACCCCCTGCTGCAGCTCCGCCACCAGCGCGTAGAACTGGTCGTCGACCAGCATTCTGTCGTGGAAGCAGAAGGTCTCGTCGAGCCCGTCGGCCTCGGCGTCCGAGCCGGTGTCGGGGATCTGCGAGCCGTGGCCGGAGAAGGTGAACAGGAGCGTGTCGCCGGCGAACAGGTTGACCGCGGCGTAGCGCATGAACGCGCTGAAGTTCGCGACGGTGGCGTTCTCGTTCTCGAAGATCGTGGCACGGTAGCCGAGGGCCCCGGCGAGCGCCGCCATCCCGCGCGCGTCGTTGACGCAGGAGGAGAGCGGGAACGACTCGCCGTAGTGGCCGGCGTCCAGTCTGTCCACGCCGATGTGCACGCTGATCCCGATCGGCTCGCGGTTCACGGCGGTCGAGTAGATGGCGTCCAGCTGCACGATGGTCTGCTTGCCGACGACGCCGTCGGCGAACAGCCCGTAGTCGCGCTGGAACGCCTCGACCGCCGTGGCGGTGCGCGCGCCGTAGAAGCCGTCGGCTTCCACGGGCAGCATGTAGGACGAGTTCAGGTCGGCCAGCGCGGTCTGTACGGCACGCACCGCGCTGCGCTGCGTCTCGCCCCGGCCCATGGGCTTGTCGTTGCTCGCCACGAGTTCCAGGCGGGCACGGGTGTCATCGGTGGGCGTCACGGTGAAACGATGCGACGTCAGCACGGGGACCACTCTTCTTTCTGATCGTGGGAAGGTCACCAGGTGTAGGCGGGGTTCGGGCGGGGTGAGGACGGCAGCTGCACGCAGCCGAACCCCACGACCAGGCACTCCGACGGCGCGGACGGCACGGGGGTGGCGGTGCCGAGCCGGGCCAGCTTCCTGATCCGGTCGATCTGCTCGATCCAGTCGGCACGTCTGAGTACGGGCGAACCCCACGAGACCGGCCGCGGCGGCCCGATCACGACCGGCGGCCGGTCCACCCGCGGCAGCGGACCGCCCACGACGCCCGGCCGGAGGCCGCCCACGACGCCCGGCCGTGGGAAGGCCGGGCCGTCGCCCGGCGGGCGCGCGACGATCGGCCGGGACGGCCCGCTCACCCCTTTGCCGCCGCCGGCCTGCGGGCGTACGACGTAGACCGACTGCACGTACCCCGGCATGCGCCCGGCGCCGCCGAAGCCGTCGGAGACGATCTCACCGGGCGCGAGCCGCCAGTCGTCCGCCTCGTAGAGGCTCGCGGAGAACCAGGGCCGGCCGAGCTCCAGCACGGTATGGCCGAACTCGCAGGTCCCCTCGGCCTGGCTGCTGAGGAAGGTGCCGCCCAGCCCCGTCAGCTCGCCGGGTACGGCGGCGCGCAGCTCGGCGAAGGAGACCGCGTTCCTCGCCCACGTCGCCTCCGTGACGGCGGCCAGCGGCGCGAAGTACGTCGGCGCGAAGCTCACCTCCCCCGCCCTGGGCAGGGCCTCCTCCGCCAGGTCGCCGCGCTCGCGTACGGCGTCGTCGACCGACGAGCGCCTGGCCAGCCGGGCCAGCAGCGCCAGCGCGCTCTCCACCTCGGACTTGAACCCGAGCACCAGCCAGTCGGCGTACGCCTGCTCGATCTCGTCGGCGGGCCGCCGGTCCAGCTCCAGCCGGTCCACCACGGCCTTCATCTCGCGGTAGGCCAGCAGCTTCTCCGAGATCGCCGGCCGTCCCGAGGCGTCGGGCGGATAGAGCAGCGCCCGGGCCCGAGCCAGCGCCGCGGCCTCCTCGGGAGTCAGCGGCTCCAGCGCGAACCGCATGCCGGCGAGCGTCTCCCGGTGGACGATCCAGAGAGCACGCGCCGGACCGTACGGCTCGGCGGGGCGACCTCGGCGCGGGACGAAGTTGGCCATCAGCGCGAAGTCGGCCTCCACCGCCGGATTCTGCCGCGTCACCAGCGCTTCCAGCAGTGAGGGCTGGATCGGCAGCGGCCGCGGCGGCACCGACAGGAAGCCTGGATAGGTTCGACGGGCGTCGATCCAGGCGGCGATCGCGACGTGCATGCCGTCGGGGAGCATCGGTGGTCAGAGCCACTTCTTGACGTTCGGCGAAGGGTCGGGGCCCATCGGGGTCAGCGCGCTCATGAAGGCCACGAGCTGCAGTCCGCGCATCGTGATCGAGGTGTCGGTCAGGTCGAAGGCGGACTCGCGGCTGACCCGCGACTGGTGGTAGCCGCCGCCGACCACGAAGGGCCCGATGGCGACCGCGCCGCCGGCGACGATGTCGTCGCGTTTGGTGTGCATGTAGCCGGCCAGGTCGCTGGAGTGGAAGGTGAGGTTGCGGACGAACAGCGCCTTGGTCGGATAGCCCACCAGGGCGCCGGTCGGCTGCTCCGCCTTGCCGTCCGAGAGCCGATCGGTACGGTACCTGTCCACGAACTCGGTCTTGAGCCGCCAGCCGCGCGAGGCGAAGAAGCCGGGGTTGAACCACGGCCGCACGATCTCGACCTGGGTGTACTCGAACTCCATGCCGAACGTGCTGGACTTGAACCTCAGGTCCGTCTCGGTCTGACCGGCGCTGCCGCCGCCCGAGAAGTTGACGATCCCGAGGGGGAAGCCCACGTGCGCGGCGCCGCCCCGCGAGCTGGCGGTGTACTGGCTCGACGAGTGCAGCTCAAGGTTCTTGAACGTGGTCCAGCCGTCGTTCCTGGCGAAGCTCCCCGGCACCACGGTGGCGGGGAAGAAGGGGTAGCCGAACGCGCCCTGGACGTTGTCCTCGATCGCGTCGACGTCGGAACGGAGTTTGGCCACCCACTGCACCATGCTCGTGCCGAGGATCTGGTCGAGGACGGCCTGGGCCCGTTCGACGTCGTTCTTGTAGCCCTGTGCCTCCCAGTCGGCCCTGGCCCGCTGGGCCCGCGAACGGTAGATCCCGCCGCTGCGCGACCACTCGATGAGGTCGGCGGCCGATCCCGACTGGGAACGGGCGAGCCTGCCGGCGTAGTCGATGACGGCGTTCTCGTAGCGTGTGCGGTAGTCGGCGTACGTCTTCAGGATGCGCGACTCCTGGATGACCGTACGCTTCTCGCCGGTCAGGAAGTCGGTCGTCTCCACGGTCTCCTGGAGCAGGGCGCGCATCTTCTGGATGAGCGCCAGCTTCTCCGGGCTGAGCTCGTCGTCGGCCACCTCGCAGAGCGAGAGCACGTCGCCGTAGACCTGGGAGAGGGTACGCCCCGCCTGCCCGTACACCACCTGGGCGTGCCGCTGTCTGCCCTGGTCACGGTCGAGTCGCCAGCTGTGTTGCGCCGGGCCGGGCTGGACGAGGGGGATGAAGTCGACGAGCCTGGACCAGTTCTCCCAGGTGCCCAGGAGGAACCCCTGGTACATGGCCTTCGCCTGTTTGACGACCTCCTCGCGGGCGATTCCGGGGTTGTCGCCCTGGATGGTCTCGGCCAGCTTCCTGAAGAAGTCGAGGGTCAGCGGCGACGGGCCCGAGAAGGGGCCCGCGACGGCGAAGTCGAATTCGCTCGGGTGGAAGACCATTCCCGGTTGGATGAAATTGATGACCATGTTGCCGGGCAGGGGGATTTCCGCGTCCCCTCCGGTGAGGCCGGAATAGAGCTCGTCTATCACCCGAGCCATCATGTTCTTGAGATCCATCGTATGCTCCCGCCCCTGGTGAAACGATGGTGGCCTCAACACAAGCACTCCAGTGGCAGCGTGCCAACGTCCGATTTGTGACACGCCGCCGGACGCTTTCCCCCTGGTTCGTCTACGACTCTCTTTTCTCATTCGTGCTCTGCTGCCGACCGACGACAATCCGTCCGGCAGGCGGCGCGGAACCCCCGAACCCGCCCCGGCGAGGGGCCGAAATGTGATATGATCATTTTGTCATGAGTAGTCATGACAATTCCCAGCCTCAGATGCTTCTCGCCGGAGACCCCGGCGGCCCCGTGGCCCGGTACACCGCGGCCATGAACGCCGGTGATCCTCACGCGCTCGACCAGGTCTACGAGGACGGCGCGGTCCTCGTACCGGTGCCCGGCCATCCCGTCACCGGCCCCGCGCGCCTCGCCGCCAACCAGCACCTGCAGAGCTTCGGGCTGCCGATCGAGGCCCGTACGAGGCACGCGTACGTGGCCGGCGACATCGCCCTGCTCATCGTCGACTGGTCCATGCGCGGCACGGCAGGCGACGGCAGCGAGATCGACATGAGCGGCACCGCGACCCACGTCGTCCGCCGCGGCCCCGACGGCCGGTGGCGCTACGTCATCGACAACCCCCACGGCACAGCCTGACGGATCACCCTCCGCCCCGGATTCCTCACATACACTCCTGCATGTCGCGCTGGGCCAGGCCCGGACCCGGACCCGGGCCGGGCGCTGTGCACCACCGCCGACATCCGATGCGGCCGAGCCGGCAAAGGAAATATTTATGATCACCCATATCAACGTCGCCGTCATGTACGTGGCCGACCAGCAGCGGTCGGTGGACTTCTATGTCGACAAACTCGGCTTCGCCAAGACCGTCGACGCCGAGATGTGGCCGGGAGCGCGCTGGGTCGAGGTCAGACCGCCGGACGGGCAGACCTCGATCACCCTGCACAGCGCCGAGGCGTTCGGCAAGAAGCCGGGTGAGGGCGCGTACCTCACCTTCGCCTGCGACGACATCGACGAGACGGTGCGTCAGTTGCGCGCGGTCGGCGTCACCGTGACCGACCCGGTGAAGGAGCCCTGGGGCACCTACATCAAGGCCACCGACCCGGACGGCCACGAGGTCATGATCTCCAAGAAGTGACAGGCCAGGGCTGATCCCTGCGGACCGCGGCCCCGGATTCGCTGAGGGCGCGTCCGGGGTCGTGGACACGTGGCCGGAAAATGGTTGGACGGGACGACGCGAGGGCTTGTAGCTTGCGAGCGACCGTGACATCGCCCGAGGAGGTGAGCCCCATGAACGACGTTTCGATGCGGGTGCTCCCCCTTCCCGTCACGGCCGGCGACTGACGTAGGTGTCGCCGGGAGCGCCGAGCCACAAGGCACTCCCGAAGGGGCAACACCGATGAACTCTCAAGTCACCGCCGGACCCGCGTCGAACGACGTGATCATCGTCGGGTGCGGGCCGACCGGCGCGATGCTGGCCGCCGAACTGCGGCTGCACGGCGTACGGGTGCTCGTGCTGGAGAAGGAGACCGAGCCCAAGTCGTACGTCCGCATCGTCGGTCTGCACGTTCGCAGTCTCGAACTGATGGCGATGCGCGGACTCCTGGACCGTGTTCTCCAGCACGGAAGACGGCGTCCGGCCGGCGGCTTCTTCGCCGCCATCCACAAACCCGCCCCCCAGGGCCTGGACTCCGCGCACGCCTATCTGCTGGGCATCCCGCAGCCGGTCATCGAACGCCTGCTCGAGGAGCACGCGATCGAACTGGGCGCGCAGGTCCGGCACGGCTGTACGGTGACCGGTCTCGCGCAGGACGACGAGGGCGTGACCGTCGAGCTGGCCGACGGGCAACGACTGCGTGCGCGCTACCTCGTCGGCTGTGACGGCGCCCGCAGCACGGTACGCAAACTGCTCGGCGTCGGCTTCCCCGGCGAGCCCTCCAGGGCCGACACGCTCATGGGCGAGATGGAGGTGGGCGTGCCGCAGGAGGAGATCACCGCCAGGGTGCGCGACCTCGGCCGGACCCATCACCGTTTCTGGCTCCGGCCCTTCGGCGAGGGAATCTACAGCGTGGTGGTCCCCGCGGCGGAGGTCGGCGATCGCGCGCAACCGCCCACCCTCGATGAGTTCCGGCGGCAGCTGCGCGCCGTCGCCGGGACCGACTTCGGCGTGCACTCCCCGCGCTGGTTGTCCCGCTTCGGCGACGCCACCCGGCTGGCCGAACGGTATCGGGCCGGGCGGGTGCTGCTGGCCGGCGACGCGGCGCACATCCATCCCCCCATCGGCGGACAGGGCCTCAACCTGGGCGTTCAGGACGCGTTCAACCTCGGCTGGAAGCTGGCCGCGCAGGTCCGCGGCTGGGCGCCGGAACCGCTGCTGGACACCTACCAGGCCGAACGCCATCCGGTCGCCGAGGACGTGCTGGACAACACCCGCGCCCAGATGGAACTGCTGTCCGCCGAACCGGGCCCGCAGGCCGTGCGCAGGCTGCTCACCGAACTCATGGACTTCGAGGAGGTGAACCGCCACCTGATCGAGAAGATCACCGCGATCGGCGTCCGCTACGACTTCGGCGCGGGCCCCGACCTGCTCGGCCGCCGCCTGCGCGACATCGACGTCAAGGCGGGCCGCCTGTACGGTCTGCTGCATCGTGGCCGCGGCCTGCTGCTGGACCGTACCGAACGCCTGAGCGTCGGCGGCTGGGCGGACCGGGTCGACCGGCTAGCCGATCCCACCGCGGCGGTGGACGTTCCGGGCCTCCTGCTGCGCCCGGACGGCCACGTCGCCTGGATCGGCGACGATCAGCGGGACCTGGACGACCATCTCGCCCGCTGGTTCGGCGAGCCCGCCGGCTGATTCCGCTCGCCCGTGGGACCGGCCGCCCTCACCCGTGTCGGGCGGCCGGTGACGCTGCGTCAGCTGCTCACCCACACTGCGGGTCTCGACGAGGACGACATGCTCGGCATGGGCGGCGCCCGCGCCGGTCGACCTTCCTGCGAACCGGCTCGGGGATGTCGCTCCCGGATCCCCGTCCCGGCCTCTCCGAGAATGGGGACGTGCGGACGAAGCCGGCGGGGCGGCCATGGGTGCACGGCGTCGAGGTGGCCACGCGGACGGCGGTCACGCTCGGGATCGTGCTCGTCGCCCTGGCCTGCGCCGGGCGGCTGGACCTCGCCTCGTACGGCATGTTCGGCGCGTTCTGCGCGGTGTACGGGTTCAACGAGCCCTACCGGGTCCGGGCGCGGACCGTGGGCGTCGCCGGGGCGGGCATCCTCGTCGCGATCGTCGCCGGGATCCTGCTCTCGGCCACCGCGGCGCCCCTGGCGGTGACCGGGGTGGTGACGCTCCTGGTCCTGGTGGGCGGGGTCGTCGTGAACACGATGGTGGGCCTCGTGCCGGCGCCGCCGTTCTTCGACGTCATCGCCCTGCTCATCTGCGCGGCGATCCCGACGCCGCCCGGGGAGGTTGGGCTGCGCGCCGGGGTCGCCGCGGCGGCGACCGTGCTCGCGTGGTTGCTGAGCCTGTCCGGATGGGTGGTCAGGCGTGCCTGGCCGGGGCACGCGGAGACGTCGAGCCGGGTCTTCCGCCCGTTCTTCAAGGACCTGAGCCGGGTGCCGGTCGTCGATCGGACCGTGTTGCGGGACCCGCTGGTGTGGCGGGCCGTCGCGGAGAACGTGGCCGGAGCCGCCCTCGCCTACGTGATCGGCGTGGCGCTGGGGGGCGCGCATCCGTACTGGGCGGTCCTCACGGTCGTCTGCGTGATCGCCCCGGCGCGGGCCCGGCCCTCGGCCGCGCACGCGATCGAACGGGTCATCGGGACGGCGGTCGGGCTGGGGGTCGTCTGGCTGCTGGAGCCGCTCCGGCTCCAGGCCGCGCCGATCATCGTGATCATGGTCGTCTGCCAGTTCTTCACGCAGCTCTTCGTCGTGAACACCTACGCGCTCGCGCTCGTCTTCATCACCGTCATGGTGTTCATGAGCATGTCCTTCATCATGCCGATCACCGGTCCGCTGTTGCTGGAACGGCTCGCCGAGACCGCGATCGGCTCCGGCGTCGGCCTGCTCCTCATGACCCCCGACTGGTTCCGCGCACGCCTGCGCCGCGCGTAGGGCGGGAGCGGCACGCACGGGCCGTGGGTCAGCGGCGGGGCGGGAGCATGGCCTGACGGCCCGGCGCGGCCGGGGACTGGATCGTCATCCCGCCGTCGACGACGAAGAGCTGGCCGGTGATGTACCGCGATTCGTCAGAGGCGAGGAAGACCATGGTGTGGCCGATGTCCTCCGGGCTGCCGAGATAGGGCAGGGCGTTCGTACGTTTGAGCCCCTCGACGACCTCCTGGGGCAGGTTGTCCAGCAGCGCGGGCGTGACCACCGCCCCCGGCGCCACGGCGTTGCAGCGGACGCGGTCCGGGCCGTACTGCACGGCGATCGACTTCGTGAGGTTGATGACGGCGGCCTTCACCGCGCCGTACGAGATCTGCAGGACGTCTCCCACCAGGCCCGCCACCGAGGCGGTGTTGATGACCGAGCCGCCTCCGCCCTGGATCATGTGGGGAAGGGCGTGCCGGGTGCCCAGCAGCGTGCTGCGTACGTTGAGGTCGACGGCACGATCGAACTCGGCCATGTCCAGCCGCATCAGGTCCAGGTCCAGGCGCGGATTCGTGCCGCCGACGTGGTTGCAGAGCACGTCCAGGCGGCCGAACTCGTGCACGGTGGCGCTCACCATGTCGGCCACCGAGCCCTCGTCCGTGACGTCGACCGTCATCGCCAGCGCGCGGCCGCCGGCGGACTCGATCAGCCGGCCCGTCTCCTCGGCGGCGTGCTGATCGCGGTCGGCCACGGCGACCAGCGCGCCCTGCGCGCTCATCAGCTGCGCGGCGGCGCGGCCGATGCCGCTGCCCGCGCCGGTGATCAGTGCGGCCCTGTCCTTCAGACGGTCCATGAACGGTTCCTCACTCGGCGGCGGCGGTGGCCGCGGGTGGCTGATGGCGGCGGGCCGGTTCGCGGCCGGGTGGCTGGTGGATCTCCTGTTCCGGCGCGGGCCGCTGCGGGTTGATCCGGGTGATCTCCGTCCGGTCCAGGTGGATCTGCTCGCCGTGGTGGGTCAAGGTGAGCGGCGGTCCGTGCAGCAGCCGGTACGACGTCGCCTCCCGGGTGGCGACGACGCTCAGCAGGCTGCCGCGGTAGCGCAGCCGGAAGGCCAGCCGGGTGATGTCGGCCGGAAGGGACGGGGCGAAGCAGAGCCGTCCGTGTCCCGCGCGCATCCCGCCGAAGCCCGCGACGAGGGCGATCCACGCGCCGGCCAGCGAGGCCATGTGCACGCCGTCCACGGTGTTCTTCTCCAGATCCTCCAGATCCATCAGGGCCGCCTCGCCGAGATAGCGATAGGCGAGCTCCAGGTGGCCCACCTCCGCGGCGATCACCGCCTGGGTGCAGGCCGACAGGGACGAGTCGCGTACGGTCAGCGCCTCGTAATAGGCGAAATTTCGGGACTTCTGGTCGGCCGTGAAGGCGTCCCCGCGCAGATGCATGGCGAGCACCAGGTCCGCCTGCTTGACCACCTGCTTGCGGTAGAGATCGAAGTACGGGAAGTGCAGCAGCAACGGGTACTGCCCGGGCCCGGTGGCGGCGAAGTCCCAGAGCGCGTGCTCGGTGAAGCCCTCGCACTGCTGGTGAACCCCCAGCCGCTCGTCGTACGGCACGGACATCGCCTCCGCCGCGTCGCACCAGCGGCGGCTCTCCTCCTCGGTGACCTGGAGCCGCTTCGCCTGGTCCGGATGGCGGGCCGCCGCCTCGGCCGCCGCGCGGAGGTTCTGCTGGGCCATCAGGTTCGTGTACGCGTTGTCGTCGACCACGGCGGTGTACTCGTCGGGGCCGGTCACACCGTCGATGCGGTAGCGTCCGGCGGCGTCGTGGTGGCCGAGCGCGCACCACAGCCGGGCCGTCTCGACCAGCAGCGGCAGGCCGGTCCGCCGTTCGAACGACATGTCCTGGCTGGCGTCGACGTACTGGATGACCGCGTGCGCGATGTCGGCGTTGATGTGGAAGGCCGCGGCTCCGGCGGGCCAGTAGCCGGAGCACTCCTCACCGTGGATGGTCCGCCAGGGGAAGGCGGCGCCGTGCAGGCCGAGTTGCCTGGCGCGGGCCCGTGCCAGGGGGATCGTGGTCCGCCGCCACGACAGCGCGTCCGCGACGGCCGTCGGATGGGTGTAGGTGAGCACCGGCAGTACGAAGATCTCGGTGTCCCAGAAGGCGTGCCCGTCGTAGCCGGAGCCGGTCAGGCCCTTGGCCGGGATGGCACGCTCTTCCAGGCGCGCGGCCGACTGCAGCAGGTGGAACAGCCCGAAGCGGACCGCCTGCTGCACCTCGGGGTCGCCCTCCACCTCGACGTCCGCGCCCTGCCAGAAGTCGTCGAGGAAACGCCGCTGGTCCGCGTACAGGCCGTCCCATCCGTCCAGGCGGGCGGACGCCAGCGCCCCGGCCACCTGGTCGTGCAGCGCGGCTCGCGAGCGCTGCGCCGACCACCCGTAGGAGAAGAACTTGACGAGCCGCAACGTCTGGCCGGGCGTCAGCCGGGTGGCCACGGTGACCCGGCTGACGTCGTCGGTGCCCTGCGCCTCGACGAGGGTGCCGTCCGGCCCGTCGATCTCGTGGCACATCCCGGCGGCCACGCGCAGGCCGCTGGCCCGGGTGCGATGAACCATGATCGCCGTTCCCTCGCTGCTGGGGACGTTCTCCTCCGCTACCAGCGGCGCGTGCAACGGGGCGCCGGCGCGCGGGTCGCCGCCCGCGTAGGTCTGGGTCTCGTTGGCGATGAGCTCCGACTGCACGGCGACGCGCAGCGGCCGGTCGACGGCCTCGACCTCGTACAGGATGGCGGCGACCGCGCGATGGGTGAAGGACACCAGCCGGGTGGACCTGATCCGGACCGGGGCCCCGGTCGGGGAGCTCCAGTGGGCCGTGCGCGTCAGGGTTCCGGCGCGCAGGTCGAGAACGCGTTCGTGCCGGTGCAGGGTCCCGTACCGCAGGTCGAAGGGCTCGTCGCCGACCAGCAACCGGATCACCTTGCCGTTGGTGACGTTCACCACCGTCTGCCCGGATTCGGGGTATCCGTAGCCCGCCTCCGCGTACGGCAGCGGCCGCCGCTCGTAGAACCCGTTGAGATAGGTGCCCGGCTCGCCGTTCGGCTCGCCCTCGTCCAGGTTGCCGCGCAGCCCGATGTGCCCGTTGGACAGCGTGAACACCGACTCGGTCTGCGCCAGCACCCGCAGGTCCAGATGCCGTTCCCGGACCGCCCACGGCTCGACCGTGAACGCGGGGTGCCGGATCATCCGGCCCTCCGCGACGGCCTGCCCCGGCCCAGCAGGTCGGCCAGGTCGTTGACCACGACGTCGGCGCCGTGGTCGCGCAACGCGTCCGCCTGTCCCGTCCGGTCGACGCCGACGACGAAGCCGAATCCGCCTGCCCGTCCGGCGGCCACTCCCGCCAGGGCGTCCTCGAACACCACCGCCTCGGCCGCTTCCAGGCCCAGTGCCTCGGCGCCCGCCAGGTACATGTCCGGAGCCGGCTTGCCCGCGAGGTGGCGCTCCCGGGCGACCACGCCGTCTATCCGGGCCTCGAACTGCGTGGCGAGCCCGGCGGCCGCGAGCACCTGCTCGGTGTTGGCGCTGGAGGACACGACCGCCCGGCGCAGTCCCGCGTCCCGGACCGCGGCCAGGTAGCGGACCGAACCCGGGAACACGTCCACGCCTTCCTTGTCGATGAGGGCCTGCACGAGGGCGTTCTTCCGGTTGCTCAGCCCGTACACGGTCATCGTGCCGGGCGGGTCGTCCGGCGTCCCCTCCGGCAGGCCGATGCCTCGCGACTGAAGGAAACTCCGCGCGCCGTCCAGCCGTTTCTTGCCGTCGACGTAGCGGTCGTAGTCGGCGACCGCGTCGAAGGGCACGAACTCGGTCCCGTGTTTCTCGGCCCAGGCTCGCAGGAAGTCGTCGAACATCGTCTTCCACGCCCTGGCGTGCACGGTGGCGGTGCGCGTCAGCACGCCGTCCATGTCGAACAGGCACCCCCGGATGCCCTCAGGCAGCCCCAGCATGGATCCTCCGTCCCCCGGCCCCCACCTGCGCCTACCCCTCCACCTCCACTTCTCACCGTCCCGGCGGTCCGTGCGTCCACCCGAGTTGCGGCCGCAGCGATCCACGTGGTGGTGGGCTCTTCCCTCCGCGTTGCTGGTCGGCGCGACGGACCGAGTTGTACGCCAAGGCGGTCGAGCAACTCGGCAACGAGCAGGCTCCGGTCCGGCTCGGCGGCCTGTACGCCCTGGAACGGCTGGCCCAGGACACCCCGGCGCTGCGGCAAACCATCGTGGACGTCATCTGCGCGTACCTCCGCATGCCGTACGCACTCCCCGCGAACGCATCCTGGCCGACCACCTGCGCCACCACGCCTCTGCCGTACGCGGCCGAGTTGAGCCACGTGCGACTGGCGCCTGCGGCTGACGGCGTGTTGCGGGTGTGGCCGCCGGCCTGGCGGGTGGAGGCGGCCGCGGACGGGTGGCAGGCCGTACGTTCTGCCCCTGTGCTGGAGGAGGGCCGGGCGGGTGGTGGTCCTGGTGCGGGGCCGGCTGACCTGGCAGGTCCTTAGGGGGCCCGCCACCGGAAATCGTGTCACCCCGCGCTGCCGGCAACGCCGACGGTGTGGTCGGCGTCGCCGGTTCGGCGGTCACGGCCCGAGGATGGACATCCTCAAGCCCATGCACCTAGTTGATGCAGCCCGGGACCGGTGTGGGTGAGCAGTTGGTCGGGACGTTGCCCCGTACGACCGAGGCCGTCAGGGTCACGGACCCCGGAGCGCCCTCGTTGTCGATCCCGCCCGGAGGGTTGTTCGCCGTATTGTTGTTGATCACGCTACGGCTGATCGTCACGGTGCCGGGCCCGAAGTTCGCCACGCCTCCCCCGACGTCGGCCGAGTTGTCGTTGATGACACTGCGGATCACGGTGAGGATCCCGTCGTTCGCGATCCCTCCGCCTCTTTCTCCGGCGCGGTTGTTGTTGATGACGCTGTTGGTGAAGGTCATCCGACCGTCATTGGCCGCGCCGCCGCCGTTCCTGGTCACCGAGTTGAACTGAATAGTGCTGTTCGACACGTTGACGATGGTTCCGCCGATGCCGCCGATGCCGCCGGAGAATGTGCCGGTGTTCTTGATGACAAGAATTCGGTCGAGGTTCGTGGTTCCGCTGTTGACCGCGACGGCTCCGCCGAATCCTCCCGGGGAGGTCGTCGCGTCACCCCCCATGAGCTTGACCCGGTCGAGGTTGAAGTTGTTGTTGACGGTGAACAGGCGGAACGGGGCCGCCGTCGGGTCCCGCCGGATCGTGCTGTTCTGGCCGTGGATGGTGAGCAGCGCGTTGATGGAGGGCAGCGGACCGGTCGAATTGTTCAGGACGTACGTGCAGCCGTGTGTCAGAAAGAGTGTGGCGCCCGGCGCGGCGGTGTTGATCGCGTTGACCAGCGCGGCCCCGGCGCATGGCACGTTGGCGACCATCGCGCCGGCCGCTGGTGTTCCGGCCGCGAACGCGGCAGCCGTGAGAACGGCGCCCCCGATAACCCGGTAGGCCCTGGTTGCCTGCATAGAACTATCTCCCCCGAAAGGACTCATGGTGGTTGAGTAGCGAATAGCTGGATTTGTCATCCCCGGGGCTAATAAGCACTACACGTACGACTTATAGGGCATAAAAACGAAAACGGGCATTTGGGGCACGGCCATTCTTCGAGCCCTTTCGGCAGCATGAGAATACTTAACCTCGTACTTACGAAATCCGGTCGAACAGGCCGGCCGGGAGTTGAGGCCGGGACCGGCCCGGGGGTCAGTCCGCCGTGTCCGGGCCGGCTCTCAGGATCGCCTGGCCGACGATCCGGTCCAGGTCCGCGGCGGTCACCATGCCGACCAGGACCCCGGCCTCGACCACCGCGATCAGCTGCCCTCCCGCGGGCTGAAGCAGTTCGGTGGCCTCGCCGCCGGCTTCCACGGCTCGTACGGGACGCCGGGTCGGGAGTGCGTCGATCCGGGTGACGCCGCGGCTCTGGCGGGGCACCGCCATCAGGGCGGCCAGCGTGACGCTGCCGATCGGGGCGCCGGTGAGGTCGACGACCGGGAAGACCGACTGGCGGGAGGTGAGCGCGGTCTTCCCGATGAACTCCCCCACCGTCATCCACGCGGGCGCCCGGTCCGGATCCGCGGTCATGACCTCGCGTACCAGCATGCCGCGCAGTCCCGCGGAGGCGATCGTGACGGTGAGCTCCTGACGGGCGGCGGCGACGATGAACCAGCCCACGAGCACCAGCCACAGGCCGCCCAGCCAGCCCGCGAACACGGTGCCGAACAGCCCTGCCGCGACCAGCGTCGTACCGACGAAATGTCCTGCCCGCGCCGACGCCCGGTCCGCGCGCGAGCGGTCCTTGAACCGCCACCACAGCAGCCCGTGCAGGACGCGCCCGCCGTCCAGCGGGGCGCCCGGCAGCAGGTTGAACGCGCCGATCAGCAGGTTCATGCTGGAGAGCCACGTCACCGCGGAGGCCGTCAGGCTCTTGCCGGGGATGATCATGAGTACGAGGAAGCCCAGCCCACCGAGGGCCACGCTGGCCAGCGGTCCCGCCGCCGCCACCACCAGTTCGACGCGCGGGTTCTTCGCCTTCTCCTCCACCTCGGTGTAACCACCGAGGCCCCACACGGTGATCGAACCGACCTTGAGGCCGCACCACCGGGCGACCAGCGCGTGGGCCATCTCGTGGATCAGCAGGGACAACATGAACACGAATCCGCCGACCACGGCCGCCGACCAGTACTGCCCCCGCGCGAGCCCGGGTACGGCCCGCGGCAGCACGGCATCGCCGAGCAGCACCACGATGAGCGCCGCGAGACCGAGCACCGACCAGTGCGCGCGCACCGGGACCCCGGCGACGGCGCCCAGCGAGAATGTCCCCCTCACTTCGTCATCGTCCAGCGGCGGCGGTACATACCGGTAGTGCACTTAGATCCTCATCGCCCAAATTTGACCCGCAGGCGATCACACCCGGTGCCGGTACCTCTGGGTGCGTGGCCCGTCACCCCGCCGCGCGGCCCACTGAGGCGGCGGGGGGACGGGCGGAGCGGTCAGGAGTGGTCGGTGATCTGCTGGAACTTGGTCAGCACGGCACGCGGGTCGCTGCCGGGGGCCAGCGCGGCACCCAGTTCGGCGGCCAGCGTGCCGCGCAACTCCGCCCAGACCGGCTCGGAGGTCGGGTCGAAGCGGGCCTTGGCCACCATGTCCACGATGGAGCTGACCTTCGGGTCCTGGCGCATGAGCGCCGAGGCGGACGTGGTCGTGGGCAGCAGGCCCTCGACCTTGAGGTACTTGGTGTAGTTGTCGGCCTGGTAGAAGTAGTCGAGGAACTCGCGGACCAGTTGCTGGTTGCCGTCCTTCTTGAAGGCCATCAGGTAGTCCTGGATGCCGTGCGTGGCCTGCTCGGCGCCGTTGTTGGTGGGGAACGGCGCCGTGCCGTACTCGATGCCGGCCTTGTCCACCTGGTCGAGGAAGGCGCGGGTGCCGAAGGAGGCGTACACCATGGCCGCCTTGCCCTGCGCGAACAGCGGCCAGGTGCCGTCGGCGCGGTTGGTCTGGCCCGGGTTCGGCTGGGTGTAGCCGTCGTTGGTCAGCGACTTGAGGAACTGCAGCGTCTCGACGGCCCGCTCGCCGTTGACGGTCCACTTCCCGTCGGTACGCCAGTCGCCGCCGTCGGCCCGCAGCCAGGTGCCGAACTCGTAGCCGCCGGCCTCGGCGCCGAGCGCCAGCGCGTACGGCACGTACCCGCCGGGCAGCGCCTTGATCGCTTTGACCGCCGCGCGGAGTTCGTCCCAGGTGGCCGGGGGCTTATCGAGGCCGGCCTCCTTGAGGATCTTCTTGTTGTAGTACATGCCGTTGACGGTGGCGACGAACGGCAGGCCGTACTGGGCGCCGTCGTAGGAGGCGTTCTCGGCGAAGGAGGGCAGGAAGTCCGCCAGCACCTCCTTGGAGACCACCTCCTCGGCCCGGTAGAGCAGACCGGCCTCGGCGTAGTCGGCGAAGACGTTGATGTTCAGCAGGTCGGGGAGCTGCTTGGTCTGGACCATGGTGTTGACCTGGCTCTGCAGGTTCCCCCAGTCGATCACCTGGAGGTCGACGTTCTTGCCCGGGTGCTTGGCCTCGAACGAGGCGATCAGCTCGTCCCAGTACGGTCGCGTGCCCTCGGTGTACTGGGCCACGACCAGCTTGATGGAGTTCTGCCCGCCGCCGCCCGAGCCGCCGCCCGACCCGCCGCCGCAGGCGGTCAGCGCGAGAACGAGACCGGTGAACGCGGCCAGGCCGCCGAGCCGTCGTCGTCTTGTGGGGGTCATCTCACACCGATCTTTCTCGTTGTCACTT
Organism: Nonomuraea sp. WAC 01424; assembly: GCF_003947315.1. NCBI lineage: Bacteria > Bacillati > Actinomycetota > Actinomycetes > Streptosporangiales > Streptosporangiaceae > Nonomuraea > Nonomuraea sp. WAC 01424. The sequence continues at coordinate 59,310 of NZ_QHHZ01000027.1, forward strand.
GGTGCTGCCCGCGGTGAGGCCGCTCACCAGATGCTTCTCGATGAGCGCGAAGAGGATCACCGCGGGCACGATCGCCATCAGCGCCGCGGCGAAGAGGTACTGGTAGTTGGTCTCGTACAGGCCGATGAACTGCTGGACGCCGACCGTCAGCGGCACGCGGCCGCCCGCCGGGTCGTTGAAGAGCGTCAGCGCGATGACGAACTCGTTCCACACCTGGATGAAGGTGAAGATCATCACGGTGACGAGGCCGGGCGCGGCCAGCGGGAGGATCATGCGCAGCATGATCCGGAACTTGCCGAGGCCGTCCATCATGGCGGCCTCGTCGATCTCCTCCGGGATCGCGCCGAAGTGGGCGTGCAGGATCCATACGGCGAAGGCGAGGTTGAAGGCCGAGTTGATGGCGATGATCACGAAGTAGCTGTTCACGCCGTCCACGAACACCGCCTGCCGGTACAGGCCGATGAGCAGCGCGACGGCGGGGAACATCTGCGTCACGAGGATCACGCTGAGGAACGCCGTACGTCCCCGGAACCGGAAGCGGGCCAGGACGTAGGCGGCGGGCGCGGCGACCACCAGCACCAGGGCCGTGGAGGCCAGCGCGACGGTCAGGCTGACCCGGAAGTAGTCGGCCAGCGGGATGCGCCGCCACACGTCGGCGTAGTTGGACCACGCCCAGCTCTTGGGCAGGTAGTCCGCCGGGACGGCGAACAGCTCGGCGTCGGTCTTGAGCGAGCCGAACAACATCGCGGCGTACGGGGCGAGGAAGAACAACGCCACCGCGAACCCGATGATCGGGAGCACGACGGGACGGACCCGCGCCCACCCGCGCCCCGCCCGCACCAGCACCGGCCTGCTCCGTCCGGCGGGGGCCGGGACACGCGGCGCGACAGTGGGAGGCTCCTCGACAGAGGACTCCCCACCAGCGGACTCCTCCTTGGCAGGTTCCGCCGCCGGGTTGCGATAGGGACGCAGGACCAGCACGAAGGCCAGGATGAGCAGCAGCAGGAAGGCCACGTTGAGCACGCCGAGCGCCGCCGCCTCGCCCGAGTCGAGCTGCGCCGTGAACGCGATCTTGTACAGCCACGTCACGGTCGTGTCGGCGTGGTTCCCCGCCGTCTTCCCCATGATCACCCAGATCACGGTGAACGCGTTGAAGACGTGCAACATGTTGAGCACGAGCGCGATCATGAGCGAGGGCCGCAGGATCGGCAGCGTCACCCGCCGCCAGGTCGCCCACGCGCTCGCGCCGTCCATCCGCGCGGCCTCCAGCACGTCGTGCGGCACCGTCTGCAACCCGGACAGCAGCACGTACGTGGTGAACGGCATCGAGGTGATGATCCCGACCGCCATGATCGCGTACAGGGCGGTGGCCGGGTCCTTGTACCAGTCGACGGGCGCGGAGATGATCGACAGATCCATCAGCAGCCGGTTGAGCAGCCCGTTGCCGCCCTCGTAGATGAAGCGCCACACGGTCGCGGTCATCACCAGCGAGGTCGCCCACGGCACCACCAGCGCGAGCCGGACGAACTTGCGGCCGAAGAACGGCTTGGACAGGAACTGCGCCAGCGCCAGCGAGAGCAACATGGTCAGCCCGACGACGATCACCAGCCACAGCAGGGTGTTGCCGACCACCGGGCCGAGCGCGTCCTCCTTCAGCAGCCTGGCGTAGTTGTCCAGCCCGGCCATGCCCCTGACCTGCCCGATCCTGCTGATGTCGAGGAAGGACATCCAGACCATGTACAGGGCCGGGAAGCCGACGACACCGGCGATGAGCAGCGTGCTCGGCGTCAGCCAGCGCCAGGGGACGGTGCGCTCCCACAGGTCGGCGATCCGGCCTGCCGCGAGCATCTTCATGGCGCGTTCCTGAGGTTGGCGGTCCAGGAGTCGAGCGTCGCCTGCCACTCGTCGCGCTCGGCCGGCATGCCGGGCACGCCGGGGCGTCGTTGCCAGGGCAGCGGGCCGGACTCGCGCCGGTACTCCACGCCGATCGCGTCCAGGCGCTCAAGGTGCGCGGCCAGGCGGCGGCGGAAGTCGTCCAGGTCCCGTTCGGGTCCCGACCATACGGTCTCCGCGAACGCCGCCAGCCGGGGGAAGGCCATGTAGTCGACGTGCCGGGTGGAGTCGATCAGCTCCGTCCAGACCCCGCACTGGGCTCCCATGACGCGTTCCGCGGCCGGGTCGCCGCGCAGCTCCGGCGGGACGGGTTCGAAGGCATAAACGTCCTCGACGGTCAGCACGGTCCTGAACGGCATCGGCTCGTCGTCGCGTTCGCTCTGCCGGTAGTCCAGGTAGACGGCGGTGTTGGAGCAGTTGATGACGTCGTGCCCGGCGCGGGCGGCGGCCACCGCGCCCAGGTCGGCCCGCCAGGAGGCCACCACCGCGCCGGGGGCGAGCCCGCCCTCCAGGATCTCGTCCCAGCCGACCAGGCGCCGCCCGCGTTCGGTCAGGTAGTCGTCGAACTGGCGGATGAACCAGCTCTGCAGCTCCTCCTCGTCGCGCAGGCCCAGCTCGGCGATGCGGCGGCGGGCCGCCGGGCTGTCGCGCCACTGCTCCTTGGGGCACTCGTCGCCGCCGACGCAGACGTACGGGCCGGGGAACAGGTCGAGCACCTCGTCGAAGACGTTCTTGAAGAACGTGATCGTGGAGTCCTCGACGTTGAGCACGTTGTGGCCGACGCCCCAGGTCGTGCCCACGCCGATCGGGGTGTCGAGGTTGCCCAGCTCGGGATAGGCGGCGATGGCCGACTGGGTGTGGCCGGGCAGGTCGATCTCGGGCACGACCGAGATGTGGCGGCGTGCGGCGTAGGCGACGATCTCGCGGAGGTCGTCCTGGGTGTAGAAGCCGCCGTGCGGCCGGCCGTCCATCTCCCCCAGCCAGCCGACCTGGCTCTCCTCGCGCCAGGAGCCGATCTCGGTGAGGCGCGGGTATCGCTTGATCTCGACGCGCCAGCCCTGGTCGTCGGTCAGGTGCAGGTGCAGGACGTTCAGCTTGTGCAGGGCCATCAGGTCGATGAAGCGCAACACGTCCGCCTTGGTCATGAAGTGCCGGGCCACGTCGAGGATCGCGCCGCGCCAGGCGAAGCGCGGGCGGTCCTCCACGTGGACGGCCGGCAGCTCCAGGGGCCCGCCGGCGTCCGCCCGGCGGAAGGCGGCGGGCGGCAGGAGCTGGCGCAGCGTCTGCGCACCGTAGAACGCGCCGGCCGCCGATCCGGCGTCGAGCGCGACCCCGTCGGGCGCGACGGTCAGCCGGTAGGCGTCGGGGGGCAGGTCGTCGAGGCCGAGCCTGATCATCGCCGCTCCGGGGTCGCCGGGCAGCAGTTCGCCGCCGGTGACCGCGCTGAGCTCGCCGCGCAGCCAGGCGGCCTCCTCGCCGAGCGCGGGATCGGCGGTGAGCGCGGTGTCGCGGTCGATGACGAAGCGGCCCGGTCTGGCCTCGTGGTGCAGGGGCTTGGGGACGATCATTAGGCGGCCTCTCGGAACTGATGAAGGAGACTCTTCGCCTCGGGCGCGTTCCCGGGCGTGACCGACGGTGCCCGACGGCGGGAGGTCCGCGCCGAACTGCGCCCGACCTCTTTTACGAAGGAGCACTTCATTAGTAGCACCGGCCTGACGGGAGGGTCAATGCTCATTTATGCTCGTATCAGCCCTCGTCGATCACCCTTGGAGCTCCGGGCGGGCATAATGAGTTCCGTACTTATCGAGGAAACCTGCGTTAGGACGGGACGATGGCCCCCACACTCCGCGGCGGCGGGCTGTCACGGCTCAGGCAGCTCAACGTCCTGACCGCGATCGCGGCACTGCGCGCCGCCGGACCCCTGACACTGTCGGCCCTGGCCGAACGGACCGGATTGTCGCGCCCCTCGACGAAGGAGGTCGTGGACGAGCTGATGAGGCTCGGCTGGGTGGAGGAGACCCCGCCCGCGCAGGGCACGCTCGGCCGACCGGCCCGCCGCTACCGGTTCCGCGCCGGGAGCGGCCACCTGGTGGGGCTCGACATCGGAGGTCACAACATCCGGGCCGCCCTGGCGGACCTGAACGGCGTGATCATCTCCGAGACCCGCCGGCCCGTGGAGCCGGACACCCCTCTCGACGAACGGCTGGCCGCGATCGAACACGCGGTCGCGGGCTGCCTGGCGCTGGGCGGCAAGACCATCGACGACGTCTGGATCCTCGCCGCGGGCACGATCGGCGTGATCACCCCCGAAGGCCGCATCCTGTACTGCGCCGCCGTTCCCGCCTGGACCGGGTTCGACCTGGCCGGTCACCTGCGCCGGCTGTTCCCCTGCGAGGTGCTCGTCGAGAACGACAGCCGCCTGGCCGCCAGGGCCGAGGCGGTCCGCGGGGCCGCACGCGACGTCGCCGACGCGGTCTACCTGCACGTCGGCCGCCGGATGGGCACGGCTGTCATCATCGACGGCAAGGTGCACCGCGGGTTCGGCGCGGCGTCCGGCGAGATCGCCATGTTGCCGCAGGCGCGGTTGTTCGACGCCTCCGAGCACCTGCAGAGCTGCGCGATCATCCCCGAGGGCACCCCGCCCGCGGACGCCGCCGGTTACACCCTGGCCGCCGCCCGCGCGGGCGACCCGGTGGCGCTCGCCGCGGTCGAACGGTACGCCGGCGACCTGGCCGTCGGCACCAGCGCGATGGTGTTGCTGCTCGACCCGCAGGTCGTCGTGCTGGGCGGCGGGTTCTCCCGGTCGGCCGACGTACTGCTGCCGCCGCTGCGCGCCCGCCTGGAACGCGTCTGCATGCGCCTGCCCGACCTGCGTGCCTCGACGCTGGGCGACGAGTGCGTGGTGACCGGCGCCATCGACTACGCCGTTGCCCACCTCGACGACCAGCACTTCACCCCGGACGCCCCCCTCCCCACGCCCCGCTGACCCGCGCGCCGGAAGGCAGGCGGTGGCAGGCGGTGGCAGGCGGCGCGTACGGTTCCGGCGCGGTGCCGGGCCGGGCCCCCAGGGGGCCCCGGCCCCTGCGACGGCGTGCCGTCAGCAGCTGGTGCTGTCGGTGCCGTCGTGGTCGACCAGGACGTCGTTGCCGTTCTGGCCGTCCAGGCCATCGTTGCCGGGGCCGCCGTCGATCAGCCGAGGCCGTTGGCGACGGTGGCGTCCACGCTCGCGGTGGCGGTCCGATCCTGCGACCTGAGGGAGGACCCATCTCCGGCCAAAGGGAGGACGCCCCTCCGGGGCCGCATCGCCGAGCTGTGGGCCGCGGCCCCCACGGTGATCCAGTCGGGCGGGGCCTCAGCAGCCGGCCTCGCAGCCACGGCGGAACGTCCGCGCGGTCGGTGTGCTGATGGAGGACGGGTTATTCCGTCAGTGCGCCGAATACGTAGGAGCCGGGGGCGTTCGGGTCGTCGCCGGCCCAGAACTCGGTCCAGTGGGTGCGGAACTCGTCGCGGGTGAGGTGGCCGTCGCCGTCCAGGTCGAGGCGCGGGAAGATCTCATCGGTCGCCGAGGGTGTCCCGTTCCACGTCTCGATGAGGGCGCCGTACTCCGAACGGGAGATGCGGCCGTCGCCGTTGAGGTCGATGGCCTCGAACATCGCGTCGGCGGTGCCGGAGACCGCGTCGGCCATGTCACCGAGCCCTTCCACGACGCGAAGCACCTCGTCGAGGGAGACGCCCTCGTCACCACCGGGGACGGAGGCGGCCCGGAGCACCGGCCACCAACCGGTCATGACGGAGGCCAGCCGCTCCGGGTCGACAGACCCCGCGACGGCCGTCCAGCGCTGGGCGAGCGCCTGGAAGTCGGCCTGGGTCAGCCGGCCGTCGCCGTCCACGTCCATCGCCCGGAAGACTCCGCCGACCTTTCTCCGCTGGAACTCACTGGCCACATTCGCCTCCATTTTTCGGGAGACTCAATGCTGTCGAGAGATCACTAAACGTGACCATAGCCATTTGAGTGACGAACTTGTCACGCAGTGTGGAAGGCTCACATCCGGGAGCGCAGTACGTCGACCTCGCAGCCCGGCGCGAACGGGTCGAAGCCGTGCTCGACCAGCCAGCGGACCGCCACCAGGCTTCGCAACGACCACCACGCGCGGATCACGTCGAGGTCGACGTCGGTGCCGTAGCCGGCCAGGACGTCGCCAAGCCGCTCCTCATGTCCGAGCGTCAGGATGGCCAGGTCGAACATGGCATCGCCCCGGCTCGCCTCGGACCAGTCGATCACGCCGGTGACCTGGTCACCGTCGACGAACACGTGGGTGATCTGCAGGTCGCCGTGCGTGAACACCGGTGTCCACGGCCGGAGTGCGGCCTCGGCGACCTTGCGGTTGCGGTTGACCAGGTCGGCGGGGAGGACGTCGTTCGCGAGGAGCCGTTCGCATTCGCCGTCGAGGCGCGAGGCGATCTCGTCGAGGCTCGGGCCGGGCCAGGGCGGCAGGGGCGCGTCGTGCAACGTCCGTACGGCGGCGCCCGCGGCGGCCCAGGCCGCCGGTGACGCGGTGGACGGTTCGCCGAGGCGGCCGAGTGCCGTCCCGGGGACGGCGGCGAGCGCGAGCACGGGCGGCCTACGCCACAGGACCTCCGGAGTCGGGATCGGCGCCATGGCCATCGCCTCGACCTCGACGTCGGTACGTGTCTGATCGGCGTCGACCTTCAGGAACACGTCCCCGACCCGCAGCGTCGCACGCTCGTTGTGGGCGACGACGACCTCGACCTCCTCCATGCCGGCCATTGTCTCGGGGCGATCATCGATGTCGCCACAGGTTTATCGCGCGGGAGGGCACGCCTGACCACGTGCGATCGTCCGGCGGCCTCGTGCACGGCGCTGGCGGGGTGGTGTCCGGGCGATCACCCGCGCCCGGTCGGCTCGTGAAGAAGGGACGCGCGTCCCGCCAATAGGGAATGTGATCTTCAGAACGACAGCGATCTCGCTGACCATCATGCTCCTCGGAGCCACCCAGCCCAGTGCGGAGGCGCCGCCGCCGGGCGGCACCGCCCGTACCGTGACGTTGATCACGGGCGACCGGGTGACGGTCACGGCCGACGCCGTGCGCGTCTCGCCGGGCAAGGGCCGTAAGAACGTCGTCTTCAGTACGCGCAAGTTCGGCGACCGGCTGCGCGTCGTCCCCGGCGACGCCCTTCCCCTGCTGGCCGGCGGCCGGCTCGACCCGCGCCTGTTCGACGTGACGACCCTGCTGGAGTACGGCCCCGGCGCCCTGCCCCTCATCGTCGCGGGCCCGGACGGCGCCCGGCGGCCCGGCCTGGCCGCCAAGGGCATGGCGGTGACCCTCGACCTGCCCGCCGTGAACGGCGCCGCCGTACGCTACGACGCCGCCGCCGGCTCCTGGGCGGATCTGAGGAACTCGTTGTCCGCCGGCACCGCCAAGGTCTGGCTGGACGGCCGGGCGACGCTCTCCCTGGACGCCAGCGTCAAGCAGATCGGCGCGCCCACCGCCTGGGCGAAGGGCTACACGGGGACCGGCGTGAAGGTCGCCGTCCTGGACACGGGCATCGACGACACCCATCCCGACCTGGCCGGCAAGGTCGTGGCCCGCCGGAACTTCGCCGGTACCGACACAGACGCGGACGTCATCGGGCACGGCACCCACGTGGCCTCGACCATCGCCGGGACCGGCGAGCGCTACCGCGGCGTCGCGCCGGGCGCCACGCTCCTGGACGCCAAGGTGTGCGCCGAGCGCTGGTGCGCCGACTCGGCGATCCTGGCAGGCATGCAGTGGGCCGCCGAGCAGGGCGCGAAGGTGGCGAACCTCAGCCTCGGCTCGCCGGACTCCCCCGGCCTGGACCCCGTGGAGGAGGCCGTCCAGACGCTGACCGAGCGGTACGGCATCCTCTTCGTCGTGGCCGCCGGCAACACCGGCAAGCCCGGCAGCGTCTCCTCGCCCTCCACCGCGGACGCGGCCCTGTCGGTCGGCGCGGTGGACCGGTCGGACCGGGCGGCCCTCTTCTCCAGCGCCGGTCCCCGTCCGGGCGACTCGGCGCTGAAGCCCGACCTCACCGCGCCGGGTGTCGCCATCACGGCGGCGCGCGGCAAGGACTCCCCCGGCGACGGCCCATACGTCGCGATGTCCGGCACCTCCATGGCCACCCCGCACGTGGCCGGGTCGGCCGCGATCCTGGCCGGGCTGCGCCCGGACTGGACGCCCGAGCAGCTCAAGGGCGCGTTGACGGCCACAGCCCGGCCGCAGCCGGACACCGGGATCTTCACCCAGGGCGCCGGCCGGGTCGACGTGGCCCGCGCGATCGGCCAGACGGTGACCACGACTCCGGCGTCCGTGAGCTTCGGCCGCGTCGCCTGGCCGCACGACGACGACGAGCCCGTCACCAGGAAGATCGCCTACCGCAACGACGGGCCCGAGCCGGTGACGTTGCGCCTGTCACCGCGGGGCGGCGCGTCCGTGTTCACGGTGACGCCCGGCACGCTGACCGTGCCCGCCGGCGGCCGGGCGGAGGCGACCGTCACCGCCGACACCCGCGGCGACGCGCCCGACGGGCCGCTCGGCGGGTACCTGGAGGCCACCGCCGAGGGCGGCAGGTCGGTGAGCACGCCGCTGGCCGTGGTCAAGGAGGTCGAGAGCTACGAGCTGACCCTCGACCGGACGGGCGCCGCGGAGGCGACGACCACCGTCTACCGGACCGACGTCGACAGGAAGGACCTGAACCCGGTCACCGTCCCGCCGGGCGGCAAGGTCACGCTGCGGCTGGCCAAGGGCACCTACGTCATCGACAGCCAGACCGTCGACGACCAGGGCTTCACCATGCTGGTCCACCCCGGCCTGCGCCTGGACCGGGACCGGTCCGTACGGCTGGACCCGGCCGAGGCGCGGCCGGTGTCCATCGCGGTGCCGGACCCGGCGGCCAGGCACCTGCTGACCGACGTGATCTACAGCGGCCGTACGCTCGACGGCGCCCCCTACTACATGAGCGTGGCGGCCACGTTGTTCGACGCCACGCCGCGCATCCGTACCGCGCAGGTCGGGTCCGGCCGGTACGACCTGCTGACCACGGTCGCGGGGAACTGGGCGGTACCAGGGCCGGGCGGTGACCTGACGGGCAGCGCCGAGGCGTACCGACTGGCATGGTTCGTCCGGGGACAGGTGCCCACAGGCTTCAGCCGCCGGGTCGGGCGCGAGGACCTGGCCACGGTCCGCAGGGACTACGGCGCGCCGATGCCCGACACGTACGCGGAGGTCGCGAGCGGCGCATGGCCCGCGGACCGGCCGTACTTCAACATCGTGTTCTCGACCGACTTCCGGCCGCCGTTCAAGCACACGGAGTACGTCAACACCGACGGCGGGATCCGCTGGAAGAACGGCTATATAGAGATGGGGCCGACCTGGGGAGGCTTCCTGGACTCGGCCGCCACCAGGTACGAGGCCGGACGCGCGTACGACGAGATCTGGAACCGCGGCGTCTTCGGCCCCGCGCCGATCGACGGAGAGGGCACGCCACTGATCTCCCGCGAGGGTGACGTGATCTCCGCGTTCCCGTTGCTCTACGCCGACGGGGCCGGGCATCCGGGGTTGTCGGAGGTGTCCAGGGCGCGGATCGCCCTCTACCGCGACGGCGAGCTCGTGGCGGAGGAGCCGTACATGGGGGCCAAGTTCGGGGTGCCCGCCGGGGAGGCGGCGTACCGGCTGGAGGTGGAGGCCGAGCGCGCTTCGCGGCCGATCTCCACGCGTACGGCGCTCACCTGGACGTTCCGCTCGGCCGGTGGCCGGGACGGGGCGCTGCCGCTGCCGGTCGTCGCCTTCTCGCCCGCGCTGGACCCGGCCGGGACCGCGCCCGCCGGGCGGGCGTTCGCGGTGCCGGTGGCGGTGCGCGGACCGGCGGGGACGGTACGGAAGCCGTCCGTGGACGTCTCCTACGACGACGGCCGCACCTGGCAGCCGGCGCCGGTCACCGGCGGCGCCGCACGGCTGCGCCACCCGGCCGCGCCGGGCTTCGTGTCCCTGCGCGCCCGCGCCACCGGCGGCGGCGGCACCGTGGAGCAGACCGTCAGCCGCGCCTACCGGATCGCCTGACAGCGGGCGGCGAGCCGCTCAGCGCGCGCAGAGCTCGGGGACGAGCACACCGGGTATCCCGCTTGATCATTACGGCGGTGCGGCTTCCCGTTAAGCTCTGCGCGCATGCGATTAAGGATGATCTGCATGCTGCTGCTGGTCTACGCCGTCTCGGCGGCGCCCTTGTTCCTGCCCGGCGAGCTGCGGGTGATCGTCCAGCCGGCCACGGACGACGCGGCCGAGGTCTACTACGAGCCCGTCTCGCCCGTGCTGCTCAGGTCGTACGAGGACATCGAGTCCTTCAACCAGGCGCAGTTGCTCGCCGAGCAGCGGGCCGAGGCCAATCCGTACGACCTCGCTCCCCCGTACATCGCCCACGGCGGGCGATACCGGCTCGTCGCCCCCTACGTCACGGCGCGAGGGCGCGCGCTGGCCGCTCCGGTGCTCTCGGGGACGTATTGGTCCGAGGGACAGCAGGTCAGGTACGACATCGTCCCGGAGGTACGGCGGGTCACGAACAGCCAGGCCGCGCTGAAGCAGCTGTTCGAGGACAGGCTCGGCCTGCGTGAGGAGCCCAGCGCCCTCGGGGCGGGGATCGACGCGGAGACGAACCGGATCGTCCTTGAGACGAACAGCTTCGACCAGGCTCTGCGCCGCAGGCTGGCCGAGCGGTACGGCGGGCTCGTGGCGGTGAGGTGGGATCCGTTCCAGGAGCCGATGGTGCTCCGGTGAACCGGGATCCGCGTCATGCGCGGGCCTGCCCACGTTCGTGGAGAAACCACTGGCCACGACCGTGGAGGACGCCGACCGCCGCGACACCACCGGCCTGCTGCTGCAGAAGGGCGCCCACGACCTCGACGTCATCCACTGGCTGGCCGGGTCGCGTACCGGGCTGGTGACGGCCATGGGCGCCCTGGGCGTCTACGGCCGCGTGGAGGACCGTTCGCCCGGCCTGGACGAGCGGTTCGATCCCGAGCGCAACTGGCCGCCGCTCGGCCAGCGCGGCCTCAACCCGGTCATCGACGTGGAGGACCTGTCGATGGTCCTGATGCGCCTGGACAACGGGGTGCAGGCCAGTTACCAGCAGTGCCACTACACGCCCGACTACTGGCGCAACTACACGGTGATCGGCACCGAGGGCAGGCTGGAGAACTTCGGCGACCACCGGGGCAGCAGCGTCGTACGGGTGTGAAACAAGGGCCGGCGCGACTACGACGCCGACGGGGACCTGGTGGTCGCCGTACCGGAGGCTGAGGGCGGGCACGGCGGGGCCGACCGGGCGCTGATGACGGAGTTCCTCCGCTTCGCCAGGGAGGGCGGGGCCACCGACACCTCACCGGTGGCCGCCCGGGACGCGGTGGCGGCGGCGTACCACGCGACCATGTCACTCCGCTCGGGGTCGGTGCCGGGCGCGGTGCCGCCGGTCTCACCCGAGATTTCGGCCTATTTCACGATTTAGGACAGCCGTTTCGCGTAGGGCGGCGTCGGGCGGGTACCGGGCCAATGATTATGATCAAGATCGCGACGGAAATGATCTACTGTTCCGCCGTGATAGCCGCCCCACCCCCGAAGGGATGCTGATGCCCAAGCTCACCCGCGCCGCCGCGACCACGTTCGCGGCGATCGCCCTGGCCGCCACCTGCTCCGCAGTGACGGCGCCCGCCAGCTCCGCGACCACCTCGGTCGCGGCCTCCACCTGGATCAAGTACGGCGACTACTCCAGCGAGGCGAAGTGCGTCGCCAAGGGCAAGCAGCTCAAGGCCAGCGGCGCGTACCTGTCGTACTTCTGCGAGTACACCGGCTTCTTCACGCTGATGGTCCTGACCAGGTAGTCGCCTGACCACCCGCGGCCCGGAGGTCATCCCCTCCGGGCCGGCGGGCTCACGGCGTCCGGCCGGTGGACCCGTCGAAGATCATGGTGTGCCCGAGCGGCCAGCCGGGGTCGCCGGTGCGGACGAAGCGTACCCAGGCGGCGTGCATGGCGTCGGCCAGGGCCTGGGGCGCGTCCGGTCCCGCGGTGCGTTCGACGCCGGGCGCGTCGAGCACGTCGAAGACGAAGGGCAGGTCGAGGTTGTGCACCGCGCCCACCCGTCCGCCGCCGACCGGGCTCTCGACCGGCGACTCCCACCGGAACTCGTAGCCGTGTGCGGGCCTGGCCTCGCGGATCCAGCAGGTCTCGCGGGTGAACAGGTGCTGGGTGAAGGCACGTCCAACGCGCTCGGCGGGCGTGAGCCCGGGTTCGTCGACCGTGACGCCGAGGTGGTCGAGCGCGGCCCGCGCGGCGGCCTCGTCGAGCCCTTCGGCCAGGCGGCGGACGAACACGTCGGCCTCCTGCGAGGTGCAGCCGACCAGCAGCGGGACGTGCCGGCTCGCGCCCGCGCGCAGGGCGGCCAGCGGCACGGCCGGGATCAGGTCGCCGTCGACGACCGGCTTGACCGGCACCGACTCGTTCAGCCCGCCGGAGTCGCCGGTCAGCGGCGGCGGCTGTTCGGCGACGAGCGCCTCGGGGGACAGCGCGGCGAAGGCCGACCTGGTCGGGGCGATCCCCAGCCGGGCGGCGAGCGTCCTGGCGTAGTCGCGGGCCTCCTGCTCGGTGGCGACCAGGGTGGCCGAGCCGCTCATCACGATCGCCCGCCGGAACAGCCCTTCGGCGCGCGGCATCGTCAGCAGGGTGGCGACGGCGGCGGCGCCCGCCGACTGCCCGGCGATCGTCACGTCGCCGGGGTCGCCGCCGAAGGCCGCGATGTTGTCGCGTACCCATTCCAGGGCGGCCAGCCAGTCCAGGACACCCCGGTTGAGCGGGGCGTCCTCCAGGGCCAGGAAGCCCTCGAAGCCGAGCCGGTAGTTGACGGCCACGCAGACCACGCCGTCGCGGGCGAAGCGGGCGCCCTGGTGCCAGGCGGCCCCGTTGCCGCCGATGGAGAACGCGCCGCCGTGGATCCAGACCAGGACGGGCAGGTTCGCCCGGTCGGTCCGGGGGGTGCGTACGTCGAGGTTGAGGCAGTCCTCGCCGGTCTCGAAGACGTCGGGCGCGTACAGGCCGACGTCCTCACCGGCCGCCTGCGGGGCGGCGGGGCCCCGCGTGACGGCCGGCCGTACGCCGTCCCACGCGGGCGGGGGTACGGGCGCGCCGAAGCGGTGCTCGCCGAAGGGCGGGGCGGCGTACGGCACACCGAGGAAGGCCGGCACGCCCTCCTCGGCCCTGCCCTCGACCAGCCCCGACGTGGTACGCACGATCACCGGCGACGCCATCCGGCCGTCCCTTCGACGATTCTGACCGCCGCCCGGGTGAGCGGCTCAAGACGGGCCTCGTCCACCTTGTCCAGGGTGTCGGCCGAGTCGAACAGGTACATGGGAGCCGACAGGAAGTGCACGAGCGGCACCCCCTCGGGGTGGAAGAAGGCCCCGTCGGTGGGCGGCATCGGGGAGAACACGTCCGGCGGCAACACGAACGAGCGCCGCAGGTCCTCCGCGACGACGGCCGCCGCCACCAGGCTCTCCAGCTCCGGTTTCCTGGTGGTGAACCACCAGCCGGGTTCGGGGTCGCCGGTGGGCACCAGCTCGCCGTCCACGACCACGCACCGCCGGGCGGCGTGCTCCAGGTGGAGCTGGAGCACGACGTCGTCCAGCAGGGCGCGGTTCTCCTCGATGAAGGCCCGGGTGCCCGCGGCGTGCGCCATATGGCCCGCGGTCAGCAGGAAGATCAGATTGTGCGGCCGGTCCCGTTCCGGCACGCCCGCCCAGTACCGGGCGGCGGCCAGCACCAGCGCGATTCCCGAGGCGTCCTCGACGGCCGAGGCCCAGGGCGCGTCGTGGTGCGAGCCGATGATGACCCACTGGTCGGAGCGGCCGGGGAGCGTGCCGATCACGTTGTGCGACAGGCCCGGGCCCGTCTCCGACTCGACGGTGAGCGTGCCCGTGCAGGGGCCCTCGTCGACCAGGTCGAGCACCCGCCGCGAGTCGGCGCCCGACAACCAGACGGCCGGGAGGTCCCGGTGCACGGCGTCGTAGGGCACGTAGTAGTCGCGGGTCTCCCACGGCACGCCGGTCAGCGCCCCCGCGAAGGCGGCGGCGCCCGCGTCCATGACGCCCTGGATGACGTCGAGGTAGTCGAGCTGGAACGGCAGCGTCTGGACCAGTTCGCCGAAGACGCCCTCGGGGTCGTGCACGGCCGTCGCCAGGTCCCTGACGTAGGACTGCGGCAGCTCGGTGAAGGCGTACTCGGGCACGACGATCGCGCCCGGCACGACCTCGCGGCTGACCGGCGCGGTCACGGTCGCCTTCGGCGTGGTGTACGGCAGCGCGGACGCCGCCACCCGTACGACTCTGGACGGGTCGGCGTCCAGCCGCACCACCAGGGTCGCCGTGACCGGCCGCCAGACGGGCAGCTCGACCGGCGCCAGCCGTACGTCGTGGAGCCCGAACTCGGTGAAGCGCCCGGCGGCCCACTCGGCGGTCCAGTCGTCGGCCGGGTAGCCGGGACGCCTGACGCCCCGCGAGGTGACCGTCTCGATCCACCCCATCATCCGCGCGGCGTCGGGGATCAGGTCCGGGATCATCGTTTCAGCCCTCCGAAGGTGAGCCCCGCCACGTAGTAGCGCTGCAGCGCCACCATGAGGACGAACGGCGGCACGGCGGTGACCAGTGCCGCGGTGGTGGTCAGGTGATAGGTGATGCCGACCTCACTCTGGAAGTTGGCCAGCCCCACCGGCAGCGGCCACAGCGACTGCTCGTTGGCCACGATCAGCGGCCACAGCAGGTTGTCCCACTGCGCCAGGAAGTGCACCAGGAACAGGGTGATGAGCGCGGGCTTGAGCAGCGGCGCGGCGATGCGGGCGAAGATGCGGAACTCCCCCGCGCCGTCGACCCGCGCGGCCAGCAGCAGCTCCTTCGGGATGCCGAGGGCGAACTGCCGCACCAGGAACACGCCGAACGCGCTGATCATGCCGGGCACCATCATGCCCTGGAAGGTGTTGACCCAGCCGAGTTCCTTCACGATGAGGAAGACGGGGATGACCAGGACCATCGGGGTGAGCGCGAGCGTGCCGATCACCAGCGCGAACAGGATCCGGCGGCCGGGGAAGGAGAGCTGGGCCATCGCGTACCCGGCGGCGGCCGAGAAGATCACGTCCAGCAGGCCGGTGCCGACGCACAGGACGAGGCTGTTGCGCAGGTACGTGGGCAGGTTGCCCTCGCCGGCCAGCCGCCCGATGTTCTCGGGCAGGTGGAAGCCGTTGAAGACCAGCCCGCGCAGGTCGGTGTCGTCCGGCGCCGAGGCCACGACGATCATTGAGTAGACCGGCAGCAGCATGCACCCGACGGCGGCGACCAGCCAGACGGTACGCAGAACCTTCATTCGTCGCCGCCCTTCAGGAACCCGAACTGCAGCGCCGAGACGATCACCATGGCGGCGAGCAGCACCATGCCCATCGCGGCGGCGTAGCCCATGTGCTCGTAGGGGAAGGCGTTGGCCCAGATGTAGTACGGCAGCACCTGGGTCGCGTCGGCGGGCCCGCCGCCGGTGAGCAGGAACGCGGGCACGAACGCCTGCATCGAGCCGGCCACCGAGATGACCAGGACGAACAGCAGGGTCCTGCGCAGCAGCGGGAGCGTGATCCGGGTGAACGTGGTCACCGCTCCCGAGCCGTCGATGGCGGCGGCCTCGTACACCTCGCCGGGCAGCGCCTGGAGCCCGGCGGTCAGGATGATCACGAACAGCCCCATGCTCTTCCAGACGACCATCACCACCAGGGCCCAGATGGCCAGGTCGGAGCTGGTCAGCCAGGACTGCGGCGGGATCCCGACCAGGCCGACGAGGGTGTTGGCCAGGCCCCGGTCGGAGTAGATGATCACCCAGACCATGGACGTGGCGGCCAGCGGCATCACGGCCGGGATCATGACCAGCGCCCTGAGCCAGCGGTTGATCCGTCCCGGCTTGCTCAGCGGCACGGCCACCAGCACGGCCAGCACGATCGTCGGGACGACCGTGCAGACCGTGTAGACGACGGTGATCCACGCCGAGTTGAGGAAGCCGGGGTCGGCGAACATGCGCTCGTAGTTGGCCAGGCCGATCCAGTTCGGCGTTCCCGCCATCTCGTAGTCGGTGAAGCTGAGATAGATGGCCGACAGGAACGGGACGAGCCAGAACACCACGAAGAACACGGCCACCGGAAGGGTCAGCGCCACGCCCGCCGTGGCCTGAGGCCGGGTCCTGACCGCGCCGAGCACCCCGCCGAGCCCCCCTCCGCGAACGCCGCCGCGAACCCCGTCGCGCCCGCCGTCGCGAACCTCGTCGAGCACGCTCACAGGACCGGTCGCACGGTGGCGTCGAAGGTCGCCGCGGCCTGGGCGGGGGTCGCCTTGCCGTGGGCGACGGAGTCGACGGCACTGGAGGCGGCCTTCGCCAGTTCGAGTGTGCCGGGCACGACCGGGCCGAAGTCGACGTGCGGCAGGCTGTCGGCGACGATCTGCATGATCTCGGACTTGCCGCGCGGTCCGGCCTCGCGCCAGCCCTTGGTCGGGATGATGATGCCGTTGTCGAGGTTGGCGGCCACCGACGGGGCGCCCTGAAGGTAGTTCACGAGGTGCCAGGCGGTGAACTGGTTGGGCGAGTCCTTGGCCACACCCCAGCCCCAGGTGTAGGCGGGAACGACGGACGGGCCGCCGGCCCAGGTGGGCATGGGCGCGACGCCGTACTGCTTGCCGAAGGTGAGCTGGTCCTTGCCCAGCTTCTCCAGCGCGGGGCCGAGGAAGGCGCCGCTGACGACCATGGCGGCCTGGCCGGAGTAGAACAGGCCGAGCGCGCCCAGCGGGTTGGACAGCTTGGGGTTGCCGAGCCCCGACATGTACGCCAGGGCGGCGAGGCCCTGCTCGGTGGCCAGCGACGCCTTGGTCCCGTCCGCCGTGACGAGTTCGCCGCCCTTGCCCCGGACGAGGGCGGTCAGCGTCATGAGGGCCCACTGCGGGTCGCCGTAGAGCCATTGGAGGCCGACCCGTCCGCGGTCCTTCGAGGTCAGCCTGGCGCTGTACTCGGCGACCTCCTCCCAGGTGGTCGGCGGCTTGTCGGGGTCGAGTCCGGCCTCCTTGAACCGGTCCTTGCGGTAGTAGAGCATGCAGGGGTTGAAGTCGATGGGCACGCCGTAGGGCACGTCCCGGTAGGTGAGCGGGGTGGTCGTGCCCGGCTCGTAGTTCTGCAGCGGGAGCGCCTTGGTGTCGACGGGCGCGAGCCGCTGCTTCTTGGCGTGCGCGGGGAAGCTCCAGTGGCCGATCTTGAAGACGTCGGGCGGGGCGCCGCCGCTGAAGGCGGTCAGCAGTTTGGCGTCGAGCTGGCCCACGGGCAGGTAGAGCAGCTTGACGTCGACCTTGAACTCGGCGATGTAGCGGTGCACGAGATCCTGGAACTGCTGGCCGGTGTCCTGCGAGCCGTGCAGCCAGACGGTGACCTCACCGTGCGGCCTGCCGTCCGCGGCCTGCTGCCGGGGCTGGTCCTTGCCGCATCCGGCGAGCAGGGTGAGCGCGCCGGCGGCGAGGAGCCCACGCCGCGTCAGATCCGCCATGGTGGTTCTCCTAGGTGAGGTTCTTGAGGGCCTGGTTCTGCCAGGCGGTGTTGGTGGGGAGCTCGGGGGCGCTGCCGGCGAACGCCCCGCGGGCCTGGAGGTCGCCCTGGAGGCGGTACTTCAGCCAGGCGGTCACGTAGCCGAGGAAGCCCCCGCCGGAGTTCTGGATGTCGTTGTGTCCCGCGCCCTTGAGCAGCGCCCTGCCCGCTCCGGCGGTGGCCTGGTCGTAGTAGCCCTGTACGGTCCCGGCCGAGGAGATCAGCCAGTCGTCCGCGCCGCTGAGGAAGAGCACCGGGCAGGTCAGGGCGGCGGCGGAGAACTCGTCTCCTGGGCTCGCCATCCACTGGGCGGGTACGGCGATCGGCACGACGGTCTTGATCAGCCCGGCGGAGTGGTTGGCCGCGTTGATGGATCCGCCCGCGCCCTGGGAGTGGCCGACGGCGGCGACCTGGGCGGTGTCCAGCTTGCCGTGGAAGACGCTGGCCGGGTCGCCCCCGAGTCCGACGAGGTGCTGGGCGGCGGCGAGGATCTCGGCGCCGGTGCCCGTGGTGGTGTCGGTGGAGGCGACCACCGCGAAGCCCCACGAGGCGAGGTGGTTGAGCAGGCCCGGGTAGTTGTCCGGGGTGGCCCACGAGCCGTTGCCCCAGGTGACGATCGGGTGGGTGACGCCGCCCGAGCCCAGGTTCTGCGGATAGTAGAGCCGGTGGCCGCCCGAGGTGCCGGTGGCGACCGGCCACGGACCCGTCGCCTTGTAGGTCGTCTCGATGGTGGAGGCGGCGCCGGCCTCGGTGGTCCACGACAGGAAGCCGGCCGACATGAGGCCGAGCGCCCCTGCCCGCAACGCCTGCCGACGGGTGAAGTTCTCCATGGTCACCTCGATGATTATTTGGAGACGTGAACGTCTCCTAAGAGAGGGAAGTACGATCGGTGAGCGATGTCAAGAGATGAACAGAAGGAAGTTCCAGCGGCCCGGCCACTCCCCAGAGGGCGCCACGGACTCTCCCCCGACACAGTGCGCAGCTCCCAGCGGGACCGCCTCGTGGAGGCCATGCTGAGGCTCGTCGCGAGACGCGGCTACGCGGCCACGAGCGTCCCGGACGTGATCGCCGCCGCGCGGGTGTCGCGCAACGCCTTCTACGCCCAGTTCGCCGACAAGGAGGCGTGTTTCCTCGCGGGATGCGAGCGCGACCTGCCCGACATGATCGACACGATCTACGCGGCCGCGTCGGGGGCGGGCGACGGATGGCGGGAAGAGCTCTGGCTGGGGACGACCGCCTACCTGCGCTGGTGGCAGGAGCGCCCGGAGTACGCGCAGGCGTACTTCGTGGAGTTGCCGAGGGCGGGTGAGCGGGCCGTCGAGCAGCGCGACGCCGCCTACCGGCCCTTCCTCGACATGTTCGGGGCACTGGCCGCGCGGGCCAGGCTGGAGGATCCCGCGCTGCCTCCGCTGCGCGCCGCGGTGCCCCGCCTGATCGTCTACGGGACCACCGAGTACATCGCCGCGGAGGTGCGTGAAGGCCGCGTCGCCACGTTGACGTCGTCGGCCGGCGACCTCTACCACTTCGCGGTCGCCCTGCTGGCCGGCCCCGATCACGGCATCGAGACCACCCCTTCCGCCTGAACCAGCCAGCCCTCGGGGAAACACCCCTCCGCCGCCATGTGGGCGACGGCGGCCAGCAGGCCGCCGTTGCCCGGCAGGTAGAGGGGCAGCAGGCCGGGCCACTGATGGTTGTGGCCGCTGGCCAGATAGGTGTTCTTCGGCACGTCCAGCAGCAGCGCGTCCACGGCGGTGCCGGGCTCGCCGAGCCTGGCCGCGCACATGGCGAGCATCGGGTAGTCCCAGCCCCAGGTGCTCTCCAGGTCCCAGTCGGCGAGCACGTCGTGCAGCGTGGCCCGCATGGTCTCCGGGTCGATCAGCGGGGTGGGCGGCACGAACCCGAGCGCGCCGGTCATCGAGGGGTGGTCGGTCCTGATCGTGTACGGCTCCACCCCGATGGCCGCGTACACGCCGTCGCGCACCGCCGGCCGGGCCAGGCCGTCCAGGACCCGCGCCCACTCCGGGTCGGGACCGAGGCCGAGCAGCCCCCGCCACCGCTGGGCCGTCTCCAGCCCCCACCACCAGTAGGCCAGCTCGAACGTGGGATCGCGCACCGACCGCCGCGACTCGTGATAGGACTCCTGCGCCGGGACCAGCGGCGGCCCCAGATGCCCGTCACCGGCGAAGGAGGCCATGAACTCGGCCGTCTCGAACACCAGGTCCCGGTAGTCCTCCAGCGCCCCCGGGCGGACCCGGCGGAGCAGCTCGGCGAAGTAGATCAGGTGCGGCTGCTGCCAGACGATGAACGCGCCGATCTCGCTCGGGCTCTCCCTGCCCTCCGGCCCCACCTGCTTGGGCCAGCGGGCGCCGCGGAACCCCTGCCGCGCGGCCGTGGCCCTGGCCCGCGGCAGGATCGAGCGGTACCACGGCAGGCTCCGCTCCAGCAGCTCGGGCCTGCCCCACAGGGCGAAGTGGGCGGCGTGCCACCAGTGCATCTCCAGGTGGAACTTGCCGCTCCAGGAGTTGACGGCCAGCCCGGTCTCCTGCGGCGGGGTGGTCCCCGCACAGTTGACCGCGGTGAGGTACTGCGAGAGCACGACCCGGCGTTCGAGCTCGGGCGCCCGCGGGTCGGTGCTGCCCTCGAAGCTCACCGCTCCCCCGCTCGTCCAGAACCGCTCCCAGTGGGCGGCGGCGGCCGTACGGACCTGGGAGAAGGACGGGAGGGCGGCGCCGACGGGCTCGCGGGCGAACTCGACGACGAGTTCCAGCTCGTCGCCCTGGATGAGGTACACGTGATCGGCGGGCGACGTGAGCTCCGCCGGTCCCGTCCACTCGGCCGCCACGTGGTAGCGGTCCTGGTCCAGGACGCGGGTGAAGTCGCAGCGCGAGCCACGCCGGATGTACGTGGTGGTGTGCCGGTCGGGTTTGTCCCAGTCGGCGGTGGTGTGCCAGCCGTCACTGGCGTAGGGGAAGGCGATCCTGATCCCCGCCCCGCCCACCACGCGGACGGCCAGCAGATCCCGCTCGGGGTGGCAGACCGTCTCCACCTCGTACGGCAGGCCGCCCAGCTCGAAGGAGCTGGACAGCGTGCCGGTCCACAGGTCGAGGGTCTGCGCCGACCGGCCGAGCGGGGCCGCCTCGTCGGCGTCGAGGCCGATCCGGCCCAGATGCAGGCGGTGCGGGTTCACGTGCAGCCAGCCGCCCGCCTGGGTGGCCGGGTAGAGGTCCGGGTAGCCGACGCCGTCGTAGTCGGTGAAGGCGTCCTCCAGCACGTGCCCCTCGGGGTTCGGCATCGTGTGCCAGCCCCACTGCGCCTGCGTGCCCAGCGGCGCGAAGGTCTGCAGCCCGGTGGCGTCGGCGGTGAAGGCGAACTCCCCGTTGCCGACGGTGAGCGGGCACCCGGCGTCGGCGACGGTGTGCCGGCGCACGAGTGCCCTCCTGTCCACGCTCACGCACACCCCGGCGTGCCGGAGGCGCGCTGCTGGCGCATGGCGGTCACGTCGCCCGCGACGTCCGACTGGGCCATCGGGCCGAGATCGAGCACGACGTCGGTGAAGGCGAGCGACGCCTTGCGCATCACCGGCAGGTCGATCGCCTCGGGGCCGAACTGCGGCGAGAACAGCGTCTTGGGCGCGGCGATGGGCGCGATGACGGGCAGCAGGTGCTGGTTGTACGGCGTGCCCTCGCCGCCGAAGCTGCAGTGGTGCGGCACCGTGGCGAGGTCGGCCGCCGACAGGCCCTTGAGGATCGCGGTGCGCCGCACGTCCCAGTACTGGATGTGGCCCTTGACCAGCTCGCGCAGCGGCGTGCTCTCGCTGACGGGGACCCACAGCAGCTCGGTGAGGGTGGGGCTGGCGACGAGCTGCTTGCCCGGCAGGCCGTTCGGCCTGGCGACCGCGTCGTAGCGCTTGGCGCCGAGGTGTTCGAGCACGACGACGGAGGAGACCTTGCCCTGGTCGTACTCGGCGTCGAGCTGGGCGGCGAGCTGGCCGGCGCCGCCCTCGCGCACGTCCGGACCGGTCAGGTGCTGGTAGAGGTGGCCGGTCACGAACGCGAACTGCACGGTACGCGGACGGCACTCCACCGGCAGCGACGACAGATAACGGGCCATCTCGATCATGGTGAGCGGGCCGTTGTCCCACACCGCGCTCATGCCGTCGGTGTGGCTCTCCACGACGATCTTCTGGTCGCTCCCGCCGGGAAGCGTCGCGAACAGGGTACGGGTCGTCGTCGGCGTCCAGGCGGCGTTCACGGTCAGCGCGCCCTGGACCGGCTGCCCGGCGGCCAGCGCGGCCTTGATCTGCTTGCCCTGGTCGGCGCCGACGTACGCGCCCGGCACGCCGTACGGCAGGCCCTCGTAGGGCGCGTACATGTCCTTGATCTGGGCGTGCGGGAGCTGGCTGATCTCGATCACGCCCAGCGCGCCCGCGGCGGCGGCCGCCTTGAGGTCGGCGTCGGCCGCGGCCGGGGCCTCCATCGACTCCGAGCCGAGCAGGTTGATCGTGAGCCCCGGGTCGTACATGGAGTAGCCGAGCGTGGGCGGATAGAACAGCAGGTTGGGCACGTTGGTCCACGGCAGGTCGCGGACGACGATCTTCCCGGCGGCGTTGGCCGCGGTGATGTTGGTCCCGGCGGCCAGGTGGACGAGCGGCGCCGACACGCCGCCCGCGCCGGTCGAGGAGGAGAACGGCACGGGCACCGCGACCTGTACGGCCGCGCCGCCGACGGTCAGGCCGGTGCCGAGGTTGTCCCAGCGGTCGATGGTGTAGGGCTGGGAGGAGAGCTGAAGGCCGGGGATGGCCGCCATCTCGTCCTCCAGCCAGTCGACGTAGCCGGCGTGCGCGGCGGAGCCGGTCGGCCGGGGGCCGAACGCCGCCTGCTGCCCGGCCAGGGTGCTCAGGCGGGCCTCGGAGGCGAACGCGGCGGGATCGACCCTGACCGGGCAGACCGCCGGGGCGGCAGCCTGGGCTAGGGCCGGTTGCGCGGGCGCGACCAGCGGGAGGAGAAGGGCGAGGAGAGCGAGTCGTCTCACGTGGGGGGTCCTTCCATCGAATCGTTTTAATACATGGCCCGCGACAGTCCCCCGAGGTGCGGCCGGTTTCTCAGAGGCGAGGCGGTCCCGTGGTTCCGCGGACGATCAGCGTCGGCGACACCGACGAGGTCACCGATCGCGCGCGTCCCTCGATGCGTTCGAGGAGCAGGCGGGCGGCGGTCGCGCCGATCACCTGTCCGTCCTGGTCGACGCTGGTGAGCGAGATGCGCTTGAGCGAGGCGATGCCGATGTTGTCGTACCCGGCGACGGAGAGGTCCTCCGGCACCGACAGGCCCGCCTCGTCGGCGGCGCGCAGCACGCCGAGCGCCGCGATGTCGGCCCCGGCGAAGATCGCGGTGGGCCGGTCGTCGCGCGCGAGCAGTTCCCGCGCGCCCTCGAAGCCGCCCTCCTCGGTGAAGGAGGTGGCCAGTACGTCGTCGTCGAGCCCGTGGGCGCGCATCGCCTGGCGGTAGCCTTCGGCGCGCACCGTGTGCGGCAGTCCCTGGGCGCGGGCCCGCTCCAGGTGGGTGATGTGCGCGATCCGGGTGTGCCCGAGCCCGACCAGGTGGTCGACCACGAGCCTTGCGCCCATCACGTCGTCGTCCACGACCGAGTCGTAGGCCGCGGCGCCGCCGTGCCTGCCCACCACGACGGCCGGGATGGCCGTCGCGATGGCGGCGAGCTCGGCGTCGGTCATGACCGGCGAGATCAGGATGAGCCCGTCCATGCTCCGGTCGATCATGGCGTCGGTCATCCGGGCCTGCGTCTTGGGCTCGATCCCGCCGGGTCCGAGCAGCACCTGGTACTCGGTGTCGCCCAGCCGGCCGGTGACGCCCTCGATGATGTCGGGGAAGAACGGGTTGCGGGTGTCGGAGAGCATGACGCCGAGGGTGTAGGTGCGTCCGCGCAGGGCCCGGGCCGCGGCGTGCGGGCGGTAGCCCAGCTCGTCGATGGCCTGTGACACCTTGGCCTGCATCTCCGCGCTCACGCCGTAGGCCCCGCGGACCACCTTCGACACGGCGGCCGTGGAAACCCCGGCCCGCCTGGCCACGTCGGCGATCGTCACCCGTCCGCTCGTCACACGCCATCCTTTTGGGTTCTCGTAGAACGAACTACACACATTGCCGAGAGCAGAGGCTAGCCCGTCGATGCTCCTCGGGTCCACCCCTTGACGGACCTTTCTACCATGCCGTAGAACGTTCTACACAATTCTCCCCTCATGAACAGGAGCACGGGCGTGAGAGCACCATCTCGTCCGCTCGGCGCGGCGATCGGCGCCGTCCTCGCCCTGTCCCTCTCCGGCTGCGGGTCCTCCGCCCCGGAGGGGACCGGTCAGGTGAAACTGACCATCTGGCACAACAGCGCGGACCCGGCGCCGCTGCTGGAGATGTACAAGAAGTTCGAGAAGCAGTCCGGCCACAAGGTCGAGCTCGTGTCGATCCCGTCCGACGGCTTCGAGGACACCACCCAGACCAAGTGGGCCACCGGCGACCGCCCGGACGTCCTGGAGTACCACGCGACGACGAGCGGCCTGCTGGCCCTCAACCCGGCCGAGAACCTGCGCGACCTGACCGGCGAGGCGTACATCGCCAGGTCCGGCGACCTCTACAAGTCCGCCGGGTCCGTCAACGGCAAGGTCTACGCCGCCATCACCGGCTTCCCCCAGGTCTTCGGCCTCTACTACAACAAGAAGGTCTTCACCGCGGCCGGTCTGACCCCGCCCGCGAACTTCACCGAACTCGCCGCCGCCTGCCCCAAGCTCAAGGCCGCCGGGGTCACCCCGGTCTTCGAGTCGGGCGGCTCGATCTGGCCGGTGCAGATCCTGCCCATCCTCTACCTCGCCGGCGCCAACCAGGGCAACGCGTACGGCAAGGCCATCGCGGGCCACAGCAGCACGCTGGCCGACGCGGGCTCGCCCTTCGTCTCCGGCCTGACCGCCTACGCCAAGCTGAAGGCCGACGGCTGTTTCAACAAGGACATCGTCACCGCCAAGTTCGAGGACTCCATGAAGTCCCTCGTGACCGGCAAGGCCGCCATGGTCGCCCAGCACTCCGACATGCTCCCGGCCCTGCTCGCGGCCGCGGGCGGCGACCAGAAGACCGTCGACGACGCCGTCGGCTTCGTCGGCCTGTCCAGCGACAAGCCCCTCGTGACGTACGCGCCCGGCCCGATCGGCACGTTCTACCTGCCCAAAACCGGTGACGCGGCGCGCGAGAAGGCCTCGCTCGACTTCGTGCGCTTCATGACCGGCCCGGCCTACGCCGAGTACATCGCCGCGTCCAAGACCTTCCCCGTGCTCAAGGACGTGCCCGACCCGCAGGGCGTCTCGTCCGTGCTGCAGGACGTCAAGAAGGCGTACGACACCGGCGCGGTCATCGCCTTCAACTCCGACATCCCGGGCATGGGCGGGCTGGCCCAGCTCATGTCCGAGCTGATCGCCGGGCAGAAGGACCCGCAGAAGGCGGCGACCCAGCTGCAGGGCCAGGTCGAGCAGGCGGCCAAGGCGGCGGGACTGCCCGGATGGTGATCCGGAACAGGGCGGCCTGGCTGCCGTGGGCCCTGCCCGCCATCGTGCTGGTCACGGTCTTCTTCGTCGCCCCGTTCCTGCTCAACGTCCGGTTCGCGTTCTCCTCCTGGACGAGCTTCCGGGCCGAGATCACCTGGAACGGGCTGGAGAACATCCGCACGCTGATCGACCAGGACCTGCTGGCCAACGCGGTCACCGTGACCGTGCTGTACGCGATCCTGTGCATGGCGATCCAGAACACGGTCAGCCTCTCGCTGGCCCTGGCCCTCCAGCGGACCAGCAGGATCAACACCGTCTTCCGTTCGGCGTTCTTCCTGCCGACGCTCATCTCGCCGCTGGCCGCCGGGTACATCTGGCGCGGGCTGCTGGCCCCCGACGGCGCGGTCAACTCCTTCCTCGGCATCGAATGGGCGTGGCTGGGCGAACCGTCCACCGCGCTGGTGGTGGTCGCGTTCATCGACGCCTGGAAGTGGAGCGGGCTGATCACCCTCGTCTACATCGCGGGCCTCAACTCCATCCCGAAGTCGTTGCTGGAGTCGGCGACCGTCGACGGGGCCGGCCCGTGGACCCGGCTGCGGCGGGTGGTGTTCCCGCTGCTCGCCCCGGCGCTGACCTTCAACGTGGCGGTCACGCTGGTGGGCGCGCTCAGCGCGTACGACGTGATCGCCGCCACCACCGGCGGCGGGCCCGGCGACCACACGCGGGCCCTGAACGTGGTGATGCGCCAGCAGTGGGGTCAGGGCTTCTTCGGCTCGGCCAGCGCGCTGGGGTTCACCGTGACGCTGCTGGTGATCGCCACCGCCGTGCCCCTCGTGTGGTGGCTGCGGCGCAGGGAGGTGACGGGATGAGAGCGGTCCTGAAGTACGCGGCGCTGACGCTCTTCGCGATCCCGTGGGTGCTCGTGCCCGTCTGGCTCGTGGTCGTCAACTCCTTCAAGCCCGCGGGCGAGGCCGCCGAGCTGGGCCTCGGCCTGCCCAGGACGTGGGCGATCGCCGAGAACTACGGCATCGTGCTCGACCGGGGCGGCTACGTGATGGGGCTGGTCAACAGCCTCAAGGTGACCGTGCCGATCGTGGTGGCCGTGGTGCTCCTCGGCGCGGCGGCGGCGTGGGCGTTCGGGCGCAGCCGGTCGCGGTGGTTGCAGGCGGCCTACTTCGTGATGGGGTTGTCGATCCTGCTGCCGCCGTCGATCATCCCGACGGTCTACCTGCTGCGCGCCCTGTCGCTGGACGGCGGCTCGCTCGGCTACGTGCTGACGATGACCGGCTGCCGCCTGGGCATCGTGATCTTCCTGGCGACCGGGTTCGTGCGCTCGTTCCCCCGCGACCTGGAGGACGCCGCGGCCATCGACGGCGCCTCCCGTCCGCAGGTCTTCGTCCGCGTCCTGCTGCCCCTGCTGCGGCCGGTGTTGTTCGTCGGCGGCGTGATCCTGATCATCAACGTCTGGAACGACTTCTTCTTCGCCCTCTTCCTGCTCCAGGGCAGCGACAACGCCACGCTGCCGCTGAGCCTGTTCCAGTTCGCCTCCGGCACCCTGCAGAGCCTGAACTGGAACCTCGTCTTCGCCCACGTCCTGCTCACCACGCTGCCCCTCGTGGCGGTGTACGTCGTCGCGCAGAAGCGCGTCCTGGCCGGTCTTACGGAAGGTGCACTCAAGGGATGACCACTCACGACATCGCGCTCGACTGGGTCAGGCGCGAGATCAAGGAGGGGCGGCTGCCGTGCGCGGTGTTCGGCGCCGCCACCTCCGACGGTATCCAGGTGCTGGAGGCGTTCGGCGAGCACGACGGCCGCGGGACGAGGACCGACGACCACTTCGCGCTGTTCTCGGTGACCAAGCCGCTGGTGGGCCTGGCCGCCCTGCGCCAGGTCGAGCGCGGCCTGCTGTCGCTGCGCCGCCCGCTGCGGGACGTCCTGCCCCACTTCGCGCGGCCCGACGTGACGCTCTGGCACCTGCTCACCCACACCAGCGGCATCGCCGAGCAGACGCTGACGCCCGACGACCTGGTGGAGCACCTTCTCACCGCGCCGTCGATGTTCGAGGCGGGCACGCTCAGCCACTACTCCAACCTGGCCTTCGCCGGGATCGCGGAGATGGTCCGCGACGTCACCGGCCGCGACGTGGCCGAGGTGATCGACGCCGACCTGAACACGCTGGTGCCGGGCGGCGGGCGGATCACGTTCGACCCGGCGTGCGACGCGGCCGAGGTCCACGGCCTCGACCTGCTCGGCCCCGGCTTCGACTTCGACAAGTTCGTACGACTGCGCCACCCCGCGGGTGCGCTGTTCTCCCGTGCCGAGGACCTCCTCGCGCTGGGCGGCGCGCTGCTGCGCGGCGACCGCCGACTGATCCACCCGACCACCCTGGCCGCCATGACGACCCCGCAGACGACGGGCCTGGTCAAGCTGCAACCCGACCCGGTCAACGCCGGGCAGGACTGGGGACTCACCTGGAACCTGCGCCACTCGGCCCCCGGGCTGCTCGAACGCCGGCTGTACGGCCACGGCGGCGCCTCGGGCTGCCAGTGGTGGATGTACCCGGAGCAGGACGCGTGCTTCGTGCTGCTGATCAACGTGATGGCGCCGAGCCTGTCCGGCGTCGACGTGGACGGCCTGCACAACGCCTTCACCACCGGGCTAGATGCGTGAACCGGGATTCGGGGGTACGGGTCTCGGGCGCGCAGACGCCCTACATCCGTTCGGCTCCAAGCGGGGTGCGGGCGGGCCTGACGTGCGGTCTCGTGGATCCGGTGGGCGTGGACGAGCCGTCGCCCCGGTTGTCGTGGGACGCCCGGCTGCCCGGTGAGGCCACCGTGGTGGTCCGCGCGGACGGGCGCGAGGTGTGGCGGTCGTCCGCGCCCGCCGGCTCGTACGGCGTGGACGTGCCGGACGATCGGCTGGCGCCGCTGACGCCGTACACGTGGAGTGTGGAAGGGCACGCGACCGGCGCGTTCACCACGGGCCTGCGGGCGCGCGGCGCGTGGGAGGCCCCCTGGCTGGCCGGCGACCCCAGGGCGGCGGTGAGCCTGCGCGGGTCGTTCACCTGGGATCCCGCCGCCGGGCGCGCCTGGCTGGCCGCGACCGCGCTGGGCGTCTACCGGGCGCTGCTCAACGGCGTACGACTGGGCGAGGAGGAGCTGGCCCCCGGCTGGACCGACTACGCCCACCGCACGCGCTACCGGCTGCTGGAGCTGACGGACCTGCTGGTCCCCGGCGAGAACGAGCTGGAGCTGTGGCTCGCCCCCGGCTGGTACGCCGGACACGTCGCCGGCGGCGGCCCCCACCGCTACGGCGACCGGCCGGCCGCCAGCGCCCAGGTGCTCGTACGGGACGACGACGGGATCCGCCGCACGTTCGCCACGGACGCGGCCTGGACCCGGCGGGATCTCGGCCGCCCGCGCGCCGACCTGGTGATGGGCGAGACCGTCCAGGCCCCTTCCCAGGAGGCCGGGCCCGCCGTGGAGGTCCCGGCTCCGGAGATCGTGGTCGAGGCCGACCCCGCTCCCCCGGTACGGGTGATCGGCACGGCGCCCGCCGTGACCGTGACCGAACCCGAGCCGGGCGTCCAGGTGGCCGACTTCGGCCGGAACGTCGTCGGGCGCGTACGGCTGCGCGTCGACGCGCCGGGCCCCGTACGGATCGAGGTGCGGCACGGGGAGGAGCTGACCGCGACCGGGCGGCTCTACACCGACAACCTGCGCAGCGCGGACCAGCGTGACGAGTTCGTCCTCGGCCCCGGCCCGCACGTCGTGGAGCCCGCGTTCACCCTGCACGGGTTCCGCTACGCGGAGATCACCGGCTGGCCCGGCCCGCTGACGCCGGACGACCTGGAGGCGGTGCTGCTGTCCTCCGCGCTCGCCGTCACCGGCTCGCTGACCGTGAGCGACCCCGCCGTACGGCAGCTCGTCGCCAACATCGGCGCGTCGGCGGACGGCAACCTGGTGAGCGTGCCGACCGACTGCCCCCAGCGTGACGAGCGGACCGGCTGGACGGCCGACATCTCGGTGTTCGGCTCGACGCTCAGCTTCCTGCGGCACACGCAGGCGTTCCTGTCCGGCTGGGTGACGACGCTGATCGACGGGCAGCGCGCCGACGGCGCGGTCCCGCACGTCGCGCCGGTCCTGCCCGAGTACGGATACGACTCCCCCGTCTGGTCCGACGCGCTGGTCGAGGTGCCGTGGCTGCTGTGGCGGCGCTACGGCGACGACCGCACGCTGCGCCGCGCGTACGAACCGATGCGGCGGTGGGCCGACTACTGCCTGGCCCAGGCCGAGGACGGCCTCAGGCCGGGAAGGGCCCTGGGCGACTGGCTGGCCCCCGGCACGGTCGAGACGCCCAAGAGCCTCATCGCCACCGCCGCCCTCGCCCGCAGCCTGCGCCTGATCTCGTACGCGGCCGACGTGCTCGGCGAGCCGCACGCGCCGGAGTACGGCGAGGCGTTCACCCGCGTGTCGGGCGCCTTCCAGCGGGCCTTCCTCAACGGGCCGAGGCTGCACACCGAGACGCAGACCGGCTACGCCGTCGCCCTGGCCTGGGACCTGGTCCCGCCCGAGGACCGGGCCGCGTCGGCGCAGGCGCTGGCCGAACTGGTCCGCGCCGACGGGCACCGGCTCATGACGGGCTTCGTCGGCACGCCCCTGCTGCTGCCCGTGTTGTCGGAGACCGGCCACCACGACCTGGCGTGCCGGATCTTCAACCAGGAGGGCTATCCGTCCTGGCGCTACCAGCTCCGCGCCGGGGCGACGACCATGTGGGAGCGCTGGGACGCCTGGCACCACCGGCACGGTCTGCAGACCCCGGCCATGAACTCCTTCAACCACTACGCCTACGGCTGCGTGGGCGACTGGCTGTTCCGGCACGTCGCGGGCCTCGGCGACGACCCGCGCGGCACGGGAGGCGGCTTCGGCGAGCTGCTGCTGCGTCCCGGGCCGGTCCCGCTGCTGCGCCAGGCGCACGCCCGCTACGAGAGCGCGTCCGGGGCCGTCGAGTCGGGCTGGCGGGCCGGGCCCGACGGGGTCCAGTTCACCTTCGCCGTCCCGGAGGGCGTGACCGCCCGCGCGGTGCTGCCCGTACGCGGCGCGTGGGACGGGATGACCGTCAACGGCACGTTCCTGATGGGCCTCAGCGAGCAGTTGCCGACCACCAGGCTGGCCGACGGGGGCTGCGCGCTGAACCTGCCGCCGGGCCGCTGGTCGTTCACGGCCCCCGCGGCGGCCACGGCCCACCTGCTCCAGGAATGGGACGACCTGGGCTAGCGAGCCTTAGCGCAGCGAGCCGGCCTCCGGGCTGTGGTCGACGCGGTGGGTCGTCAGACGGTCGGGGCTGGGCCAGCGTACGCCGTGGGCCCAGCCCGCCCGCTCGAACCAGCGGATCAGCCGCGCGCTGGGGTCGAACTGGCCCTTGAGCACGCCGTGGCGGGCGCAGGTCGGCTCCACGTGGTGCCAGTTGTGCCAGCCTTCGCCGAGCGTCAGCATCGCCACCCACCACACGTTGGACGAACGGTCCCGCGTACGGAACGGGCGGTCGCCGAAGGTGTGCGCGATCGAGTTGACCGACCAGGTGACGTGGTGCACCACGGCGTAGCGGACCAGGCCGCCCCACAGGAACGCGCTCCACGCGCCCGACCACGACATCGACCACAGCCCGCCGGCCGCCGCCGGAAGCGCGAACGACAGCAGGACGACCGCCGGGTAGGCGGCGTCGAAACGTCGCACGTCCGGGTCGGCCAGCAGGTCCGGCACCCAGTGGCGGCGGCTGGAGCGGTGACGGGCCGTGTAGAACCAGCCGATGTGGGCGTGCAGCATGCCGCGCAGCAGGGCCGGGCCGGTGTCTCCGTAGCGCCACGGCGAGTGGGGGTCGCCCTCGCGGTCGGCGTACTTGTGGTGGCGGCGGTGCTCGGCGCACCACAACATGAGAGGCCCCTCGACGGCCATGCCGCCGGCCAGCATGAGCGCGATCCGCAGCGCCCGGTTGGCCTTGAACGCGCGGTGGGTGAAGAGGCGGTGGTAGCCGATGGCGATCCCGAAGATGCTCACCAGGTACATCACGACCGCGACGACCAGGTCGCGGGGGCCGATGCCCCACCCCCAGGCGGCCGGCACCGCGAGAGCCAGCAGCAACACCGGCAGGACGACCAGCACGACCAGGTACGCGGCGCGGCGGCCGGTGGTGACCGTCACCGTCTCCGCCGTGCCGGGCTGCGGCATGGGTGACGTCACGTTTTCCTCCCATGAGCGGTACACAGGCTCCTTATTCAACGGCCAGGCCCATGGACTGCGGCAATGTCCTGAGAGTGACGGGATGATTACCGTGAGGAAGCAAAACAATGCACCCGGCCGTCATGAAGAAACGGTGTGACGCCTCCCTAGATTGTGATTGCACAACGTGATCATCACTGTGCGCTCCGACATCAGGCGGAAGGTCCAACGCAATGGGTGTTGTCGATCGGGCGACCACGGGCGGCTATCTGGAGAGATACGACGACGCCCTGGCCAAGGACCCGATGTCCGCGTTCGGCCTGGTCAGGGAGTGGATGCGGACCGACTGGCGGAGCCTGTTCGCCGAGTTGCGCGAGCGGCGTCCCGTCTTCGTCACCCCCGCCTTCACGGTCGTGACCCGCTTCGCCGACGTCACCGAGGTGCTCTCCCACGAGCAGGTCTTCTCCGTACGCGCCTTCGGCCCCCGTCTCGACGCCGCCCTGGGCGCGCCGTTCATGCTGGGCCGGGACGCCACGCCGATGAACTGGCGGGAGAAGGGCCTGATGCAGTTCGTGCTCGACCCTCGGGACGCGGCCGACGTGCGCGAGCTGACCGGCCGCCTCGCCGACGAACTGCTCGACGCCGCCCGGCCCGGCGGGCGCCTCGAAGCGGTCCACGGGCTGTTCCGCCCGGTCGCCCTCGGCGTGTGCGCACGGTACTTCGGCGTCCCCGGCCCCGATCCGCAGACCCTGGGCGGGTGGACGCGGGCCATCGTCGCCGACGGCTTCGCCAACTTCGGCGGAGATCCGCACCTCCAGGCCGCGTCCGTCAAGGCGGGCGGCGAGCTGGTCGACCACCTGAGCGACCGCCTCGCCCAGCACCGGGCCACCCTGCGGGCCGGCCGCGACCTCCCCGACGACGTCTTCGCCCGCCTGGTCCGCGCCTCCCCGCCCGCCGTGACCGACGACCGGATCGTGGTCAACATGGCCGGGCTGCCGCTGGGCTTCGTGGAGAGCGCGCCGGGGGCCATGGTCGAGGCGGTGGAGCAGCTCCTGCTGCGCCCGCGGGTGCTCGCGCAGGCCGTGGCCGTCGCCGACGACCCCGGACGGTTCGATCCGTACGTGTGGGAGGCCCTGCGGTTCAGCCCGTTCTTCAAGCTGCTTCCCCGGCTGTGCGAGCGCGACCACGTCCTGGCCGCCGGCACCCCGCGCAGCACGGTGATCCCCGCGGGCACGTTCGTGCTGGCGGCGCCGGCCTCGGCCATGTTCGACGCGGACGTGGTGCCCGAGCCCGAGGAGTTCCGCCTCGACCGTCCCCGCCACCATCACCTGTTCTTCGGCTCCGGTCATCACGCCTGCCTCGGCGTGCACCTGGCCGGCGTGGTGATCGCCGAGACCGTACGCCGGCTGCTGCTGCGTCCCGGCCTGCGCCCGCTGCCGCCGCCCGCGGGCCACGTCGAACGCACACTCGGGATCTTCCCCGACACCTTCAACATCGGGCTCGGCGCCGAGAGGCGGGAAGGCTGACGATGGGAAGCAGCGCACGGAGCATCGCCACGGACGGCCTGTCCAACCGGCTCAGGTTCCTGGCCCTGACCAACGGCCGGCCGGTCTGGGACCTCCTCCAGCGCAGCCGGCCGCTCCGGCGCCGGATCAACGCCTCGCTGATCGACCACGCGATTCGCGAGATGCCGCCGCGCCCCGAGCCGCTGAGCACCATGGCCGACTACACCTCGTGGGCCTCCCTGACCGACCGCACCTTCAGCGGCAGGCACCTGCCCCCGGTCGCCGGCATCGAGGAGAACCGGCCCACACCCGAGAGGGCCGGCGACCTGTTCGCCCGCGGCGAGTCCATGATCCTCTGTCCGCGTTCCACGGTGCTCTTCGCGTACTTCGCCCAATGGTTCACCGACGGGTTCCTGCGCGGCGACATCAACGTCCCGCGCGACCCCCGTAAGAACAGCTCCAACCATCACATCGACCTCAACCAGGTGTACGGCCTCGACGAGGCGGCGTCGGCGGCGCTGCGCGCGTTCGACGGCGGGCTGCTCAAGAGCCAGCTGATCAACGGCGGCGAGTTCCCGCCCTATCTGTGCGAGAACGGCAAGATCAAGCCGGAGTTCGCCCCGCTGCGCGTGATCCGCTTCGAGCACCTCACCGACGCTCAACGCGACACGCTGTTCGCCACCGGCAGCGACCGGGGCAACGGCCAGATCGGCTTCACGATGCTCACGGTGCTGTTCCTGCGCGAGCACAACAGGGTGGCGCGGCTGCTGGCCAGGGAACATCCGCGCTGGGACGACGAACGGCTGTTCCAGACGGCCCGCAACATCCTCATCGTGCTGCTGATCAAGCTGGTCGTCGAGGAGTACATCAACCACATCACCCCCTACCACTTCCGGTTCACCCTGGACCCGCGGCTGTCGGCGATGCTGGACCACGCGCCCTGGCACCGGCAGAACTGGGCCTCGGTGGAGTTCAACCTCGTCTACCGCTGGCACAGCCTGATCCCGTCCCGGCTGACGGTGGGCGGGCATCAGCTGCCGATGGCCGAGACGTTCTTCAGCGGCGCGCTGCTGCCCGGCCCCGGCCTCGGCCGGCTCTTCGAGGACGCCTCCCGCCAGCGGGCCGGCCGTATCTGCCTGTTCAACACCGACCCCGTCCTGCGCGAGATCGACGTGCTCAGCCTCGCCGACTCGCGGGCGCTCGGCCTGGCGCCGTACAACGACTACCGCGAGCACTGCCGCTTCCCCAGAGTGCGCGCCTTCGAGCAGATCACCGGCGACCGGCGGGTCAGCAGCGCCCTGAGCGACCTCTACCGCGACGTGGACGACGTCGACCTGTACGTCGGCCTGTTCGCCGAGGAGCCCGGATCCCCCGACGCGATCCTGCCGCCGCTGCTGACCAAGATCATCGCCATCGACGCCTTCTCCCAGGCGCTCACCAACCCGCTGCTGGCTCCGCGGATCTTCAACGCCGCCACGTTCTCCCCGCAGGGCCTGCGGATCATCGCGGCCACCCGCACGCTGTCGGACGTGTTGCGCCGCAACACGCCGGAGGACCAGAGCCCCCGCTTCGTCAGTATGTCCCGGCGGCCCCGGCCATGACCGGGGACGACGACCCGGCCGCCGAGCCGCTGCGCGCCCTGGCCAGGGAGCTGGTGGACATCGCGGTCACGATCCAGGACGCGGCGGCCCACGCCACGGCCGCGCTCACCGACGCGGCGCTGCTGCGCGCCGCCCCGAACGCCCCCTCGGCGGCCCGGCCCGCCTACCGCGCGCTGCTGCGGGCCACGACGAACGGCCGGGGCCTCGGATACGCGTTCACCGGCGGCCGGCTGGCCACCGCGGCCGCCAAGGCCGGCGCCATGCTGGGGGCCGAGAGCCTGGCCGTACGGGTGCTGGCCACGTCGCTGCGGTTGCGCGTGGCGGCGGTGGCGCTCACCCACCCCGAGCTGACCGGGGACCCGATGCTGGTCCGGCTCATCGACGCGGCCGCCGCCGACCGCGACGTGGAGGCCGTACGGGCCCTGCGCGCGCTGGTCAAGGACCGTGGCGCGGTGCGCGCGCTCAGCCAGCTCGCCCCGGTCTTCGGCGAGGTCCTGGCGCTGCGCGCGCTGCTGGACGAGAACCCGCTCAACGACGCCACCGCCTGGCTCATCGCGACGGGACGCGGTTTCGCCACCGCCGATCCGATCACCGGCATGAGCAACCGGGCGATCGCCGTGCTCGACACCGGGGAAGGCGCCGCGCGCCGGATCGAGCTGACCGCGGCCGAGTCGGCCCGGCTGTGCACGCGGGGGTCGTTGCTCGGCTTCCTGGCCAACATCGGCACGATCGGCACCACCGGGCGGGCGCTCGTCCAGAGCGTCGAGGGGCCCGACGGCGTGATCCGTCACGTCCTCCAGGCGCCGGGCATGCGCATGGGGCGTCCCGACGGCGACTCGCCGCAGGACCTGCTCGGGGCGTTCAGCAGCGCCGTGCTGGCCAGCAGCCCCTACAGCCGCGCCCTGGCCGAGGCCGTCGCCGACTACGGGCCGCCGCCGGGCGCCGAACTGGCGCTCGT
Source organism: Nonomuraea sp. WAC 01424 (assembly GCF_003947315.1). Classification (NCBI taxonomy): domain Bacteria; kingdom Bacillati; phylum Actinomycetota; class Actinomycetes; order Streptosporangiales; family Streptosporangiaceae; genus Nonomuraea; species Nonomuraea sp. WAC 01424. The sequence continues at coordinate 94,694 of NZ_QHHZ01000027.1, forward strand.
CGGACACAGCGCGGGCGGTGCGGCGATCATGAACCTGGCACAGGACGCCGGATTCTGCGCCCGGCACACGGTCACCCACGCCGTCGCCGTCGGCTCGCCCGTCGACTTCAAGCGCCCCGCCGACCCGCGTACCTGGGTGGCCAGCGTCACCAACCGGCACGACATCATCCCCACCCTCGACGGCCAGGGCGCCGGCACCTGCTTCGACCTCCACCCCGGCTGGTACGTGGTGGACTACAGCGACTCGACCCATCTGTTCCCCCACTGCCACAGCATCGAGCGTTACCTCGCCAACCTCACCGACGACCTGCCCGAGGCCCGCGAGCACATCGAGCAGCGGCTCGCGGCGTTCCGGGGGCGGGTGGTGCGTTCGCAGGCGTACCTGCTGTTCGACCGTCCGCCGGATCCGGTGGGGTTCCCGTTCCTGGCCGTGCCCACCCGTCCCGTGGGCGGGCCCGGGGGGAACGTCGAACTGCCGATCAGGTGCCGTGACGGCGACGCGCTCACCGCGTACTTCGCCGTGCGTCCGGCGGCGGCGGCGGAGCTGCTGGAGGGCACGGGGCTCGGTCCCGCCGTACGGGTGGCGGGCCGCGCGCTGCTCGCCGTGCACGCCGCCTGGAACCGGCGCACCAGCGCGGGCGGCTACGCGGAGCTGCACGTCGGCGTCGTCGTTCCGGGGCCGTCCCGCCGCAGCTCGCGTCCGGCCGTCCGGCCCGACCTGCTGCGGGCGGCCGAGCTGCGCCGCTCCGGCACGTTCCTCGTCGGGTCGGCGGTCGACACCGTGGCCGTACGCGCCCTCGGGTCGCGGTTGTGGGGCGGCGAGACGTACCTGACGCCGCTGGAACTCCGGCTCGACGGCCGGTCCGCCCACGTCACCGCCGGCCAGATCCTCACCCTGCGCGGACGGCTCGGTCCCGGCCTGCCCGTGAACGATCCCGGCCTGGTCGGCTACACCGGCGCGGCGGGCGCCGTGCTGCGGTCCTGCGTACGAGCTCGCGGGCGGGCCCGGCTGCACGCGGCGCCGTCATTGCGGCTGCTCGTCGAGCCGCGGTCGGCCCACCCGCTGGCCGGCCGGCTCCGCGAACTGGCGCTCGACGGCGCCCGCCCGCTGCTGTGCCTGTCGTCCACCACCCGCCAGACGCTCCGGGACGCCGCCGTCCCGGTGCCGCGGGCCTGACGGAGGAACCATGCCCACCCCGATCGCCGCGATCATCGCCCACGCCGAGGTCCTGCGTTCGGACGCCCGCGCCCTCGCCGCCTGCGCCGAACGCCTGCGCGCGATCGAGGCGGAGCTGAAGGCCGTCGACGGGACGCCGCCCTGGTTGCGCGCCTCGGTGACCGCCCACCTCGCGGCCTGCACGGCGGCCGCCAGCGACCTGGAGACGTCCGCACGACGCCTGAGCCGGTACGCGGAGGAGGCGAGCGCCCCGCCCCGTACGGGCCGCCGGCGATGACGGACGGCCCGGCGCCGCCCTTTCGGAACGTTCGGCGGACGTCGGCCAGGGTCGGTTGACAAACTGGATGACCCGCTGAGTTGACACCATCGACAGGGACGGGTATCCGGTGAGTAAGTGATCTTCATGGCGGAGGCGGCATGAGTCAGGTGGGCCGCCCGGGGCGCCGGCCGGCGCCGGTCCCCGATCCCGACAGCGTCCTCGGGTGCTTCGCCCGGGCATTGCGTGAGTTACGGAACCAGGCCGGTGGCCCCAGCTACGCGACGCTGGCCCGGGAGGCCGCCCGGCTGGGCTCACCCTATTCCGAGACGTCGTTGCGGAACGCCGCCTCCGGGCGCGTCCGGCCGTCGTGGGACGCCGTCGCGGCCTTCGTCCAGGCGTGCGCGGCCTTCGCGCGGACGCATCCGCAGCGGGCGGAGGAGATCGCCCGCGACTGGAGCCTGCCGGTGCTCCTCGACCTCTGGGCGGTCCGCTGGCGCGAGGCGTCGGCCTCGGCCGGGCCCGAGACGCCGGACGAGGCCCCCGGCCCGGCCGCGCCACGCCGCGACCTGCCCGGAAACCTGCCGTCGGCGCTGACCGGGCTGGTGGGCCGAGGCCAGGAACTCGCCCAGGGCACCGGGCTGCTCCGGACGGCCCGGCTGGTGACCCTGACCGGCGTCGGCGGCGTCGGCAAGACCAGCCTGGCGTTGCGCGTGGCCGAAGAGGCGGCCCCATGGTTCCCCGACGGGCTGTGGCTGGTGGAACTGGCCGAACTCACCGAGCAGGCGATGGTCGGCCGGGCCGTCGCCGCCGTACTCGGTGTCCAGTCCAACGCGGGGCAGGAACCGCTGGAGGCCATGGCCGAGGCGCTCGCCGGCCGGCGGGTCCTGCTGGTGCTGGACAACTGCGAACACCTGCTCGACGCGACCGCCGCGGTGACCCGATCGTTGCTGCGGGCCGTACCGGGCCTGCGGGTCCTGGCCACCAGCCGGCAGCCGCTGGACGTGACCGGCGAACGCGTGCTGGCGATCGGCCCGCTCCCGCTGCCGGAGGAGACCGGGGCGGATTCGGCGGCCGTCGACCTCTTCGTGGGGCGTGCCCAGGCCGTCCTGCCCGGGTTCCGGCTGACGGCGGAGAACCGCGCCGCCGTGGTCAGCGTGTGCCGGCTGCTGGACGGCCTGCCGCTGGCGCTGGAACTCGCCGCCCGCCGCCTGCGCACGCTCTCCGTCAACGACCTGCTCGACCGGCTCGACCGACGTTTCCTGCTGCTCGGCTCGGCGGGTGCGGAACGTACGGCGCATCCGCGGCACCGGACGTTGTCGGCGGTCTTCGACTGGAGTTACGAGCTGTGCTCGCCGGCCGAGCGGGCGGCGTGGGAACAACTGTCCGCGGCCTCGGGCGGCGTCTCCCTGACCGACGCCGAGGCCCTCTGCGCGGGCGGGAGCACCGGCCCGGACAGCGCGTTCGAGGCGATCGCCGGACTCGTCGACAAGTCGCTGCTGCGGCGGGTCGAGACCCAGGGACGGACCCGGCTGCACCTGCTGGAGACGGTCCGGCTCTACGGGCGGGAACGGCTGGCGTCCTCGGGACGTGAGCACGAGGCCCGGCGCCGCCACCAGGACCGCTACCTCGGCCTGGCCCGGCGGGCGGAGGAGGAGTACGCCACCCCACGGCAGGCGGAGTGGCTGGTCCGGCTCGCGGAGGAGCACGCCAACCTCCGGCTGGCCCTCACCCACGTGCCCGCCGAGGACGACACCCTCTTCGAGGGCGCCTACGCCCTGTGGTTGTACTGGGTGGCCAGCGGGAAGGTGGGCGAGGGCGTCCATTGGATGCGCCCGCTGGCCGAGCGTCACCCGCGTCCGCCCCGCGCCGAGCCGGCCCCGTCCTGGTGCCGGGCGCAGTGGTCCATCGCGTTCGTCCTGCTGTTGCACGGCGACCGGGCCGCCGCCGAACGCGTACTCGACCGGCTCGAACCGGTCATCGGCCGCGAGGGCGATGAGTGGGCCGGGATTCGCGCGGCCCTGCACCAGTTGCGCGGGTTGTCCGCCATGGTCCGCGGCGATGTCGAGCAGATCGAGAAGCACTCCTCGACGGCGCTGCGGCTCGACGGCCACCGGCCCGGCATGCTGACCGCCCAGCAGGCCCTGGCCCAGCTCGGGGTGGCCGCGTCGATCCGCGGCGCCCGGGAGGAGGCCCGCGACTTCTTCCGGCGGGCGCTGGAGCTCTCCGAGGCGTGCGGGGAGATCTGGCACCGCTCCTACCTGCGCTGGACACTGGCCATCGAGTGCGCGGAGACCGGCCGGGTCGAGGAGGCCACCACCCTGCTGTGGCGCAGCCTGGACCTCAAGCGGCGGCTCGGCGACCCGCTCGGCGCCGCCACGGTGAGCGAGACGCTCGCCGGTGTCCTGGCCCAGCGCGGGGAGCCGCGCGTGGCGGCGCTGCTGCTCGGCGCCGCGCACGCCACCTGGCAGGTGGCCGGCGCTCCCCAGCTCTGGGGCATCTCGCACCTGGTGCACAGCCGGGCCCGCAACATCGGCCGGATCCAGCGGATGCTCGGTGACGGGTCGTACCAGAAGGAGTACCGCCAGGGTGAGCGCCTGGGCCTCGTGAGGGTGCTGGCCGCGCTGGCCGACGAGCGGTCGTAGGCGGGCGGTACGCCGAGCCGTACGTTCGATTCCGCAATTCCGCAGCGAATGCGCCGCCCTGCCGCAACGGCGGGGCCCCGGCCGTCCCGGTCTTCCAGAATTGAGGAACTTCGCCGGGAAACGCCTGGCAGAAGGATCGCGGGCGAGCCGCCGTGAGCGCGGCTTTGGAGGAACGTCATGGAGATCGAACTGGCCAGCGTGCTCAGGGCACTGCGCGAGGAACTCGCCAGATCCGTCAAGGAGAGCGAGGGCGAGGCGGTCCGGTTCCGGCTGGAGAAGATCAACCTTGAGGCGCAGATCGCCGTGACGAAGGGGCAGGAGGGCGGCCTGGGCGTGAAGCTCTGGGTGCTCTCCGGCGACGGCAAGCGGTCCTCGCAGACCGTGTCCACGCAGTTGCTCAAGCTGGAGCTCTCGGCCGAGACCGCGGACGGCGGCTACGTACGGACCAGGGCCCGCCGGGACTGAGCCGGCCCGCCGCGCGACCTCCGCTGACCTCCGCGCCGTGCCGGGAAGGGACCGACGACACTCTTGGCCAGTCTGACGAAACTCGACAGGGTCGTCTCGTTCGAGGAGGACGGGGACTTCATCGGCAGCGGCTACCTGCTCGCGCCGGACCTGATCCTGACCTGCGCGCATCTCTTCGGCAAGCCGCCACGGCCCGGCGCCGCCTTCGCCCGGTTGTCGAACGACGAACGGCACCTGGAGATAGATACGGTCTTCCCGCACCGAGAGTACAGACCGAACGACGACCGGTACGACCTCGCCCTGGTGACGCTGCGCGGCCCGGCGACCCAGGACGGCTCGACCGCCCGCATCGGGAGACTGGACAAGGGCACCGGGCGGGTCCCGTGCGACGTGGTCGGCTTCACGACCTTGGACTCCCGGGACTTCGACTGGCACCGGAGGCACGTGTTCGTGAACATCGCCCTCGGCACGTTCGAGGCCCCCGAGCTGCTGGACCTGAACGTCGACTCCGGCCTGCCCGAATGGAAACACGTCTTCTATCAGGCTCGTCCTTACCCGGCGGACAGATCACCCTGGGCCGGGATCTCCGGCGCTCCCGTCCTTCCCGTGGGAGAGGACCTGGTCGTCGGCGTCTGCACCGGCCACGCCTCGCCGTCACTGGTCGCCGCCAGCACCGTCGGCCTGGAGGAGGATCCCACCCTCAGCGCCCTGCTCGCGGAACGCGGCCTGCGGGTGGAGAGGTATCCCGCGACGGCCGGGACGATGATCGCCGAGCCGCCGGATCTCATGCCGTACGAAGAGACGGCCGCCGCGCTCACCGGCACGGACGCCTACCTCAAGGGTCTGCGGTTCGTCAGTCCCGGGCACCAGCATCGCGCCCGTCCCGCGAACCTGCTCGCCGCGCTGGAGTCGGAGACGCACGGCGTGCTCGTCACGGGCCCGGCCGGGTCCGGCAAGAGCCGCATCTGCCTGGAGACCGCCTCCAAGGCGCGGCAGGACGGCTGGCTCGTGCTGCACCAGCACCCGGCGGCCCGGCCGACCGTCGAGCGGCTGGTCGAGGCCGCGGTGAACTCCGGGAGTGACCGGGTTCTCATCGTCGCCGACGAGGTCTCGCCGGACTTCTCCCTCGACCCGCACGCCATCCCGGCGGCGCTGGCCCAGGCCGGGGTGACCGACCGGCCGCGGCGGGTCGCCGTCCTCGCCGCCGCGGGCCCGACCCCGTTCGCGACGCTGCGCGGACGCGAGGTGGCCCAGCGTTTCAGGCACGTCACCGTGCCGGACGCGGAGCCGTACCTGCGTGACGTCCAGGACGTGATCCTGCGGACCGTCGCGCCCGAGGCGCTGAAGGTGCCGCAATGGGGGTTCGACGGGCTGGCCGGGCTGTGCGGGCTCAGGCCGGGGCTCGCCGTGCTGATCGCCTCCGAGTTCGAGACGCGGCGGGGTGGCCAGTTGCTCGTGCCGCGCAGATCCCGGCTGCCCGGTGGCGAGTTGTCGAAGTGGCTCCTGACGCACCTGCGCGCCGACGGCCTGCTGCCCGCCACGGACGAGGGCTCCGAGACCGGGGCCGCGCCGGAGCCGTACCTGCTCGCCGCGGCGGCGGCCGTCTGCGCGTGCCCGCAGCCGCGCGCGGACATCGAGGCCGCCGCCCGGCGTCTGCTGCTGTGCCTGCGCGAGACCGCGCTGACCGCCGAGTCCGTGGTGGACCTGCTGCTCAGCCGGGGCTGGCTGGAGGAGCGGGACGGGCGGCTGCACAGCCTGCACGACGTGGTCACCGAGGAACTGCTGCGGTCCTGCCTGCTCACGCCCTCCGGCGAGACCCTCCAGGGGGCGCAGGCGGACCTGCTGATGGACGCCGTGCTCACGGGCGTGACCACGTTCGCCCACTTCGCGCACCGGCTCCGGGCGATGTCGGCCGGCTACCCGGAGGAGAAGCTGCCGCCGCTGCTGGAACGGCTGTGCGGGCAATGGCTGGAGCGGAACGCGACGAACGTGGGCGCGCTCCTGAGGGCCGCCGGCGGCGCGCAGGACGCCGAACAGGCGCTGCTGGCCCTGGTCGCCGGACCACCCTGGCAGGACGCGACGACACGTCACTGGGACGCCGTCGCGGGCCCGTGCCTCCGGGCGGCGGAATCGGAGCAGCGGGCGCCCGTCATCCTCAGGAACGCGCTGCGTTCCTGCCCCAAGGCCGCCCCGGTCCCGCTTCCGCTGGTCGAGTCGGCGCTGGACTGGCTGGAACGCTCCCCCGGGCACACCGGCACACCGGAACTCCTCGGCGCGCTGCTGGTCCGCCTCCGGCCGGGCGCCGCCGGCGAGGACCGGTGCCGGGCCCAGGCTGTGGCGTGGCTGTCCGAGCACAGCCTCCGGCCGACGGCCTCCCACGTACTCCAGCAGTTGCTGACGAGCACCGCGCTCGCGGCCGAGGAGTCCGAGCAGGCGGCCACCGCCGCTGTGCGGTGGCTGGCCAGGTACGGCGACAAACCCGAGGCGAGCTTCGTGCTCGGGCCCCTGCTGCAGTGCCCGGACCTCGCCGAACCGCTGCGGGCGCAGTCGGCCGAGTGCGCCCTGGCCTGGCTGCGCCGGCACGACCGGCATCCCAACGCGACCTTCGTGCTCAGGCCGATGTTGTCGATGGACGGTATCCGGGCCCGGCACTTCGACGCGGCGGTCACGCACACGCTGAACTGGTTCGTCGCGCACGGCACGGAGAACTCCGCGTTCCAGATGGCCAAGCTGCTGCTCAAGCCCAGGGCCGGCAGGTCGGCGACCGACGCCGTACTGACCTGGCTGGACACCCACCACGCCCGGTGGGAGAGCCTGCACGTGGTCAAGGAGGTGGCGCGGCTCAAGGAGAAGGACATCAGCCCCGCCCAGGCGCGGCGTGCCATCGGCCACGCGCTGGTCTGGCTGGGCGCCCGTTCGGAGCCGGAGCGGGCCCACTGCGAACGCCGGGAGGCGAAGGAGGTCATCCACGCGCTGGCGGCGCGGGGCCGTCGCAGGAAAACCTCCGAGGAGGGCTCCCGTGTGGTGGACCGGATGGAGTTCAGGTCGGGTCAGGCCGACGAGGTGGCCCGCTACGCCGCGAACTGGATGGACGTCCACGGCGTCGGCATGGTCCCGGCGCTGCTGCTGAGCTCGATGCTCGGCTTCTGGCACTGCGGGCCGGAGCAGGGGCAGCGCATTTCCGCTCATGCCCTCGCCTGGCTGAACGCCCACGAGGACGACCTGGAGTACGGCGTCGTGCTCGGCGAGCTGCTGCGCCGGGGGCAGCTCTCGGGCCTCCAGGCGCGGCAGGCGGTGGAACGGGCGCGGTGGTGGCTGCGGCAGCCGGACCGCCAGTACGACGCGGTCTTCTACGAGGGCCTGCTCAAGCTGCTGAAGAAGTACGCCGCGCAGGACCCCGAGGTGGCGGCGCGGGTGCCCGGTCTCGTGGACGCCGTCCTGGGTGTCCCGCACCCGGTACGGCTCAGCCTGGACCGGGCCCGCTTCCTGCTCGGCGTTCCCGGTCTGACCGAGGACCAGGTGGACCGGATCGTCCCCGCCGTCCTCGACTGGCTCGAACTGCACGTGGAGCATCCCCGTTCCGACTTCGTCCTGCGTTCGCTGCTGCGGCGGGACGACCTGCGGCGCGCCCATGCCCGGGGCGTGATCGACCTCGCCTTCGCCTGGCTGCACCACTGGAACGACATGGCCCACGCCAAGACCGTCCACGACGGTCCCGCGCTGGTGCTGACCGGGCTGCTCCGGCGTCCCGAGCTGGCCGGTTCGCTGGTGACCAGGGCGGTGAAGCTGGCGTTCGACTGGATGTCGGCGTGGTTCAGGCAGAACTCCGGGCTCAACCGCAACCTCCTGGGCGCGCTGCTGAGCAGGCCGGAGCTCCCGCCGGAGACCATGGCGGACGTGCTCCAGCGCGCGCTGCACTGGCGTGGTCAGGACATCGTCCTCTCCGCGCCCGGCGAAGGCGAGGAGTCCGGGCCCGAGCTCGAAGAGCACGCGTTCGCCTGGCTGGACGTCCACCACGGGAGCCAGGCGGCCGGCCGGGTGATCGGCGCCCTGACCGCCCGCCTGCTGCGCGCCGTGGACGTCGACCCCGCGAGCCTGGACCGTGCCGCCGGCTACGCGCCGGCCTGGCTGAGGGATCATCCGGAGGACTTCGACGGCCGGTTCATCCTCCCCTCCCTCCTCGACCACCATGACCGTTTCCCGGCGTACTCCCGCGAACTGGTGGATCTCACCCTGCACTGGCTCGTACGGCATCACGCGGCCTTCGGCGCCCGTCAGGTGCTGCGCCACCTGCTCGACCATCCCGGACTCACCCAGGAGGAACGGGAGCGGGCGACGCGATACGCCTTCGCCTGGCTGGCGGAGTTCGGGACGAACACCAAGGCCTCCTTCGTCCTGCGGCCGCTGGCGCAGATCCCGCTCGACCACGACCAGGAACGGCTGCTGACCGACCTGATCGTCACGTGGTCCTCCCTGATGGTGAGCAGGCTGAGGAGCCTCGGCGAGAACAACCAGCTCCGGAACCCGAGCGTGGAACGTCCCGATCCCCGGTACGTGCTGCGCGTCCTGCTCGTACGGGCCGGCCTGGCGCCGGAACACCTGGCCAGGGCGCTGGCCGCGGCGCTGGCCGCCCGGTTCCCGCCGGGGTTGCCGCCGCGCTTCGAGTGGGAACTGCCCGGTCCGGAGGGAGGCGGCGGATCCCTGCCGGAGTTCGCGTTCGCCAGGATCGGCACGATCGCGCGACTGCCGGAGGCCGGCGAGGTGATCGCCGAGCTGCTGAGGAGCTCCGACCTTGAGGACCGCGGGCCGCACCTGATCGACGTGGCGCTCGGCTGGCTCGGCGCGCACGGCGGCGGCCCGGAGGCCGTCCAGGTCTGCTCCTGGCTGCTGAAGTCGCTCAGGCCCCCGATGGAGGGGTACGACGCCGCGGCCCGGTTCTCGGTCCAGTGGCTTGAGTCGCATCCCGCCGACGCGAACAGCACGCATCTGCTTCAGCACCTGTTGCGCCGGACGAGCCCCCGCTCCGCCGCCGCCGCGGCCTCGATCGGACACGCCGTCGCCTGGCTGGGCGTCCACGGTGGTGAGTACGCCGCCGGCCGCGTCCTGGCGCCGCTGCTCAGCCGCGCGGACCTCGCCCCTGACGACGCCGCGATCGGGCTGCGGCACGCGATGGACTGGCTGGCCGCGTACGGGTCCGACGCCCGGGCTCATCATGTGCTGCGCGGCGTGCTGGCGTGTGACGGGCTGAGCCCGGCGCAGCAGGAGCAGGCCGTACGGATCGCCCTCGCCTGGGTACGGGCGGACGACGTGCGGCCCGCGGCGGCCGGGCTGCTGGTCGGCTGCCTGGGGCTGGCCGGGCTGCCCGCCGGTCTGCTGCGTGACGCCTGCGGGCTGGCGCTGGCCTGGCTGGGCGCGCGGGCCGGGTCGCCCGCCTCGCCCGCGGTCGTCCTCGCGTTGTTGCGCCGTACCGATCTCGACGGCGAACAGGCCGCCCAGGTACGGCGGTGCGCGGACGCCTCGCTGGCCGGGCGGCTGCTGAACCGCCCGGCCGGCGCCCTGCTGGCCGCCTACCTGGCCCGCCCCGACGCGCCGCCGTCGCTGATCGCACAGGCTCTGGCCTGGCTCGACGAGTGGAGCGAGACCCCGGAGGCGGACCAGGTGCTGATCGCGCTGCTGGACCGGCCGGAGCTGGGCACCAAGGACGCCCGCCACGCCGCCCGCATGGTGCTGCAATGGGCGGACGAGCACGACGACAGCCCTTCGGTGCCCAGGCTGGCCGGGCTGCTCACGGCACGCGGCGACCTGACCGCCTACCAGCGCGAACAGGCCCTGGGACTGCCCACGGAGGCCAGGTCCTCGTGAGCAGGGCTCAGGTGTTCGCGTCGGCAGGCGTGGGGGGTTCCGGGGCTAGCGGACGCGGATGAAGACCGGGTTGGAGTAGAACCACAGGTCCTGCCACGGGCTTTCCTTGCCGTCGGCGGCCGGCTCCATCTCGTCGGTGCCGGTGCCGCGTACCCGGAGGTAGCTGTCGGCGCCCACCTCGCGCAGGGTGTGCCGGATGACGTAGTCGCGGCCCTGGCGGCGCCAGTCGTTCGGGCCGAAGCGGGCCACGACCTTGGTGGTGGGGTTGGTGTCGGCGTCGAGGTTCGAGCTCACGCCGGTGACCTGGCCGACGATCAGGTCGACGCGGCGCACCTCCGGACGGTCGCCGTTGGCGTTCTGCCCGTCCAGGGGGCGGAAGCGGATCTCCACCTCGACGTCGGTGCGGTTGCGGCTGCTGACGACGAGCGTCTCGCCCACCGTGGCGCGGCGGCCCTGGTTGGCGGCGGTGACGTCGAGCGCGGTGACCAGGTCGCCGGTGGTGACGAAGATCCGGCCGTTGCGCAGGGCGTCCATGATGTCGCCGTAGTCCTGGCGGGCGGCCACGTAGGTCTTGCTGTACTCGCCGGGCCAGAAGTCGGAGCCGCCGCGGGTCCAGTGCACGTGCGAGTCGGAGGTGGCGGTGATCCACCAGTGCCGTCCCTCGCCCAGCAGCGAGTCCCACAGGCCGCCGACCCGGGCGGTCATCTGGTCGAAGCCGCCGTAGGTGGGGTGGTTGCCGTAGCCGCCGCGCGCGCCGCCGTTCAGGGGGCCCGCCTGGTGACCGGGCGCGCCCTCGAAGCCCACGTACACGTCGGGGGCGGTGTTGTTGCCGTTACGGAACTCGCGCGGCGTGTCCTGGCCCCACACGCCCAGGCCGGTCGCCGACCGGGACGCGTGGTGGGCGATCACCAGCGGCTTCTGCCGCATGTCGCGGGCGGCCTTCAGGAACTCCACCATCTTGGCCTCGGTGTCGCGGCCCGGGTCGGCGGGGAAGGCGTCGTGCTTGGCGAAACGGCTCTCCAGCTCGAACAGCTGCTGCGCCTCCCCGTCGTGGTGCGGGATCATCAGCGTGTGGTGGTCCAGCGCCGGCGCGTCGAACTCCATCCCCCAGAACTGCAGCACCTCCGGCACCAGCACCCGTGACCGCAGCAGGTCGGGGTAGGCCTGCTCCAGGTTCACCTTCGAGTGCGTCGGGCCGCCGTGGTCGGTGCACATGGCCCAGGTCAGGCCGAAGTACTTGGCCATGATGGCGTTGGTGACGATCGGGTAGACCGCGTCCGCGCCCTTGTGGAAGGTCGGCGGGTTGGTCTTGGTGTCGAACTCTCCGCTGTACTCCGAGTGGACGTGGTGATCGCCCGCCCGCCACATCCGGCCGTTCGAGCCGCCGTTGCCGAACTTGCGCTCGTCGTCGGCCTGCGCCGGGGTGCCGCCCACCAAGGGGGCCGCGGCGGCCAGGGTGGCACCGACGCCGGCGTACTTGACCAGCCGCCGGCGGGACAACCGGGCCTGCTCGGCCTGCTCAGCCTTGTTCTCGCTCACGGTGAAGCCTCTCGTGCATGCAAATCTGGGTGCCGACCCGCAAGCCTCGAAGAGTGGGCTGAACACCGTGTGAATGCCGTTCGGGTGGAGCACGAACAGTCGTTGCCCGGTCGGCCGAGCCGTACGTCAGGAGCGTGGGGTTGGGGGCGCGTCGCTGAGGGCGGTGAGCAGGAGGTGGCGCTGGAACAGGGTGAGCTCGCCGACGCTGGTGCCGTTGCCGATCTTGGCGGCGCGCAGCGTACGGCTGATCTGGTCGGTGGTGTGCTCGGGGAGGGCGCGCAGCAGGTCGGTGGCGTCGGCCGCGATGGTGGCCGGGTCCCGGCGGGCCAGGAGCTGTTCGAGGGTGAGCTGCCCGGCGGTGACGGCGGCGCGCAGTTGGGCGGCGCTCATCGGCTGGGGCGACGGGTTCGGCGCGGGGGTTGGCCGGTTCGGACGGGGTGCGGGCGCGGTGGTGAGCCCGCGGGCGGCGGCGATCGGGGCGGACCGCGGCCCGTCCGTGAGCAGGGTCTGCGTGGTGACCAGCAGGCCGCCGATCGCGGCGACGGCGAAAGCGGCGAGGACGAGGTGGCGGCGGGTCAGGCGGCGGCTGTCGCGGGCGATGGCGAGCCCGATGAGCCCGGTGCGCAGCAGTACGCCGGTGACCATGCCCAGCAGGATCGGGACGCTCTGGGCGGGCAGGGGCGCCACTGTCGCCAGGACGACCCCGGCGGCCGGAGCCAGGCAGGACAGGGTCAGCCAGGGCGCCGCCGGTCTGCGTGCCAGGTCGAGCATGGCGGTCAGGGCGAGCCCTTCGCTGGCCGAGTGGATCACCAGGGCCGCCACCACTACGGCGGACGCGGCCAGCGCCAGGGTGGCGCCCTCGATCATGCGGTGCAGGGACAGCGCGGCCGCGGTGCCGACGCCGCCGTAGACGGCGGCGCTGACCGCCTGCTTGACCCGGCGGTGCAGGCCGGGCGCGTGCCGTCCGCCACCGCCGCCGCCGTGGTTGTGGCCGCATCCCTTACGGGTGAAGAAGGTGATGACGAGGAAGCCGAAGACCCCGGCCAGGCCCACCAGCCACAACGGCACGCCGGTGACCTCGGCCTCGTGCCAGGCGTCGGGCAGCAGATCGACCAGTGCGGTGATGAGCATCAGCGCCGAGGCGATGGCCAGCCAGACGCTGATCGTGGCGTTCTTGCGACGGGCCAGGGTGGCGCCGGTCAGCGTGGACAGCGTCACCAGGGACACCGCGGCCCAGGTGGTCCAGGGCAGCCCGGCGGCGTCGAGGCCGGCGCCACCCGGGTTCAGGTCGAACTGGGCCAGGACGGGCGGGGATGCTGGTAGCAGCGTCGTTCCCCCGAGCGGCACGAACATGACACGGCCTTTCCTGCGTGAGGGCGGTGCTTGGGAGCGGAGGGCTGCGTGGTGACCGCGAAGGCGTACGGGACGGGTGCGCCGGTCGGGTGGCGGTCGGCGAGTCGGTGGCGGTCGGTGGGTCAGTGGCGGTCAGCGGTCAGTGGCGGTCGGCGGTGTCGCGGACGGGGAGGTGCGGCTGTGCGGAGAACGGCCGGGGCGACGACGCGGCTTCATGGGCGCCGTGGCCGGGCGGATGGTCGTGCGTGGTGAGCTGTTCCAGGGCGGCGCGGAGGTGGCCGAGCTGGGTGTGGAGGTTGTGCTGGAGGTGCCGGCCCTGGTCGGTGATGGCGTGTTCGAGGTGGCCCAGCTGCTCGTCAAGCGTCTGGCGGGTGGCCTGGGTCAGCGCGCCGGCCGCCGATTCCGCCTCCTGGCGCAGGCGTTCGGCGTCGCGGTGGGCGGTGGCGAGGATCTGGCGGGCCTCGTGCTGGGCGGCCTCCAGGGCTTCCTGGGCGGCACGGTGCGCCGCGGCCAGGGTCTCGGCCCCGGTGGACACCTCGGTGGCGCGGACGCGTTCGCGTAGCTGGGCGTTGTCCTGCCACAGGAGGCTGAGCGTGGTCTCCACCCGGGCGAGGAAGGCGTCCACCTCGGCCAGGTCGTAGCCGGAGCGCAGGCGTACGACGGTGAAGACCTGGTGGTGCACGGCGGTGGCGGTCAGCAGGGCGAGCTGGCCGGGCAGGTTCGCCGGAAGCGGCGGCGAGGTGACGCCGTCGGGGGCGGCGTGGCTGTGGGGAGAGTGGGGACCATGGACGTGGTCGTCGTCGTGGTCTTCGTGCTCGCTGTGCATGGACTGATCCAGCCTTTCACCGTCGTCTCGGTGGCCTGACTCGGCAGCGGGTGGGGACGCTCCGGCGTTTCCGTGGGGGGCGACGCCGGAGCGTGGGCCGGCCTGCGCCGAGCCGGGGGCGGCGGCCCGGCCGTCAGGGGTGGGCCGCCATGGTGGCTAGGACGAGGTGGCGCCGTGGTCGTCGCAGTGCCCGGAACCGCAGTCCTGGGCCTGGCCGGTCAGCGCCGCGTGGTCGTCGGCGCAGTCGCCGGCGCCGCCGGGCGCGCAGTGGGAGCCGTCGTGGGCGTGGGGGCCGTCGTGGGGGCCGTCGTGCGCGTGGACGCCGCCGTCGTGATGGTGGTGATGGGGGTGCGCGTGGTCGTGCGGCTCGGTCATCGGGGGTCCTTTCGCTCGCTCATAGGGGCTTGCGGGGGGCTCCGGCGGTGCTCCTGCGCAGGTAGCCGTTCCAGGCCCAGCCGTGCGCGCCGGTGGGGGTGGTGATCCGCAGCCAGCCGTTCCGGCTTGAGCAGCCCCCGGTGACCGGACGGCTGCCGGCGTCGAGGCGGCCGAGCATCCGCCCCTGCCGCCGGGGCGTCGAGCGGACGGCGATCGTCTCGCCGCGCCGGAGGTGGTCGGGCTGGTAGCGGCAGGAGCTGACAGGCCGTGCGGTGGACGTCGTGACGGCGGCGGAACCGGCGGGGACGGCCTGGGCGGGCAGACCGGCCAGTGCCAGCCAGCCGGACATCGCGGCCAGCAGCGCGGCGGAGGTGGGAACGGTTCTCATCGTGAACCCCTTCCTGTACGGCGGGTCGGGTCCCGGAACTTCTACGTTCTGTAGTTGACTCATTACTGTTTGTTTAAACATCTGATCAGATATTCATGGGTACAGATGATTTTGTGTCCGGCCAACCCGGCCCCTTGACCTACCGGACCACAGGAGCCAGCATTTGTACATATGAACAACCCGTCAGATGTACGTGACGGGTCATCTGCTGCCGCACCCGGCCGTCACCCACTCCACGAGGAGCGCCAATCGTGTCCGAACAGCAGGATCACCAGCACGAGCACGCCGGACGGCACCCCCAAGGGCACGGACATGGGTACGGACATGGGCACGGGCACGGGCTGAGCGCGGACGCCGACCGGCGCTACCTGCGCGGCGCGCTCATGCTGATCGCCGGTTTCATGGCCGGGGAGGTGGTGATCGGCCTGATCGCCGGCTCGCTGGCGCTGATCTCGGACGCGGGGCACATGCTCACCGACGCCATGGCGATCGTGCTGGCGCTGGTCGCGATGCGGATCGCGGCCCGGCCGCCCCGGGGCGGCTTCACCTTCGGCCTCAGGCGTGCCGAGATCGTCTCCGCCCAGGTGAACGGCATCACCCTGCTGCTGCTGGCGGCGTACTTCACCTTCGAGGGCGTGCGCCGCCTGGTCGACCCGCCCCCCGTCGAGGGCCTGTACGTGGTGGCGACCGGGCTGGCCGGCATCGCCGTGAACCTGGCCGCCACCTGGCTGCTGTCCAAGGCCAACCGGTCCAGCCTCAACGTCGAGGGCGCCTTCCAGCACATCCTCAACGACCTGTACGCCTTCATCGCCACCACCCTCGCCGGCCTGATCGTCTGGCTGACCGGCTGGAACCGGGCCGACGCCGTCGCCGCCCTCGTGGTCGCCGCCCTGATGCTGAAGGCCGGCTGGGGGCTGGTCCGCGACGCCGGGCGGGTGTTCATGGAGGCCGCGCCCGCGCAGATGAACCCTGCCGAGGTGGGCCGTCAGATCGTCGCCCTGGACGCCGTGGTCGAGGTGCACGACCTGCACATCTGGGAGGTCACCTCCGGCTACCCCACCCTGTCGGCGCACGTGCTGGTCGCCCCGGGCGCCGACTGCCATGCCGCCCGCCTGGCCGTCGAACGGCTGCTGCGCGAGCGTCACCACATCGAGCACACCACGTTGCAGGTCGACCACGCCGTGCCCGGCAGCCACGCCTTCGACGACGAGGGCCGGCTGCGGCGTCTCGTCGAGCACTGCCCGGACCCGCACGGTCCCACCCACCACGCCCTGCATCCCGACGCGGCCGCCGGCATGGCCGCCGGGCCCGCCCCTCTCGCCGAGGCCGAACCGCGACCGGCGTCCTGCCACGACAACGAGCAGGGCGCATGATCGACGGCGCCCGCCCGCGCCGCGTGCTACCAGCCGACCTCGTCGCAGCCGGTGTGGTCGTCCGGCTCGACCTGGAGGGTGGCGTGGGCGATGCCGTGGCGGGTGCGCAGCAGGTCGCGGGCCTCGTCCAGGACGGCGTGGTTGCTGTTCTGGTCGACCGTGACGAGGTGGGCGGTGGCGACGTTCATGCCGGAGGTGAGGGTCCACAGGTGCAGGTCGTGCACGTCGCGCACACCCTTGATGGCGGCCAGGTCGGCGGCCACGGCGGCGGCGTCGACGCCCTCGGGCACGTGCTGGCCCAGGACGGCGAACACCTGGCGGCCGAGGGAGATCGCGCGGACGGCGACGAAGATCCCGATGGCCAGG
>NZ_QHHZ01000028.1:0-100129 GCF_003947315.1 Nonomuraea sp. WAC 01424
CCGAACCCGGAAGTTAAGCTTCTCTGCGCCGATGGTACTGCACTCGGGAGGGTGTGGGAGAGTAGGTCACCGCCGGACAATCTTTGGGAAGGGCTCCGACCGTTTGGTCGGGGCCCTTTCTGCGTTTCCGGGGCATGTTGCCGGCCGTGCAGATCGCGCTGTTGGGCGCGGTTGCGGATGCGCGCCGGCCTGAGGTGCGGCACCTGTGGTGCAGCCCTGACGGTGGCTCGTCGGTGGCTCGACGGTGGGTGGTTCGGGGTGTGCTGGGGCGATGGCACCAGGGGCGGGGGAGCTCGTGGCTTGGGCAGGTTGGCGCCTGTGGGTTGGTGGAAGCTTCCCTCAGCCCGCAGCTGACATGGCGCCCTGCAACATGCAGCACTGCCAGGGCCTGAAGAACACCGCACGCCACTGACAGCGAGCTTTCCGGTGAGGCAAGAGCGCATGCATCCCCGGTCCGAAGCGCGCCTAGTTCAGCGCGGAAAGCGCCCTCGCAGCTCCGAACCCGGACGTCCGCCCTGCCAGGGCTCCAAGGCTGTGGACATCTGTTTCACCGGCCGAAGGGGAGACATGGGAAAGGCTCCGCGCATTGTGCGCGGAGCCTTTTTGGCTTTGGGGGTTAGCGGGTGTTGACGTAGCTGATGGCGTTCTTGGTGGCTACTGAGGTCCAGGGGATGATGATTACTGCGCCGTTGCGTTCGAAGACGCGGGCCTTTTCGGCCTCGGTGCCGTACTTCTGGGGGAGGGTGGCCAGTTCGGTTGCCTTGCCGGTGGTGGCGTTCAGGCGGATGAGGCGGGGGGCCAGGTCACGGCGGTCGCCGGTTTCCACGGCAAGCAGGCCCTGGTCGTCGGCGCGTACGTAGGTGAGGATCGTGTCGTGGGTGTCGGACGATTCCCACAGTTGTTTGCCGGTCTTCAGGTCGTAGGCCAGGGCCTTGTTGCTGGAACGCATTTGCTGCGGCACGTTCTGCGGGAACGAGGCGAGGTAGAGGCGGTCGCCGTGGATGACGTACCGGTGTTGTTCGAACATGCCGGTCACGAAGGCCACGGTGTTCATGGCGAGCATGTCTATCTCGGGGGTCTTGAATTCGGTGACCTTGGTGGCGGTGTCCGAGTAGACGGTGAAGCTGTTCTGGCCGCCGGACTCGTTCTGGACGATCGCGGGGTCGGCGGACAGGAGGCTGCTCATGAGGCCCAGGTCGCCGACGGGGGCCTGCTTGGTGACCTTGCCGGTCTTCGGGTCGATGAACTGGAGGCGGGTGCCGCCCCTGAACGTGCAGTCGAGGATGGCCGCGACGCGGGTGGGGGAGGCGCTGATGTCCTTCAGGTGGCAGCCGTCGTCCCGGGAGGCGGTCGCGCTCCACACTTTGCGGCCGTCGGAGAGGCGGTAGGCGGTCACCGTGTCGCTCAGCTCGACGATGGCCACGCCGTCGGAGCTCATGATGCGGGGGACGGTGAGGGAGTTCGAGAGGCGGGACTTCTCGGCGGGGATCTTGATTTTCCAGATGAGTTTGCCAGTGGCCGTGTCGACGCCGGCGAGGTGGTCGCACAGGGTGTTGCTGCCGTACGCGACGGCGGCCTTGCCTTGCGACAGCTCCGGGGTGGCGCCGCAGAGCTGGGCTCCCGGCGCGGGGACGCCCCAGGCGCGTTTTCCGGATCCGAGGTCGTAGGCCAGGACGCCGTCCTTCTGGGCGCGGATGACGACCTTGTCGGTCAGCCAGCTGCCGAAGGCCAGGCCGGTGGTGAAGTCCGAGCTGCCGGCGTTCGCGAGGGGGACGGCCCATTCGTCCGCTCCGGCGCCCGTGTCGTCGCCGGAACCGGTGCCGTCGGCGCCGGTGGTCGTTCCGGTTGTGGCGACGAACCAGGCGGTTCCTGTGCTGACGGAGAGGAGTACGACGGCCGCGCCGGTTGCGAGCAGGGCGGTCTTCCACTTCGGGCGGCTCTGGTGCGGTTGTGCGGGCGCGGGGGAGCCGCCGTACGGGGTGCCGGTGTCGGGGTGGTGCGGTGGTTGTCCGTATGGCGGCTGGTTGCCGAAGGTGGGGGTGTTCGGGGGGTATGTGGGTGGGGCTCCCGGTGGCGGTGCCGGTTGCGGGGGATAGGTGGCTGGGCCTGCTGCGGCTGAGGGGGAGAGGTAGGGGGTGGCGCCTGTGGCCGCGTTCCCCGGGGGGTAGGCGGCGGGGTCCTGACCGGGCGGGTAGGCGGCGGGGCCTGAAGGCGGATAGGCGACGGGGCCCGAAGGTGGGTAGGCGGTGGGGCCCGAAGGTGGGTAGGTCGCCGGGCCCGGGGATGAGGGGTAGGTCGCCGGGCCTGAGGGGGGATAGGCCGCGGGGCCTGACGGTGGGTAGGGCGCGGGGCCTGACGGTGGGTAGGGCGCGGCTGAGGGGGGTGGGTAGGCGGGTTGGCCGTACGGGTTGGGTGGGGTTTGGGAGTGGTCGGTCATTGTTGGTTCCCCGTTCAGGCCAGCTGCCGGCGGACGTACGACGCCCACTGCCGTTCGAAGTCCGCCTTGGTCACGCCCAGTTCCTTGAACAGCGCAGCCTCGCTGTCGTCGCCCTTGCCCCGGTAGGTCGCGACCACCGCGCTGGTCAGCTTCTTGTCGCCGTACCGCTGGGCTATGTAACGCATGGCCAGGTGTCCCATCAGGTAGTTCACGCTCGTCATGCCCTTGAAGTCCCAGAACGTGTTGTCGGGGAGGCGGCCGCTGAAGGGCGCGGCGAGGCTGCCGGCCAGGTAGGCGCGGCCTTCCTGGTAGCGGACGTTCCGGTTGATCGGGACGCCGCGGTTGGCGGCGTACTCGGCGAAGCCCTCGATGACCCAGTTCGGCTTGCCGAACAGGGAGAACTCGGCGCTGTCGAGGCCGGCGAGGAGGGAGTGGGCCAGCTCGTGCGTGCTGATCTCCTGGATGCCCGCCGAGGTGCGGAAGAAGGCGGTGGTGGTGTCCATGACCACGCGGGTGCCGCCGATCTTCACGTCGTCGCCCAGCGAGGCCCAGGCGGGCATCGGGATGGACACGCCCGCCTCGTGCGCCTTCTCCTTGCGGAACAGGTTGCCGAGCTGGCTCTGTCCCTTCACCAGCGCGACCACGAACCCGGCCGGTACGGGCGCCGCCGGGTCGCCGTTGCGCTTCCAGAAGTCCAGGTTCTTCTTGGCCGCCCCGGCGACCACCGGGGCGATACGCCTGGCCAGCGCGGCGTCCTGGGGGTGGGCCAGGACGACGCTGGCGCCCGCGCGGGCCACGGTGATGTCCGGCCAGATGTCCCACGGGCCCGGGTAGTACATGGATTTGGAGCTGCCGCTCAGCATGGGCGGCGGCGCGCCGTCCACCTTGGTGACGATCAGCGGCGCGCTCGCGGACGCCTTCTCCAGCGTCCAGCGGTACCACTCGGAGACCGGCCGCAGGTCGATGCCGGCGAACCGGTGAACGAACGCGACATCCTGCGTGAACTTCACGGCTCGTCCGAAGCTGTCCTCGGCGCGGCCCTCGCGGTGCAGCACCCGGTACGACACCTCGCTGAGCGGCACTTTGCGCAGGTTCGCGAAGACCTTGCGCTGGTCGCGGATGAGCGTCGTGTTGCCCTTGTCGAAGATGGAGGTGAACGCGTCGACGTTCCCGCTGCTCAGTGCCTTGCCGTGGGAGTCGACCAGCTTGTTGATCTCCTCGTCGGTGACGACCACGGCGTTCGGGTCGCTCTTGCCCGACGCCTCCTGGCGGCGCAGCGGGTCCTGGACACCGATCCGGCCCCGCAGGACGAGACCCACTCCCGCGCCCACGGCGATCGCCACCACGAGCGAGACGACGCCCATGGTCAGCCAGAAGCCGGTCCGGCGCCTGGGAGGGAGTGGAGGAGGAAGAGGAGGTGGTGGAGCTGATTGAGGTGGTGGGGGCGGCGGCATGGCTTGCCATGGTTGCTGCCCTTGCGGGTGGAACTGCGGATGTTGCTGCGGATAACTCGGCCCCGTTGTCACTTTCGCCCCGATAGTGCTGGGAAACCCCGAAAGAGGGGAATCGTATCAGCGGTCACTTCGCTTACTATCGGGCGGGTGCCCGTGCCGTAGGAGAAGCTGGCGAAAATGATTTCCAGCAACTTCTAGCGGGTTGTCGCCTTTTTTCGTGATAATGCACCGCATGATCGCGGGCGGCGTGTGCACGCTTCCACGGCTGGTCATCGGGCTCGCCCTCCTGATGCCACCGTTCGTCCCGGAAAAGACCTCAGCAGAGCCTCGGGCACGCCCGCAGGTGGCGACTCCCGTGCGGGTGCTGCGGTACACACACCCTGCCGCGCCGGTCGAGGCCGGGCGGGTGACGAAGCGGCGGCGCGTACCGGCGAAGCAGATCAGCGAGCGGCTCGACCGCTTCCTGGCGGGCCGGCCGGGCCCGGTCTCGGCCATGGTCGAGGACCTGACCACCGGGCGGGTCTACCGCTACCGTCCGGGCGAACGGCTGATCACGGCCAGTACGGCGAAGGTCCAGATCCTCATGGGATTGCTGCTCAGGACCCCGTGGCGCAGGCTTCCCGGGCCCGTCAGGCACGACGCCGATCTCATGATCCGCCACAGCGACAACCACGCGGCCGACCGTCTCTGGTTGCGGATCGGCGGCGCGGCGGGCTTCACCGAGGCCGGCCGGAGGTTCGGGCTCAGGCACACTCAGGGCGTCCCGGGAGACTGCGTCGACCTCTACTGCTGGGGCATCACCAGAACGTCCGTGGAGGACCAGGTTCGCCTGATGAGGGGACTCGTGTCCGGGAAGAGCCCGTTGGCGGCGAAGGAGCGTGCGCAGGCGCTCAGGCTGATGGGCGCGGTCGCCGGCGACCAGGACTGGGGCGTCTCCGCCGCGGCCTGCGAGGGCGAGCGCGTGCACCTGAAGAACGGCTGGCTGCGGCGCGTGTCCACCAAGCGCTGGGCCACGGTCAGCGTGGGGCTGATCCGGGGCCACGGCCACGACTACGCCGTGGCCGTCCTCACCGAGGGCAGCACCGACGTGCGGTACGGCATCGCGACCGTCGAGGGCATCGCCCAGCGTGTCATGCGGAGCTTCCGGAGGTGCTCGGGGTGACCAGCCGGTAGCCGACGCCGCGTACGGTCTGGATGAGCTGGTCGTCGTTGTCGCCCAGCCGCGCCCGCAGCCGTTTGACGTGCACCGCGATGGTGTTCGTCGAGGTGGTCGCGGCGGCGTTCCACACGTGCCGCATGATCTGCTCGCGGGTGACCGTACGGTCGGCGTTGCGCATGAGGTACTGCAGCAGCTCGAACTCGCGCAGCGGCAGGTGCACCGCGCGGCCCTCGACGCGCACCTGGTACGCCTGGACGTCCAGTTCGACGCCGCCGACGGCCAGCACCTTGCGGGTCTCGGGGGAGGCCGCCTGGATGAAGGGCAGCAGTTCCGGTACCCGGTACGGCCGGGCCACGCAGGCCGCCGCCCCCGCGGCGAGCGCGCGTACGGCCTGCTCGGCGTTCCCCTCGCCGACGCCGAGCAGGACCGGTACGGCTCGCGCGAGCCGTACCGCACGGACGAAGTCGACCGCGTCGATGACGGGGAGCGTGGCCGACACGAGCACCACGTCCGGCTGCAGCGCCCCCGCCTGCAGCAGCCCTTGGGCGCCGTCCGGCGCGCCGGTGACGGCCACGCCCTCACGTTCCAGCGCCGTGGCCAGGTCATCGACCACGGCGTCGTCGGGGTCGGCGATGAGCAGTACGGGCTTGGTCCTCGTGTCCCCGTTCATCGTGGATGCCGCCTGCTGTGGGGTCATCAGCCGAAGCGTCCCGTGATGTAGTCCTCGGTCGCCTTCTCTGACGGGTTGGTGAACATGCGGG
This sequence comes from Nonomuraea sp. WAC 01424, assembly GCF_003947315.1. NCBI lineage: Bacteria > Bacillati > Actinomycetota > Actinomycetes > Streptosporangiales > Streptosporangiaceae > Nonomuraea > Nonomuraea sp. WAC 01424. The sequence goes on from NZ_QHHZ01000028.1 coordinate 5,812, forward strand.
AGGTGTCGTCCATCTCGATGACCTTGCCGGGCTTGCCCTGCGCGGCCAGGTTGAAGAACGCGGTCCGGTCGCTGACCCGGGCGGCCTGCTGCATGTTGTGGGTGACGATCACGATCGTGAACTCTTCCTTGAGCTGGGCCATCAGGTCCTCGATGGCCAGCGTCGAGATCGGGTCGAGTGCCGAGCACGGCTCGTCCATGAGCAGGACCTGCGGCTTGACCGCGATGGCGCGGGCGATGCAGAGGCGCTGCTGCTGACCGCCGGACAGGCCGGCGCCGGGCTTGTTCAGCCGGTCCTTGACCTCGTTCCAGAGGTTGGCGCCCTTCAGCGAGTCCTCCACGATGCCGTCGAGCGTGGACCTGCCGATCCGGCCGTTGAGGCGGAGCCCGGCGGCCACGTTCTCGTAGATCGACATCGTCGGGAACGGGTTGGGGCGCTGGAAGACCATGCCGACCATCCGGCGGACCGAGACGGGTTCGACGGTGGGGGCGTACAGGTCCTCGCCGTCGAGCAGGACCTTGCCCTCGACGCGGGCGCCGGGGATCACCTCGTGCATACGGTTGAGCGTGCGCAGGAACGTCGACTTGCCGCATCCGGACGGGCCGATGAACGCGGTGATCGAGCGCGGCTCGATGGTCATCGACACGTCCTCGATCGCCTTGTGCGATCCGTAGTACGCGTCGAGGCCCGAGATCTGGATCTGCTTGGACATTGTGGCGGTTACCCCCTATCGGCCCCTGGCGGGCCTGCGCCACCAGGCGATCAGGCGCGCCACCAGGTTGAGCAGCATGACGATCAGGATCAGCGTGAGGGCTCCGGCCCAGGCGCGGTCGATGGCGGTGTCGTTGGGACGGGCCGCCTGGTCGAAGACGAAGAGGGGAAGGCCCATCTGCGGCCCGCTGAACGGATCGTTGTTGATGGAGTCGGTGAAGAACACCGTCAGCAGCAGCGGCGCGGTCTCGCCGGCCACTCGCGCGACGGCCAGCATGACGCCGGTGACGATGCCGGTGAACGCGGTCGGCAGCACGACCTTGAGGATCGTGCGCCACTTGGCCACGCCCAGCGCGTACGAGGCTTCGCGCAGGTCGTTGGGCACCAGCCGGAGCATCTCCTCGGCCGATCTGACCACAGTCGGCATCATCAGGATCGACAGCGCGAGCGCGCCGGCGAAGCCGGAGAACGGGTTGCCCAGGAAGAGCACCCAGAAGGCGAGGATGAACAGGCCGGAAACGACGGAAGGGACGCCGGTCATGACGTCCACGAAGAAGCTGATGGCCCGGCTCAGGCGGCCGCCGTTGCCGTACTCGACCAGGTAGATGGCGGTGAACAGGCCGATCGGGACCGAGATGAGGGAGGCCAGCAGGACCTGTTCCAAGGTGCCGATGATGGCGTGGTACGCGCCGCCGCCGACGTCGCGGGCGCCGATGTTCCGCATCGAGTGGGTGAGGAACTCCAGGTCGAAGCGGGCCAGGCCGTTCGAGATCACCAGCCACAGCACCGAGATGAGCGGTACGACGGCCAGCGCGAACGCCAGATAGACCAGCCCCTGGACGAACCTGTCCTTGATCCGGCGGCCGGTCGAGATGTGCTGGATGGTCATGCCCCTACCGCCCTGAACTCCTTGCGCCGGTTGATCACCATACGAGCGCCCATGTTGACCAGCAGCGTGATCACGAACAGCACCAGACCGGAGGCGATCAGCGCGCCCCGGCCGACCTGCGTGGCCTCGCCGAAGCCGTTGGCGATGTTGGCCGCGATGCTGTTGGCGTGCGGGGTGAGGATCTCGAAGCTGAGGTCGAAGGTGGCGGGGAAGATCAGCGCGACCGCGATGGTCTCGCCCATCGCGCGGCCGAGGCCGAGCATGGCGGCGCTGATGACGCCGGGACGGCCGAACGGCAACACGGCCATCCTGATCATCTCCCAGCGGGTGGCGCCGAGCGCCAGGGCCGCCTCCTCGTTCATCTTCGGGGCCTGGAGGAAGACCTCGCGCGAGATGGCCGCGATGATCGGCAGGATCATGATCGCCAGGACGATGCCGCCGGCCAGCATGGTCTTGCCGCCGATGGCCCCCTCGCCGGAGAACAGCGGGAACCAGCCGAGGTTCTCGTTGAGCCACTGCGACGGCGTGCGCAGCAGCGGCACCAGGAACGTCACGCCCCACAGGCCGTAGACGACGCTGGGCACGGCGGCCAGCAGGTCGACCAGGTAGCCGAGCGGCCCGGCCAGCCGGCGGGGCGCGTAGTGGGAGATGAACAGCGCCACGCCGACCGCGATGGGGGTCGCGATGACCAGCGCGATCGTCGAGCTGAGCACGGTGCCGAACGCCAGCGCGCCGATGCCGAACACCTGGCTGCCGTTGGGCTCCCAGATCAGGTCGGTGAAGAAGTTGCCCTTGTTCGCCTGCAGGGCCGGCACGGCCTCGCTGATGAGGAACACGGCGATGGCCGCCATGATCGCCAGCAGCAGGACGCCGGCACCGGTGGAGACGAACTTGAAGGGGCCTTCACCATGGCTGCGCCGCGAGGCGGACCGGCCCGTGGCCGGCCCGCCCCCACGGGTACGAACGTTGGTCGTCATCTGCTGCTAGGAGATCGCGCCGACGGCGGTGCGGACCTTGGTGAGCAGCTCGCCCGCGAGCGGGGCGTAGCCGAGGTCCTTCAGCGCGGCCTGGCCCTCGTCGCTGGAGGTGTAGGTGAGGAACTCCTTGACGAGCTTGGCCTGCTCGGGCGCGAGGCCCTTCTCGCAGGTGATCTCGTACGTCACCAGCACGATCGGGTACGCGCCCGCCGTCTTGGTGGCGTAGTCGATGCTCAGCTTGAGGTCGTTGCCGGTGCCGGTGATCTCGGCGGTCTCGACCGTCTTGGCCGCGCTGTCGGCGGTCAGCTCGACGAACTCGCCCGCGCCGTTGGCGACCTTGGCCTTGCTGAGCTGGGAGTTCTCGGCGTAGGAGAGCTCGACGTAGCCGATGGAGCCCTCGGTGCTCTTGACGCTGGCCGCGACCTGGTCGGAGCCCTTGGCGCCCTGGCCCTTGGCCTCGGCGGGCCACGCCTTGGCGGGCTCGTACGGCCAGCCGGCGGTCGCCTTGAGGAACTTGGTGAAGTTGTCGCTGGTGCCCGACTCGTCCGAGCGGTGGAAGGCCGAGATCGGCGTGGACGGGAGCTTGGCGTCAGGGTTGTCGGCCTTGATGGCCGCGTCGTCCCACTTGGTGATCTTGCTGTCGAAGATGCCGCCGATGGTCTTGGGCGACAGCTGCAGACCGTCCACGCCGGGGACGTTGTAGACGACCGCGACCGGGCCGGTCACCATCGGGATGTTGATGGCCTTGCCGGTCTTGCACCGGGCGTCGGCCTGGGCGGGCTCGCCCTTGTCGTCCTTGAGTGCGGAGTCCGAACCCGCGAAGTCGACCGTGCCCGCGATGAACGACTGCACACCGGCACCCGAACCGCTCGGCTGGTAGTTCAGGCTGACGCCCGAGTTCTTGGCCTGGAAGTCCTTCTTCCACTGGTCGATCGCGTTGGCCTGGGCCGACGAACCGGCGGCGTTGAGCGTGCCGCTCAGGCCGTTGTCGTTGCCCGCGGCGGGAGCGCTGGCAGAGGTGGTGCTGTTCGTGCCCCCGGAGCTGTTGTCGTCTGTGCCGCACGCAGCGAGCGAGAGCGCGCCGACGACGGCGACGGCGGCGAGCCGGCCTGCATACTTCACGGTTGGGTTCCCCTCACTTGGTCCTTAGTCGTCCATGAAGTTATGCAGGCAAAGTGACTCAGACCCCCCAACAAGGGTGAACGTTCGGTGAACGCGCCTGGTCATCTCCATCAATGTGACCAGCGAAAATGGGATACATGAGCTATCGCGTGTGTCTCGTGTGCATGGGCAACATCTGCCGGTCGCCGATGGCGGAAGTGGTGCTCCGCCGGACCCTTGAGGAGCGCGGGCTCGGCGGCCGGGTCGTCGTCGAGAGCGCGGGCACGGGCGGCTGGCACGCCGGCGACCCGATGGACGAGCGGGCGCTCGGCGCCCTCGCCGAGCACGGCTACGACGGCGCCGCCCACCGCGCCAGGCAGTTCACCGAGGACTGGTTCGACCGCTACGACCTGGTGCTGGCCATGGACCGCGACAACGTGGCCAACCTGCGCCGCCTGGCGCCCACCGGAGTGGAGGTGCGGCTGTTCCGCTCGTTCGACCCCGGCGCGCCGGACGGCGCCGAGGTGCCCGACCCCTATTACGGCGGTCGCGAGGGCTTCGAGGAGGTGCTGACCATGCTGGAGACCGCCTCGGAGGGCGTGGCCAAGCACATCGCCGATGAGATCGGCTGAGGACCTCGGCTCCTCCCACGGCCGGCGGCTGCGGCGTGGCGTGCTGGAGGACGGGCGGCAGGTGTTCGCCAAGACCGGTGCGGCCTCCGACGTGTTCGCCTCCGAGGCCGCGGGGCTGAGGTGGCTGGGCGAGGCGATCACCGTGCCCGAGGTGGTGGAGGTCGGCCCGGACCGGCTGGTGTTGTCGTGGGTGCCGGAGGAGCCGCCCACCGCCGGGGCGGCCGGCCGGTTCGGCGCGGACCTGGCCCGCCTGCACCGCGCGGGGGCGGCCGGGTTCGGCGCGCCCTGGCCGGGGTTCATCGCCGACCTGCCCATGGACAACTCGCCCGCCGGCGACTGGCCGGACTTCTACGCGACCCGGCGGGTGTTGCCGTTCCTGCGCCGGGCGCGGCTGCCCGCCCGGGACGTGGCGCTGGTGGAGCGGGCCGTCGAACGTCTTCCCGAGGTGTCCGGGTCGCCCGAGCCGCCCGCCCGCATCCATGGGGATCTGTGGAGCGGGAACGTGTTGTGGTCCGGGGGCACGGGGGTGCTCGTCGATCCGGCGGCCCATGGCGGTCATCGGGAGACGGATCTGGCCATGCTGGCCCTGTTCGGGCTGCCGTACCTGGATCGGGTGATGCGGGCGTACGAGGAGGAGTTCCCGCTCGCGCCGGGTTGGCGGGAGCGGGTGCCGCTGCACCAATTGCATCCGCTGCTGGTGCACGTGGTCCTGTACGGCGGTTCCTACCGGGACGCGCTGATGAATGCGGTCACGCGGGTGTTGTCGCTCTGAACAACCGATATGAAAAAAAGGGATCCAGCTCCGGGACGCCTTTCTCCGCCCATGGGGACGAAATTGGACAAGGGCCGGGTAAAGTTGGCGGATTTCGTATCCGGCGGCCCGGCCCGAAAACTCATTAAGGCGTTTCTTTCTTCCCCCGAGAAATTGGAGGGCGCATGCCGGACGAGCCCACGCACGGCGCGCTGGCCCTGACCCCGCTGGTCTGGGGACCGGCCGGAGCCAGGCCCGACGAGCGCAGACTACGCCAGCTCGGGCAGGCGCTGGCCGAGGTGCTGACCGGCCGCCGGCCGCCGGAGTCGGTGGCCGACCGGCTCACCGCCCGAGCCTATCGGGATCTCGTCAGGGCCGGGCGGATGATTGTCGCCGAACGCCCGCCGTTCGTCGGGAGCCCGCACGTCAAGGAACCGCGGGAAGGGGCCGTGGAAATGTGCGTGCTGGTGCATTGCGGCGAGCGTAGTCACGTTCTGGCCGTACGCCTGGAGCGGCACGGCCTTCAGTGGTTGTGCACCGATTTCGAGACGGCGTGAACCGGCTCTAGGAGATGATCGTCGTGCCGTTGAGGCGGTTCAGGACGTCGTCGTGCAGGGCGCCGTTCGTGCAGACCAGGCTGCCGCCCTCCAGGCCGCGTACGCCCGCGAGGTCGGTCCAGACGCCGCCGGCCTCCTCGACGATCACGGTGAGGGCCGCCATGTCCCACGGTGACAACTCCGGCTCGGCGGACACGTCGACCGACCCCTCGGCGACCATCATGTGCGACCAGAAGTCCCCGTACGCGCGGGTGCGCCAGCAGGCACGGCCGAGGTCGAGGAAGTTGTCCAGCTTGCCGAGCTTGTCCCAGCCGCCGAAGCTGGAGTAGGAGAAGGAGGCGTCCTCCAGCCGGGTGATCGAGGAGACGTTCATCCGGGTGGCCTTCGTCAGGTTCCGGCCCGTCCACGCGCCGCCGTCGGCCGCCGCCCACCAGCGCCGGCCGAGGGCGGGGGCCGACACCAGGCCGACGACGACCTTGCCGTACTCCATGAGGGCGATCAGCGTGGCCCACACGGGGACGCCGCGCACGTAGTTCTTGGTGCCGTCGATGGGGTCGATGATCCACGAGCGGGCTCCCCAGCCCGTCTTGCCGAACTCCTCGCCCACCACCGCGTCGCGCGGCCGGGCCCGGCGCAGCGTGCCGCGGATGGCCTCCTCGACGGTGCGGTCGGCGTCGCTGACCGGCGTGAGGTCGGGCTTGGTCTCGACCTTGAGGTCGACCGCCTTGAACCGCCGCATGGTCAGGTCGTCGGCGGCGTCGGCCATGACGTGAGCGAGGCGTAGATCGTCGTTGTAACCCTGCACGATCGCCCACGCTACCGCGTCGGGGCCGCCGAACATCAGTCACCAACACCTGTTTTCTGGTAACTCCCCTTTCACCTACTGATGAGTAACATGTCTCCTATGTCCTTTGATGTAGGTGCCTTGCTTCTCGAAACCGTTCCCTTCGCCCGTACGTTGGGGATCGTGTTCGACTCGGTCGAGGACGGCCGGGCGGAATGCCGGTTGCCGGACCGGCCCGAGCTGCACAACCACGTGGCCGGGCCGCACGCGGGCACGCTGTTCACGCTGGCCGAGTCCGCGTCGGGGGCGGCGGTGTTGTCGCGGTTCGGGGATCAGCTCAGCCGGTGTGTGCCGCTGCCGACCACGGCGACGATCGAGTTCCGGAAGGTGGCCCTGGGGGAGGTGCGGGCCGAGGCGCGGGTGGCCGCCTCCAGGGAGGAGGTCGTCGGCAAACTGGACGCGGGTGAGCGGCCGGTCTTCGACGTGGTGGTCGACGTCCTGGACGCGGCCGGCACGCAGGTCTCCACCCTCACCGTCACCTGGACCCTGCGCCCGAACCGCCCCTGAGCCAGGGGATCAGGCGGGCGGCTCGTCGGGGGCGCCCTCACGGCTGGCCAGCAGGCGGCGCAGGGACTCGAGGCGGGCCGCGTCGGCGTGGCCCGCGGCCACCCAGGCGTCGAGCGCGCAGCCCTCGCCCAGGTGGGTGCAGCCCTTGGGGCAGGTGACCGTGCCCTCGACCAGGTCGGGGAAGGCGGCCCGCACGGTCTCGACCGACACGTGGGCCAGGCCGAAGCTGCGCACCCCCGGCGTGTCGATGATCCAGCCGCCCTCGGGCAGCTCAAGAGCGACGGCCGAGGTGGAGGTGTGCCGCCCGCGGCCGGTGACGGCGTTGACGTGCGAGACCGCCCGGTTGGCGTCGGGGACCAGGGTGTTGACCAGGGTGGACTTGCCCACGCCCGAATGGCCCACGAGCACGCTGATGCGGCCGGCCAGGTGGTCGCGCAGCTCGTCGAGTGAGCCGCCCTTGTGGACGACGATGTGGGACACGCCCAGCGGTTCGTACAGGGCCACCAGTTCGTCGGGCGGGGCGAGGTCGGACTTGGTGAGGCAGAGCAGGGTGTCGATCTCGGCGTCGAACGCCGCCACCAGGATCCGGTCGATCATCCGGGGCCGCGGCGGCGGGTCGGCCAGCGCGGTGACGATCACGAGCTGGTCGGCGTTGGCCACGACCGGACGCTCGATGCCGTCGGTGTCGTCGGTGTCGTCGGCCGAGCGGCGCAACATCGAGGTGCGCGGCTCCACCCGGACCACCCTGGCCAGGGTGTCGGGGCGGCCCGACACGTCGCCGACCAGGGCCACCCGGTCGCCGACCACGATGCCCTTGAGGCCCAGCTCGCGGGCCTTCATGGCGACCACGAGCCGGCGTTGTTGCTGCTGCTTGCGCTTGTGGCCGCGTTCGGGCTCGACCAGGGTCGTGTAGCGGCCCCGGTCGACGGCCACCACGAAGCCTTCGACGGCGTCCTCGTGCGCGGGACGGATGCGGGTGCGCGGGCGCGAGCCCTTGCCCGGTCTGACCCGTACGTCGTCCTCGTCGTACTGCCGCTTGCTCAGCGGTCCGCTCCCATACGCTCGCCCTCTCTCATGGATGTCGGAAGTCCTGGTCGCGGGGCATGCCCCGAGGTGGTCGCGCGGCGAGGGCGGCGTGTCACCACGGGCGACCCTCCTGCGACGTGCCCGAGCCGCCTGCCGCGAAACGCCTGATCGCCGCCGCTCATCGGGAGCCCAGCATCGCTGCCCACATCTGGACGAACTCGGGCAGCGTCTTGGCGGTCGTCGCGATGTTCTCCACCTCCATGCCCAGCACCGCGAGGCCGATCACGGCCCCCGCCGTGGCCATGCGGTGGTCGTCGTAACTGTGGAACACGCCGCCGCGCAGCGGGCGCGGGCGGATGATCAGGCCGTCGGCCGTCTCCTCGACGTCGCCGCCGAGGGAGTTGATCTCGGTGGCCAGCGCGGCCAGGCGGTCGGTCTCGTGGCCGCGCAGGTGGCCGATGCCGCGCAGGCGGCTGGGCGTGGTCGCCAGGGCGGCCAGCGCGGCGATCGTGGGGGTCAGCTCGCCCACCTCGTGGAGGTCGGCGTCGAGGCCCTTGACCTCGCCCGTGCCGGTGACGACCAGGTCGTCGCCGTCGCGGGTCACCGTGGCGCCCATGGCGGTGAGCAGGCCGCGCAGCGCGTCGCCCGGCTGCGTGGTCTCCTCCGGCCAGCCGGGGACCGTGACAGTGCCGCCCGTGACCAGCGCGGCGGCCAGGAACGGCGCCGCGTTGGACAGGTCGGGCTCCACCGTCATGTCCCTGGCCGCGATCGGGCCCGGCTCGACCCGCCACACGTCGCGCTCGGCGTCGTCGACCCGGACCCCGGCCTCCCGCAGCATGTGCACGGTCATCTCGATGTGCGGCTGGGAGGGCACCGGCGGGCCCACGTGGCGGATCGTGACGCCCTTCTCGAACCGCGCCGCCGTCAGCATCAGCCCCGAGACGAACTGCGAGGAGCCGGAGGCGTCGATCGTGACCTCGCCGCCGGTCAGCGGCCCGCTGATGGTGAACGGCAGCGCGTCGTTGTCGATGCGCGCCCCGAGCGCGCGGAGGGCGTCGAGGATCGGGCCCATCGGACGCTTACGGGCATAGGGGTCACCGTCGAAGAAGACCGGCCCGTCGGCCAGCGCCGCCATCGGCGGGACGAACCGCATGACCGTGCCCGCCAGCCCGGCGTCGACGCGCGCGCCGCCGCGGACCGGGCCGGGCGTGACCTCCCAGTCGACCGAGTCCGTGGTCTCGCGCACGGCCGTCAGCGTGGCGCCGAGCGCGCGCAGGGCCGACACCATGAGGTCGGCGTCGCGGCTGCGCAGCGCCTGGCGTACGACGCCGGGACCGTCGGCCAGCGCGGCCAGCAGCAGCGCGCGGTTGGTGACGGACTTGGAGCCGGGCAGGCGGACGGAGGCGATGACGGGAGCGGCGGCCGTCGGCGCGGGCCAGTGCGGAGCGGGCATGGTCAAAGCCTACTGGCCCGGGTACGGAGCGTTCACAGCCTGTGGACAACGCGTCGCGCCGCTCCCGAGGAGGGGCGGCGGGCGGTCAGGGGGTCAGGACCGCGCGGCCCTCGATCGTGCCGGCCTCCAACTCCGCCAGCACGGACGTGGCCGCGGCCAGCGGCCGGCGCTGCACACGTGCCCTGATCCGCCCCTGCCGGGCCAGGGCCAGCACCTCGTGCAGGTCGCGCCGAGTCCCCGCGTAAGGCTTGGTCACCGCCGCGCCCCACGGCAGTCCTTGGGGCGGGCTCGCGGCGGGGAACGCCAGAGTCCCGCCCGCCAGCCCCACGACCGTCAGGCACCCGTAGGAGGACAACACCCTGGCCGCCAGCGACAACGTCGGCCCGGAGCCCACGAAGTCGAGCACCACGTCGGCTCCCACGCCCTTGGTCAGCTCCAGCACGCGCCCGGCCGCGTCCTCGTCCGAAAGGACGGTCTCGTCGGCGCCGTAGCCCTCGGCGGCGGCCAGCCTGGCGGGATCGACGTCGACGGCCACGATCCTGCTGCCCGTGACCGCCCGCAGGATCTGCACCGCCAGGTGCCCGAGGCCGCCCACCCCGATCACCACCGCGGTCGCGGCCGGCGTGAGCAGCGCGCGGCACCGGTCGATCGCGTGGTACGGCGTGAGCCCCGCGTCCGCCAGCGGCGCCGCCTCCACCGGGTCGAGCCCGTCGAGCGGCACCAGCGAACGCGCGGGCGCGACCATGTACTCCGCCATCGCCCCCGGATACCCCAGCCCCGGCCCGGGGACGAGCCCACGCGGGAACCGTTCGCAGGCGTTCTCGGCCCCCTCGGCGCACCGGCGGCACATGCCGCAGCCCCACACGATGTACGCGAGCGCGCCCTGGCCGACCTCCCACCCGTGTACGCCGGCCCCCAGCTCCGCCACCGTGCCCGCGGGCTCGTGCCCGAGCGTCATCGGGTACGGCAGTCCGGAGGCGTGCAGCAGGTGCAGGTCCGAGTGGCACACGCCGCACCCGGCCACCCGCAGCAGCACCTCGCCGGGACCGGGCGAGGGCACGTCCACGTCGGTCAGCCCGGCCCGGCCCGGCGCGAGGAGCTGGTAAGCCTTCATGCGTGCACGCCTACCCCGTCGCGCGGGGGCGGAAGCAAACACGCGAGCCGAACCCGGGCGTGTGGCAATGTGGGGACATGTGCGGTAGATACGCCTCGGCGCGCAAGAAGCACGAGCTGCTGGAGGAGTTCCAGGTCGAGCTCGACGGCGAGCCCGACAAGGAACTGGGCGCGGACTTCAACGTCGCCCCCACCAAGAACGTCTACGCGGTCATGAGCCGGGCGTCCAAGGAGGACGAGCACCCGGTACGGCAGCTCAGGATCGTCAGGTGGGGGCTCGTGCCCGTCTGGGCCAAGGACCCGTCGATCGGCTCCCGGCTGATCAACGCCAGGGCCGAGACGCTGGCCGAGAAGCCGTCGTTCCGGCAGGCGTTCGCCAAGCGCAGGTGCCTGATCCCGGCCGACGGCTACTTCGAGTGGATGGCCGTCGAGGGCGAGAAGAAGAAGCAGCCGTACTTCATCCACCCGGAGGACGGCGGGGTGCTGGCCATGGCCGGCCTGTACGAGTTCTGGAAGGACCGCACCCGCGACGACGACGACCCGCTCAAGTGGCTGGTGACCTGCACGGTCATCACCACGGACGCGGAGGACCAGCTCGGGCGCATCCACGACAGGATGCCCATGATGATCGAGCGCGACCGCTGGGCCGACTGGCTCGACCCCGGCCTCACCGACACCGAGGCGGCCTCCGGACTCCTGGTGCCCGCGGAGGCCGGGAGACTCACGGCATATGCAGTTTCTACTGATGTCAATAATGTCCGGAACAATGGCCCGGATCTCATCAAACCGCTGCCCGATGAGGAAGAAGCGGGCCTTTTCTAAAGGTGTAAGAAGCGCGGTAAGTGGGCATTCGGTGAGGAAAGCGATGCGACCGTTCACTCGGTGTCACCGCCACAACATGCCCCTAATTGCGCCGGGCGGGACAACCGGGGAGTCCCAGCCGCGGGCTGCTCCCCCCTTTGCACCCGGAGGTGCGGATTCGTGGACGTCACGACCGCTCGTAAGCGGCTCCAGGACATGCTCGCGGAGCTGGACCGTTCGATCGGGGTCCTCCAAGGCGACCCCGTCGCGATCCGTGAGCACTCGGCGGCCGACGCGGGCTCCGACCTCACCGACGCCGACCGAGCGCAGGCCATGATCACCGTGGCGAACGCGCAGCGCCGCGCGGTGACCGAGGCGATGGTACGCCTGGACGAAGGCGCGTACGGCAGGTGTGTCGACTGCGAGAAGCCGGTGCCGGACGGCAGGCTGGAGGCCCGCCCTGAGGCCGCCCGCTGCGTGCAATGCCAGGGAAGACGCGAACGCCGCCGCTGACCGCGCGGAGCCGCCGCCGCCGTCCACGGCGTGCCGGGGGACGGCGGCGGCTCGTCCGGTGTGTCGCTCAGCTCTTGCGGGCGCTCGCCACCAGGTGGATCCCGACCGTGTCGTCGTCGTCCGGGTGGGCGTCGAGCTCAGTGCGCACGAGCCATGTCAGGGCCCGCCCGTCGGACCCGAGCACGTGGTCGACCGTGGACGGCGACAACACCGTGCGCGGCCGCATCCACTCCACCTCCAACCCGGCGCCCATCAGCAGCTCGCGCAGCTGACCGCTGCTGAAGCAGCGCGTGATGCTGCCGTCGGGCCACGGCACCAGCATGACCTCGCCGGTCTGCCGCAGGTGTTGCCACTGCTCCTGCTCGGCCAGGATCGCCATGCCGAGCACCAGCGAGTCGACGCACACCAGCGCCCGCCCGCCCGGACGCAGCACCCGGGCCACGTCGCTCATCGCCGACTCGGCCATGAGCTCGATCGACATCGCGCGTTCCTCGGCGAGCACCGCGTCGACGCTCGCATCGGGAAGAAACGCCAGATCATCGGCGCGTACGTGCCGGACCCGGTCGGCGTCCCGCAAGCGGGACTGCGCGTCCACGGTCCGGCGGAAGTCGAGCACCTCGATCACCCGGTGTCCCGCCCTCGCCGCCTGGCCGGACCAGCGCCCGCGGCCGCCGGACAGATCGAGGATCACGGAGGGTTCGCCGGGGAGCCAGCGGTTCAGTTGTTCGGCGGCGACGGCGCGGTAGAAGGTCCAGTACGGCCCGAGCGTCCCTGAGCCGTTCAGTTCCTCGGCCGGAATGGGCAGCACACGCGACTCCTGAGTTCCGGAAAAAGGGCTACCAGCCGGTACGTATGACGTTCCCCGCACCGGGTCCTCTGTACCTTCTATCTTGCGGGAACAGACAAGGGCGCGGGTGTGTTGCGACGAGCATGCTCATATTGGAAAGACCGCGCCCCGATGACCAGGTGGTCATCGGCCAGCGGGTATTCTCCCCTGAGTACGGTGTACCGCCACAGCCGGCCACCGGTGATCTTAGGGGGGTGGGTCCGGTGCCCGCGACAGGCGCGGAGACTCTGGAGCAGCGCAGCGAGCGGTTCGAGCGCGACGTGATGCCGTATCTCGAACAGCTTTACTCCGCCGCGCTCCGGATGACCCGGAACCCCGCTGACGCGGAGGACCTGCTTCAGGAGACCTTCGCCAAGGCGTTCGCGTCGTTCCATCAGTTCCAGGAGGGCACGAACCTCAAGGCGTGGCTCTACCGGATCCTGACGAACACGTTCATCAACAGCTACCGCAAGAAGCAGCGTGAGCCCAAGCAGTCCGGCACCGAGGAGATCGAGGACTGGCAGCTCGCGCGCGCCGAGTCCCACACCTCCAGCGGGCTGAAGTCGGCCGAGGTGGAGGCGCTCGAACACCTCCCCGACGGCGACATCAAGCAGGCGCTCGCGGCGCTGCCGGAAGAGTTCAGGATCGCCGTCTACCTCGCCGACGTCGAAGGCTTCCCCTACAAGGAGATCGCCGACATCATGGGCACCCCCATCGGCACCGTGATGTCCAGGCTGCATCGGGGACGCAGGCAGCTCCGGGGCCTCCTTGAGGACTACGCCCGCGAGCGCGGCCTGGTCCCATCGGAGGGATCGAAATGAGCTGTGGCAACCCGCACGACACCGACTGTCGCGAGGTGCTGGACAAGGTCTACGCCTACCTCGACGGCGAGCTGACCGAGGGCGATGTCTCCGACATCCGCGTGCACCTCGACGAGTGCAGCCCTTGCCTGAAGGAATACGACCTGGACAAGGCGGTCAAGGCGCTCGTGGCCAAGCATTGCGGCTGCGACCCCGTCCCCGCCGACCTGCGGTCGAAGGTGCTGGAGAGGATCGCTCAGGTGAGGGCGGACCTGGCGGACTAGGATTCACGCCATGCGCGTGCTAGTCACCGGTGGTGCCGGTTTCATCGGGTCGAACCTCGTCGACCGCCTGCTCGCGGACGGACACGAGGTCGTCGCCGTCGACGACCTGTCCTCTGGGAGCAGGGACAATCTGGCCAGTGCGGCCGAGAGCGACCGTTTCAGCCTGCACGTGCTCGACGTGCGCGATCCGGCGATCATCGGGCTGGCGGCCGAGCTGCGGCCTGAGGTGATCTGCCACCTGGCCGCCCAGATCAGCGTACGCAGGAGCGTCGCCGATCCCGTCCATGACGCCCGGCTCAACGTCGAGGGCACCGCGTCGGTGCTCACGGCGGCCAAGGAGGGCACCACGCGCAAAGTGGTGTTCGCCTCGTCCGTGGCGGTCTACGGCCGTCCGTCCACAATTCCCGTGCCTGGTGACGCGCCGACCGACCCGCGCTCGCCGTACGCGGCCTCCAAGCTGAGCGCCGAGATCTACCTGTCCACCTTCCGTGCCCTCTACGGCCTGGAGTACACCACGCTGGTGCTCTCCAACGTCTACGGCCCCCGCCAGTCGCCCGACGGCGAGGCCGGCGTGGTGTCGATCTTCACCGACGCCCTGCTCAACGGCACCCCCACGGTCCTCTACGGCGACGGCACCCAGACCCGCGACTACGTCTACGTCGACGACGTGGTCGACGGCTTCGTCAGGGCCTGCGGCCAGGACGGCAACGGCCGCCGCTTCAACCTCGGCACCGGCATCCAGACCGCCGACAGGCGCCTGCACTCGCTGATCGCCGACGCGGCCGGGGCCCAGGACAAGCCGGGGTTCGCGCAGCCGCGCGTCGGCGACCTGCCCGCGATGGCCGTTGACCCGGTGCCCGCGTACGAGGGGCTGCGCTGGGAGCCGCGTACCGACCTGCCGACGGGCGTCAAGAACACCGTGGCCTGGGCTCGGAGTCGCGCCAGGTAGTTGCTTGATTACACTTTGCTTGCGATTTCCCACTCCGCCCGTACGGTGACGTCCTCTTCTGTAGCGTGAACGTCAGCAGACGACGTGGAGGCATGTGGGATGTTGAAGGACAGGATCGCCCGGTCGCTCGCAGCCATCATCCTGATCACCTCGGTGGTGGCCCTGACCGGCATCGGCGCGCTGCCCCCCGGGGTTTCCTGGACCTGACCGCCGTAGGGGGCCGCAATGCGTGACCTGCCCTGGCCCGCGAGGGTCTACCTGGTCGCCGTGATCGCGGCGGCGGCCGCTCTCATCGGGCACAGCGCGATGGTCTCCGGCCCTCTCGTGGCGCCGGAGAATCTCGACATCCTGCTGGTGCTCGCGCTGCTCTTCCTGGTGTGCGAGTCGATGCCGACGTTGCTCAACGTCGAGCAGTTCGCGGTCTCGGTGAGCTTCTCGGCGTCGCTGGCCGCGGTCGTGCTGATCGGGCCGGAGGGCGCGGCGCTCGTGGGCCTCACCGCCGCGGTCAGCGTGCGGCCGGGGTTGCCGCTGATCAAGCGGCTGTTCAACGGCGCCCAGTTCGCCGTCTGCGGCTACGCCTCCGGCTGGGTCTACGAAGGGCTCAACGGCACGATCGGGGTGCCGCGGGTCAACGAGTTCGACAGCCTCATCGGGCCCTACGCCGCCGCCACCGCCGTCTTCGTGCCGCTCAACATCGTGCTCACGCTGACCATGATCAGCCTGGCGACCAGCGTGCGGGCCACGGAGGTGCCGCTGCGCGGCATGGTCCAGTTCCTGCTGTCCTACCTCGGCTACGGCACGTTCGGGTTGCTGGTGGCCGGGCTGTGGGCGACCGTGCAGTCGATCTCGGCGGTGCTGGTGCTGATGCCGCTGTTCGTGGCCCGGTGGGCGTTCGGCCAGTACCACGCCCAGCAGCGCTCGTACGACGCCACCATCGCGGCGCTCTGCCAGGCGGTCGAGACCAAGGACTACTACACCCGCGGCCACTGCACCCGCGTCTCGCTCGCCTCCAGCATGATCGCCCAGGAGATCGGCATGGGCCTCGAACGTGTACGCGCGATCCGTTACGCCGGCATGCTGCACGACGTCGGCAAGCTCGGCGTGCCCACGAAGGTGTTGCAGAAGGACGGGCCGCTCACCGAGGCGGAGCTGGCCGCGATCCAGCTCCACCCGATGCGCGGGCTGGAGATCGTCCGCGGCATCGGCTTCCTCGACGAGGCCTACGCCGGGATCATGCACCACCACGAGCGCCACGACGGCACCGGCTACCCGATGGGCCTGGCCGGGGACGAGATCCCCGAGTTCGCCAAGGTGATCGCGGTGGCCGACGCGTTCGACTCGATGACCTCCGACCGCTCCTACCGCGGGGCGCGGCCGGTCGAGGTGGCCGTGGAGGAGCTGCGCAAGTGCTCGGGCACACACTTCGACCCGGTCATGGTGGCCGCGTTCATCAGGGCGCTGGAACGTAATCCGTGGCAGCCGCCGCGCCGCGTCGAGACGCCGCCGCCCGACGCCGCCGAGGCCGCGATCAAGGACCACGACGACCCGACGATGCCCATCCAGGTCGTGAGCGGGCCATGACGACCGCAGAGCGCGTCCGGCGCAGCGACAGGGCGGCGACCACCGTCCTGCGCAGGCTCGACTCGGGCCAGTTGTTGCTGATCTGCGCGGCCGGCCTGGTGGCCGTCGCGGGCGTGGCGCACACGGCGGCCGTCGGGCTCGACCGTCCCGAGATCGCCATCGGGTTCGGCGCGCTGATCGCGGTCGGCGAGCTGGCCCGGCTGACCATGCCGGGCAACAGGGAGGTCGCGCCCATCGGCGCCGCCGCGGCGCTCGGCTACACCCTGCTGCTCGACCTCAGCCAGAACCAGTTGCGCCACTCCGCGTTGCAGGTCGTGGCCGTGATCGCGGCCGGGATGATCGCCGGGGCGCTGCCCCACCTGGCCGTCGGCCGCCCGCCGCGGCTCGACGCGATGGCCCGCCGCCTGCTCACCGGCGCGCTGCTGGCCTTCGCCTTCCGCCCGCTGGCCGACCCGCTCTACCAGCTCACCAAGCCGCCTCCCGGGCCCCACACCTGGTGGCCGGCGCTCGTGGTGATGGTCTCGCTGATCACGGTGACGCTGCTGGTCGACGTGCTGATCGCCGCGCTGCTGCGGGCCGAGCGGCTGCGCACCGCGTTCCGGGTGGCCGTGCGCGACGAGATCAACATGGCGTTCCCGCTGGGGGCCGCCGTGGCCGCCTCCGGCGTGCTGCTCGCGCTCGCCACGCACAGCATGGACCTGGTGGCGCTGCTGGTCTTCGCCGCGCCGCTGCTGGTCACGCAGGTGGCCTTCCGCAAGTACGCCGGCATCCGCGCCACCTACCTGCAGACCGTACGCGCCCTGTCGCGGGTGACCGAGGTGGGCGGCTACGTCGAGCCCGGCCACTCGCGCCGGGTGTCGCGGTTGTCCGTGGCAGTCGGCAGGGAGCTGGGCATGGCCGAGCCCGAGCTGCTGGAGCTGGAGTACGCCGCGCTCATGCACGACATCGGCCAGCTCTCGCTGCGCGACCCCATCCCCGGGGGCGCGACCGTGCTGACCGATCCGGAGCAGGCACGGCGCATCGCCGAGCTGGGGGCCGAGGTGATCAGGCAGACGGGCGTGCTCGACCGGGTGGCCGAGGTGGTCCGCCGGCAGTGTGAGGAGATCGCCGACGACCCGCCGCTGTCCAGCCGCATCATCAAGGTCGCCAACGCCTACGACGACCTGGTGGGGCCGTCCACCGATCGTGACCGGTCCGGGGCGGCGCTGGAGCGGATCAGGCTCACGGCGGGCAGCTCGTACGACGCCGACGCGCTCGACGCCCTCGCCCGGGTGGTGGGCAGGGGCCGGATCTGACCGGTATGCCGGCCTTTGTGGGGTTCCTACAGAACGTGCTCTCCTGATCGGTGCGCCCGAGGGAAGGGGACAGCCCGGCGGCGGCCATAGGGTTGTCCGCGTGATTGCTGAGACGCTCGGACCCGTTCTGATCGCCAACCGGGGGGAGATCGCGCGGCGCGTCATCCGTACGGTCAAGCGGATGGGGCTGCGTGCCGTCGCCGTCCACTCCGAGGTCGACGCCGGGTTGCCGTTCGTACGCGAGGCCGACGAGGCCGTGCTGATCGGCCCGGCCGACCCCGCCCAGAGCTATCTCGACCCCGCCAAGGTGCTGGAAGCCGCCCGCGCCACGGGAGCGGGGGCCGTCCACCCGGGTTATGGCTTCCTGTCGGAGAACGCCGCGTTCGCGCGGGCGGTGATCGAGGCCGGGCTGGTGTGGATCGGGCCGTCGCCGGAGTCCATCGACCGGATGGGCGACAAGATCGACGCCAGGAACCTCATGGAGGCGGCCGGCGTGCCGGTCGCCGCGGGCACCAGGGAGGCGGTCACCGACCTGATCTCCGCGCTCGACGCGGCCGAGCTGATCGGCTATCCGGTCATGGTCAAGACCGCCGGCGGGGGTGGCGGGGTCGGCATGAGCGTGGCCCGCGACGACGCCGAGCTGGCCAGGGCGTTCGAGCAGGCGGCCAGGGCGGCGGCCAGGTTCGCCGCGGCGGCCGCGGCGGGCGGCGCGGGTGACGCGCTGGCCGGGCCCGCGGTCCTGCTGGAGCGCTACGTCGAACGCGCCCGCCACGTCGAGGTGCAGATCCTCGGCCTGCCCGACGGCCGGGTGCTGGCCCTGGGCGAACGCGACTGCTCGGTGCAGCGCCGCCACCAGAAGGTCGTCGAGGAGTCGCCGTCCCCCGGGATCAGTGCCGAGCTGCGCGAACGCATGCTGGCCGCGGCCGTACGGGCCGGCGAGGCCGTCGGTTATGTGGGGGCGGGCACGGTCGAGTGCCTGGTCGACGCCGACGCCCAGGACTTCGTGTTCCTGGAGATGAACACCAGGCTCCAGGTCGAGCACCCGGTCACTGAGCTGGTCACCGGCCTCGACCTGGTGGAGCTGCAGCTTCGCGTCGCCGCGGGGGAGAGCCCCGAGGTCGCCGGCCAGCGCGCCGGGCACGCGATCGAGTTCCGGGTCTACGCCGAGGACCCCAAGCGCTTCCTGCCGGGGCCCGGCAGGATCAGCACCTGGGAGGAGCCCGCCGGAGACGGCATCCGCGTCGACTCCGGCTACGAGGCGGGCAACACGGTCACGATGTACTACGACCCGCTGATGGCCAAGCTGTGCGTGGTGGGGGCCGACCGTACCGAGGCGCTGGAGCTGGGACGGAAGGCGGTCGCGGAGTTCACTGTCGAGGGGCCGAGGAGCAATCTGGCATTCTGTGCCGAGTTGCTGGAGAACGCCGAGTTTGTCGCGGGAGACTACGACACGGGTCTGGTCGGCCGGATGCGGGCCTGAGCCACGTGACATTGTCGGTCGGTCGGAAGAGGGGAGTCCCGGTGGCTGAGGTACGCGCCGAGATGGTGTCGAACGTGTGGAAGGTGGTCGTCCGCGAGGGCGACACGGTCTCCGAGGGCGACACGCTGGTCATCCTGGAGTCCATGAAGATGGAGATCCCGGTGCTCGCAGAGGACGAGGGCGTGGTGACCCAGATCAAGGTGGCCGAGGGCGACGTGATCCAGGAAGGCGACCTGATCGCCGTCATCGAGTAGCGCGCTCCACGAACTTGGCGCGGTCGACGACCACCCGCTCGACCGTGCCCCTGCCGACGACCGTGCCGCGTGTGTCGCGGGCCTCGAAGGCGAAGACCAGGCGTCGTCCGTCGACCTCGGTGAGCTCGGCGGCGAGCTCGACGTGGGCGCCGAGGGGGCTGGCGGCCAGGTGTTCGAGCTCGACCCGGGTGCCGACCGAGGTCTCGCCCTCGGCCAGGTGGGGGCGTACGGCCTCGACCGTGGCCCGTTCGGCCAGGGCGAGCAGCCGGGGAGTCGCCAGCACGGGCACGTCGCCGCTGCCGATTTTCTCCGCCGTGTCGGACCTTTCGACCATGGTGAGGAGTTGGGAGCGGAGTCCTGGTGCGAGCGTCATGAGGACCAGCGTACCCAGGGCAATTCTGATCTCCAGGAAACGCGGACAACCGCGCCTATAAGGCCCCAGGATAGGGTTTGTACGGCTTGCGGCATATGAGTGGCATGTGGGACTGCTGAGACCGGTACACTCTCGGAGTTTCCGTGACCACTGTGTTACCTCACCGCGACAAAAGTTCGCTTTGTTGGAGAACCGCGGGGTGGGCGAGGTATCGATGTAGGGGGGTAGCGGGGGAGTCATGGTGGCCCAAGGGACGACGCTGGCCGGGCGGTATCGACTGGATACCCGCATCGGCGCCGGCGGCATGGGCGAGGTGTGGAGAGGCGAGGACATCGTGCTCGCCCGCACCGTCGCCGTCAAGGTGCTGCTCCCAGGCCGCATGGATGACCGTGGATTCGTCGCCCGCTTCCAGGGGGAAGCGCGGGCGATGGCCACGATCAACCATCCCGGCGTGGTCGATGTCTACGACTACGGGGTGAGCGGGGACACCGTCTACCTCGTCATGAAGTTCGTGGACGGCGAGCCGCTCGACCGGCTGCTGGCCCGGCTCGGCCGGATCCCGCCTCAGGCGGCCATGGAACTCATCGCGCAGGCCGCCTCGGCGCTTCAGGCGGTGCACGACCAGGGGATCGTGCACCGTGACGTGAAGCCGGGCAACCTGCTGGTACAGCGCGACGGCACGCTGGTGCTCACCGACTTCGGAATCGCGCGTTCCGATCTGGCCAACCGGCTCACCGACGCCGGCATGGTGCTGGGCACGGCCGCGTACTGTGCGCCCGAGCAGGCCGAGGGTGCTCCCGTCACGCCGGCCGTGGACATCTACGCGCTCGGCGTGGTCGCCTACGAATGCCTGGTGGGACAGCGGCCGTTCGACGGTGACAGCGCGGTCACCATCGCGCTCAAGCACATCCGCGAGGCTCCGCCGCCGCTGCCCGCCGACATCCCGCCGCCGATCCGGACGCTGGTCGAGGTGGCGCTGTCGAAGGATCCCGTCCGGCGGTTCCCGACGGCGAAGGCGATGAGCGAGGCGGCCCGCGCGGCCGGGTCGGGCCAGGCGGTCACGCCGCTGGAGGTGATCGCGCCGCCGGCCACCGGCGCCACGATGCCGCCGCCCGCCGAGTCCTACCAGACGGGTGCGTACCAGGCCGGGTCCTACCAGCAGGGACAGAGCGGCCCGACCGGCGCGTACCAGCAACCACAGACCGGCGCGTACCAGACCGGGCAACCTCCCGGCTACCAGGGCGGGCAGCCGGCGGGCGGGCAGGGGGCGTTCCAGACGGGGACGCACCTGCCGGCGTCGGCGGAGGAGACCACCGCGGCCGTGGGCGAGCGCCGCCCGGGCGGCCGCCGCGCCGCCAAGGCGCCGCGCAGGACCGGGCTGGTCGTGGGCCTGGCCGTCGCGGTGGTGCTGGGGGTCGGCGCGGGCGCGGTCGCGCTGACGGGCATGGTGCCGGGCGAACCGACGCCGACGGTTACGGCCACGCACAAGGGCAACGTCGACGACGAGCCCGACCCGACGAAGACCGGCGGCAAAAAGCCTCCCAAGCCCACGCCGACGTCGGCCACGAAGCCGCCCGTGCAGATCACCACCAGGCCGCCCACGCACGTCCCGACCGAGGAGCCGACGGAGGAGCCGGAGCCGACGACCACGCCCACCGCCACCCCGACCACCACGAAGGGCTCGACCAAGACGCCGACGAGCACGCCGACGCCGACGGTCAAGAACATCACGGTGCCCAAGGTCGCCGGGCTGCCCTTCCTCAAGGGACAGGAGATGGTCGAGGCCGCGGGGCTGATGGTACGCGTCCGCGACACCTCGGTGACCACCGACGACCCCGCCTGCCGCCGGATCACCAAGACGGTGCCGGCCGGCGGCACGGTGGTCCCGGAGACGAAGGTGGTCACGCTCTACGTGATCGACGGGGTCTGCACGACGCCGACCCCGTCTCCGACCCCCTCGGCCGCGTCGAAGTAGTCGTGGGGGTCAGATCCCCGTCGTGTTGCGGGGGTAGGCGACCTGCGGGTCGGTGGCGATGTTGACCATGTACGGGACGCCGGAGTCGAACGCCCTGCGCAGCGCGGGCCCGATCTCCGACGGCTTGGTGACCAGCTCGCCGCCGCCGCCCAGCGCGGTCACGACCTGGTCGTAGCGGCACTGGGGTTGCAGCTCGGCGGCCACGTCGTAGCCGTACAGGAGTTGCATGGGGTGCTTCTCCAGGCCCCAGATGCCGTTGTTGCCGCAGATCATGACGACCGGCAGGCGGTGGCGTACGAGGGTGTCGACGTCCATCAGGGAGAAGCCTGCGGCGCCGTCGCCGAGCAGGAGCACGACCTGCGAGGACGGGCGGGCCAGGCGGGCGGCGATGGAGTAGCCGAGCCCGGTGCCGAGGCATCCGTACGGGCCGGGGTCGAGCCAGTTGCCCGGCTGCCTGGGCTCGACGTACTTGCCGGCGTAGGAGACGAAGTCGCCGCCGTCGCCGATCACCACGGCGTCCTCGGCCAGGACCTTGCCCAGCTCGCCGTAGATGCGCATGGGGTGGATCGGGTCGGAGTCGGCGGCCAGGAGCTCGGCGTCGCCCGCGATCGCCGCGGCGGCGGTGTCGGACAACTTCGACAACCAGGAGGCGTACGAGCTGGGCTTGACGCCCGCCTCGCCGCAGGCCGCGTCGAGGCTCCACAACACCACCGACAGGTCGCCCGCGGCCTTGGCGGCGGGCTGCATGTGGGTGGCGAGCTGCGAGGGCGCGTCGGCGATGTGCACGACGCGGGCCAGCGGCGCGCCGTCCTTGCCGCCGAACCAGCCGTAGCCGAGGCGGAAGTCGAGCGGGGTTCCGATCACGACGACCAGGTCGGCCTGGGCGAACGCGGTGCCGCGGGCGCGGGTGACGAGCAGTTCGTGCCCGGCGGGCAGGATGCCGCGGCCCTGGCCGTTGGGGATGACCGGCAGCCGCCAGGTCTCGGCGAAGTCGCGCGCGGCCTCCTCGGCCCGGTCCATCCACACGTCGGAGCCGTAGACCAGCACCGGGCGCTCGGCCTCGGCCAGCAGCCGGGCGATGGCGGCCAGGTCGCCGGGGTCGGGCTCCAGCGGCGAGGGCGACTGCGTGCGCACCTCGTGGGCGGGCGAGGGGGCGAACAGGTGGTCCATGTAGAAGTCGACGAAGACCGGGCCGCGGTGGGGCGCGACGGCGGTGCGGAAGGCCGACTCGACGTCCTGGCCGACGGAGTCGGCGCCGGAGGCGGTGAACGACAGCTTGGTGATCGGGCCGAGCAGTGGCGGGTGGTCCATCTCCTGCAGCGCGCCGCTGCCCCAGCGCGACTGGGGCGCCCGGCCGCCCATGACGACCACGGGCGAGCCGTTGAAGTGCGCGGTCGCGATGCCGCTGACGCCGTTGGTGATGCCCGGGCCCGCGGTCAGCACGGCCAGACCGGGATTCCTGGTCAGCCTGGCCGTCGCCTCGGCGGCGAAGACGGCGCTCTGCTCGTGGCGTACGTCGAGGATGCGCATGCCCTCGTGCACCGCGCCGTCGTACAGCGGGAAGACGTGTCCTCCCGAGAGCGTGAACATGGTCTCGACGCCATAGGCCTTGGACACGGCGACGGCGACGTCACCGGCGTGCTTCGCAGACTCCATGCCGGGAACTTACCAACCAGTCACAAGAGTAAACAGACCTTAAGGCTTGCGTGCGACCGCGCCGTAGCCCTCGACCTCCTCGGGCAGGCCCACAGTGGCCGGACGCCAGCGCGACACCGACACCAGACCGGGCTCGACGAGCTCCAGGCCGTCGAAGAAGCGGGCGATCTGCTCGGGGCTGCGCTGGACGTAGGGCAGCGCGCCGCTCTGGTTGTACTGGTCGTGGGCGTCCCTGTTGGCCTGGCTGTGCACGTTCGTGCCGTCGTTGAGGGCCAGGTGGCTGCCGGCGGGCAGGGCGTCCATGAGCTCGCCGACGATCGCGAGGGCGGTGTCGTCGTCGGTCACGTGGCCCATGATGCCGCTCAGGTTGAGCGCGATCGGCCGGCCGAAGTCGAGCGTCTTCCCGGCCGCGGCGAGGATCGCGCCGGGCTCCCGTACGTCGGCGTCGATGTAGTCGGTCGCGCCCTCGGGCGTGCCGACCAGCAGGGCGCGGGCGTGGGCCAGCACGAGCGGGTCGTTGTCCGCGTAGACGACCCTGGACTCCGGCGCGAGCCGCTGGGCGATCTCGTGGGTGTTGTCGGCCGTGGGCAGGCCGGTGCCGACGTCGAGGAACAGCCGGATCCCGGCCTCGGCCGTCAGGTACGTGATCGTGCGCCCGAGGAACGCCCTGGACTCGCGGGCGCCCTCGCGCATGCCCGGGAAGATCTTCAGGAACTCGTCGCCCGCGATCCTGTCGACCTCGTAGTTGTCCTTGCCGCCGAGCCAGTAGTTCCAGATGCGGGCGGAGTGGGGGATGCTCGTGTCGATCCCGGCCATGGAGCCTCCTTTGGGTCATGTCACCGGGTTACAAACCTAGACGATCTTCGCTATCCGCAGCAGACGCGAACCGAGCCCAGTGGCGCCCGCGCCTCGATCTTCCGGGGCGCGCCCTTCGCCGCGTCGACCTCCACCTCGGTACGCCGGCCCTCGGCCGTCACGTCGTAGGTCTCCGCCGGCATCCGCAGCTCGACGTCGCCCGTGGCCCGCGCGACGGCCCTGACCGAAAGAGGCGGATTGGCGAAGTCGAGCTGTACGTCGCCCGAGCCGGTCTCCACGTCGGCCCGGCCGCCGAGCAGCGAGTTGCCGCGGATGGTCCCCGAACCCGACCTGGCCCAGACCTCGCCGGTGACCCCGTCGGCGAGCACGTCCCCCGACACGGTCGTCAGCCGTACGGCGCCGATCACCTGGCCGACCATGAGGTCGCCGATGGTCGTACGGGCCTCGACCTCGGTCTCGAACGGCACCAGGAGGGTGTAGTCGGCCCGGCACATGGGACCGTTCGGCTGGCGCGAGCCCCGGCACCGGATGTCGAGCCGCAGGGTGTCGCCGTTCCAGTCCTCGGTGATCATCGGCCGGTCGATCGAGGTCCAGCCCACGGACCGGTCGAGCGTGAGCTCTCCCGCCGGGCCCGGCACGATCTCCAGGTTCACCTCGCCGCTGCCCGTCGTGACCTTCAGCTTGTCCAGCGCGAACGGGATCGACCTGAGACGCCTCTCCTGCGGCGCGGTGGCCCGCGCGAACCCGTTCCAGACCAGGATGGTGGACAGCAGCAGCGCGGCCACGGTCGCCAGGGCCCCCGCCGTCAGCCAGACGGCTCTCACGGCATGCTCCTGATCTTGAGGAACTGCAGGACGGCGAGCACCCGGCGGTGATCCCCCTCCGCGGGGGACAGGTCGAGCTTGGTGAAGATGTTGCCGATGTGCTTGCCCACGGCCCCCTCGCTGAGCACGAGCGACTGGCCGATGCCGGCGTTCGAGCGGCCCTCGGCCATGAGCTTGAGCACCTCGTGCTCGCGTGGCGTCAGCCGTTCCAGGGGGTCGCTGTTGCCGCGCAGCAGGAGCTGGGCCACCACCTCGGGGTCGAGCGCGGTGCCGCCGCCCGCGACCCTGCGCAGGGCGTCGATGAACTCCGTCACGTCGGCCACCCGGTCCTTGAGCAGGTAGCCGACGCCGCCGGTCGCCGAGGCCAGCAGGCGGGCGGCGTAGCGTTCCTCGACGTACTGGGAGAGCACCAGCACGGCCAGGCCGGGGTGCTGGCGGCGCAGCACGAGAGCGGCGCGCAGCCCCTCGTCGGTGTGCGTGGGCGGCATCCGCACGTCGGTGATCACCAGCTCCGGCCCGTGCTCCTCGACGGCCCGCAGCAGGCTCTCGGCCTCGTCCACGGCCGCCACCACCCGCATGCCGGACGCGTCGAGCAGCCTGATCAGGCCCTCGCGCAGCAGGACCGAGTCCTCGGCCAGCACTACTCGCACGGAAGATCCACCTCGATCGCGGTCGGCCCGCCGAACGGGCTGGACAGGCGCAGTGTGCCGTCCACGGAGTCGATGCGCTGGGCCAGGCCGCGCAGCCCGGTGCCGCCGTCCAGCCGGGCGCCGCCGCAGCCGTCGTCGTGGACGAGCACGTGCAGGCGGTCGCCCTCGCGCCGGACGGTCACCTCGGCCCTGGTGGCCGCGGCGTGTTTGGCGATGTTGGTCAGTGCTTCGGACACGATGAAGAAGGCCACCGCCTCGATGGTCGGGGATGCGCGCCGGTCGATGTCGACGCGCAGGCGTACGGGCAGGGGGGCGCGGGCCGCGACGCCGGAGAGCGCCGCGTCGAGCCCCTGGTCGTTGAGCACGGCCGGATGCAGGCCGCGGACGAAGTCGCGCAGTTCCTTGAGCGCCTGCTTGGCCTCCTCGTGGGCCTGTGCGATCGCCTCGCGGGCCGGCTCGGGCAGGTCGGTGAGGGTGGCCCTGGCCAGGCCGAGGTTCATGGCGAGGGAGACCAGGCGCTGCTGGGCGCCGTCGTGCAGGTCGCGCTCGATCCTGCGGCGCTCGGCGTCGGCCGCGTCGATCACGCCGGCCCGGCTCTCGGTCAGCGTCTCGATGCGCTGCCCCAGCTCCGTACGGCTGGGGCCGAGCAGCGTACGGGCCACCGACAGGTCGAGCGTCGCCATGCCCCTGGCCAGGACCGGGGCGAGCAGCAGCAACACCAGCCCGACGGCCATGGAGATCCCCACGATGACCGGATTACGCAGATCGACGAGGAACACCAGCGGCGGCCCCTGCACCCGCGGCGGGATGAACGACAACAACCCCACCACGGCCCCGCCCCACGCCAGCGCGACCAGGACGGCCGCCACCGCGCCCACGAACGGCGACAGCAGGTGGTAGGCGATCTGCCGCCATGTGGACGCGCCGCGCCAGTCGACCGGCGCCGGCACCGGCGGGATGCGTACGCCGAGGAAGGCCGCGAACCTGGACCGCTGCACCCGGGTGAACACCGGCACGCCGCGCCGCAGCACCGGCGGGGCCACGGCCAGCATCAGCGTCAGCCCGCCGAGCACCACGGCGACCGGCAGCCCGATCATCACGTGGGACGTGTCGAGCCAGGTGCGCGCCGACCAGGGACGGGGGACTTTCATGGGTCAAAGGTATTGACCGGGTGGACCACCACGAAATGGGCCTGGTGTGCCGGTGGACGGTAGGGCTAGCCCCACCCTCGAACCTTTCCCGCACACCGGACATCTCACCTCCAGAACGGGATCGCCAACGGGAGGTTCGCATGTTCGCAGCAGGGGTCGCCGCGCTGGCGGCCGCGTCCACGATCGCCGGCGGGTTACCGCACGGCATGTTGTTCCTGGAGAAACACCCGCCCGCCGAGCGGTGGGAGACGTACACGGTCAAGAACTCCATGACGCTGCCGCTCCAGCTCAACCCGTGCCTGTCCCGCCGTCAGCGCGACGGCGGGCGCCTGGAGACGCGCGCCGTGCTCTACTCCAACGAGGACGAGATGAAGTACGAGCAGCTCGTCGTCTACCGGGACGTCCGGCACGCCGAGGCCGCCATGCGCCTGCTGCGCGCGGACCTGAGACGCTGCGCCGACGTGGGCAAGGGCCACAACCGCTACCGCTACTTCACCAAGCCGCTCGACGTGGGCGACGACGGCCTGCGCGCCGGCGGGCGCTTCTTCGAGAGCGGCGAGCACGCGGTGGCGGTCAGGCGCGGCGCGGCGCTCTACATCGTGGGCGAGTCGGCCTGGCCGACCAGGAGCCTGCCGCTGAAGGGCTTCAAGGGGCTGCTGGGCCAGGCCCGCGCGATGACCGTCAAGGTCTGCCGCCTCCCCGAAGCCGCCTGCTGAAGCTACGGCACCCCGAGCCGCCGCTTGAAGGCGGCCGGATCGAACGAACCGCCCAGTACGGCGCTCAGCCCCTCGCGCGCCACCTGAGCGAACGCCTCGCGGCCGAGTCGCCCGGCTCCTTCGGGCAACACTCCCGCCAGCGGCCGCGCGGCCAGCATCTCCAGATCGCCGACGTCGCTCCGCTCGGTGATCCCGGCCTCCCGCGGCCAGCGCCCGATCACCACCCCCGCTAGGTCCAGCCCCCGGTGCGCCAGCGCCTCCAGGGTCAGCGCGGTGTGGTTGAGCGCCCCGGGCCCGGCTCCCGCCACCACGAGCACCTGCGCGCCCACCAGCCGGGCCAGGTCGGCGATCGTCGCGCCGTCCTCGTCGAAGCGCACCAGCAGCCCGCCTGTGCCCTCGACGACGACCAGCCGGTTGCTCTCGGCCAGCTCCTCGACGAACCGGGCGGCCGCCGGCACCGACAACGGCGGCACTCCGGCCAGCCGCGCGGCGGCGGCGGGCGACAGCGGCTCCTCGAAGCGCGTCAGCTCGAACGTGGTGCCCACCCCGGAGAGCCGGATCACCTCGTCGAGGTCGTGGCCGCCGCCGGTCTGCGCCGGCTTCACCACCGCGACGGACGCCCCGCGCTCTTTCGCCAGTACGGCCAGCGCGGCGGACACGACGGTCTTGCCCACGCCGGAGTCGGTGCCGGCCACGACGAGAACGCTCATCGTCACAGCCTAGAAGCCGCCGCCCGCCAGGCCGGTCAGGGACGCCGCAGGCGCGTGACGAACTTGTACCGGTCGCCGCGGTAGAGGGACTGCGCCCACTCCACCGGGTGGCCGTCGGCGTCGAAGGCGTGGCGGGTCAGCAGGAGCATCGGCAGGCCCACGTCGACGCCGAGGGCCTTGGCGTCGTACGGGGTGGCGAGCACGGTCTCGATGATCTCCTCGGCGTCCGTGAGCCGTACGTTGTAGGCGTTGTGCAGCGTCTCGTACAGGGAGGCGTGCACCTCCAGCTCGCGGCGCAGGCGGGGGAAACGCCGGGCCGACAGGTGGGTGGTGTCGATCGAGACCGGCTCGCCGTTGGCCAGGCGGAGCCGGTGGATGCGCAGCACCCGGCCGCCGGGGTTGATGGCCAGCCGCCGCGCCAGCGCCTCGTCGGCCGTGATGTAGCCGATCTCCAGGATCTTGGTGTCCGGCTCCAGGCCCGCCGTGCGCAGGTCGCCGATGTAGGAGGTGAGCTGGAGCACCTGCGCCACCTTCGGCTGGGCCACGAACGTGCCCTTGCCCTGGATGCGCAGCAGCCTGCCCTCCACGACCAGCTCGGTCAGCGCCTGCCGGACGGTGGTGCGCGAGGTCTCGAACCGCACGGCCAGCGTGCGCTCTGGGGGCAGGGCGGTGCCCGCGGGCAGGCTCTTGGTGAGCTCCAGAAGACTGCGCTTCACGTCGTAGTACTTGGGAACGCGGGGGCCGTCGTCGGTCACGCTCTCACCTTCACTTCTGGCACGGCGGTGAGGGCGTGTCTGATCACCGCGAGATCATCGGAACTCATATCGGCCCGAGCGGTCAACCACCTGGGAGGGCGGCATATCCGCACGGAGCGCGCAAACCGCCAAGTACGCGCGAATCCGGGCAGCTCAGACTGATTGTGAAGGATATCCACAGCAGCGTGCGCGATCGCAACCGAGGCCGGTACGCGGCCCGCGTCGTCGAGGAGCCACCCGCCCGTGTCGATCACCTCCGGCATGCCCGTGAAGTCCCGTCTTGGGAATCGAGCGATTCCACCGTGTGACGGTTCTCACACTATGAGATTCCCCGAAAGTCCCGCCGGGCGCACGATGCCGCACCCGTGCCGCACCCGTGTCCCGCCGTGCGGAGTCCTTCCCCGGCCAGGAGCTGCGCATTCGATCAGGGGGTCGGTTTGGCTGTTGGCGGGGAAAGCACGCATGATGCACTCGTGCCGACTCTCAGCGACCTCGTCGCCCGCCACACCGCACTCGACGAGGCGGACCTCGACTGGCTCCACTCGCTGGTCTCCGACTGGCAGCTGCTGGCCGACCTGTCCTTCGCCGACCTCATCCTGTGGGCGCCGCTGCTCGGTGAGAACGGCTGGATCGCCATCGCCCAGATGCGCCCCACCACCGGCCCCACCGTCTACCACGACGACATCGTCGGCAGCGTGGCCGCCAGAGGCGAACGCCACCTCATCGACACCGCCTGGAACGAACGCCGCATCTGCCGCGAGGGCGACCCCGACTGGTCCACCGGCGTCCCGGTCCGCGAGGAGACGATCCCGGTGCGCCGCGCGGTCGACAACGGCGAGGGCCGCTTCCTCGGCGTGATCCAGCGCTCCACGAACCTGTCCTCGGCCCGCACCCCGTCCAGGCTGGAGCTGACCTACCTCCAGAGCGCGTCCGACCTGGCGCAGATGGTCGCCGAGGGGCGTTTCCCGTTCTCGGGGGAGGAGCCGATCCTGGTCCGCTCGCCCCGCGTCGGCGACGGCCTGCTCAGGCTCGACCGGGCCGGGCGCGTCACGTACGCCTCGCCCAACGCCCTGTCGGCCTACCGCAGGCTGGGCCTGCACGCCGACCTGGTCGGCTCGGCGTTGGGCCGGGTGACGGCGACGTTGTGCTACTCCGACGAGCCGATCAACGAAGACCTGATGATCGTGGCCAGCGGACGGGCGGCCAAGGAGACCGAGGTCGAGTCGGGCGGCACGATCGTGCAGCTCAGGGCGATCCCGCTGATCGTGGGCGGCGGCCGCATCGGCGCGCTCGTACTGATCAGGGACGTCACCGAGCTGCGGCGGCGCGAGCGCGAGCTGATGACCAAGGACGCGACCATCCGCGAGATCCATCACCGCGTGAAGAACAACCTGCAGACCGTCGCCGCGCTCCTGCGCCTCCAGGCCCGGCGCCTTCAGGTGCCCGAGGGCCGCGAGGCGCTGGAGGAGGCCGTACGCCGCGTCGGCTCGATCGCCATCGTGCACGAGACGTTGTCGCACGCGCCGGAGGAGTTCGTCGACTTCGACGAGATCGCCGACCGGGTGATCGCGATGGCCGGCGAGGTGTCGGCGGCCGAGGCGGCGGTCATGCCCCGCCGGGTCGGCGCGTTCGGCGTGCTGCCCTCGCTCATCGCCACGCCGCTGGCCATGGCGCTGACCGAGCTGCTGCAGAACGCGTTGCAACACGGACGCCCGAGGCGGCTGGAGGTGCTGGTCGAGCCCGCCCTCGACCGGCTGAACGTCACCGTCTGGGACGACGGGCGCGGCCTTCCTGAGGACTTCGACCTGGACAAGTCCACCAGTCTGGGGCTGCAGATCGTCCGCACGCTGGTGGAGGGGGAGTTGTCGGGCAAGCTCACGATCGAGCCGCGTGAGGGCGGCGGCACGCACGTCGGGTTGTCGATCCCGCTGCCGGCCGCCTGATACGAGGTTCGGCCGGGCGATCCGCTTGGGGGCGGCGCGCCCGGCCGGTTGCGAACCTGTCCGCCGCGTGCTCGACGCGGCGGGGTCTTGGCGGAAACGTCGATCACGCCAAGCTGGGCGGCTCTGGTGGAGAAAGGCTGGTGGAGAGAGGCTGGTGGAGAGAGGTCGGGTCAGGCGGAGGCGCGGGCACGCGCGCGGGCGGTGCGGCGCTTGAGGGCGCGGCGCTCGTCCTCGCTCAGGCCGCCCCAGACGCCGGCGTCCTGTCCGGACTCCAGCGCCCACTTCAGGCAGGCGTCCATGGCCGGGCAGGACCGGCAGACCTGCTTGGCCTCGTCGATCTGCGACAGGGCGGGGCCGGTGTTGCCGATCGGGAAGAACAGCTCGGGGTCCACGTCACGGCAGGCAGCTCGGTGGCGCCAGTCCATGCGTCCACTCCTTAGTAGATGGAACCTTTGGTCGGCTCCGTGCGGCTACTACTTTGTGAAGAGTTTCACTAACTCGCGCGAACATTACCCGGGACCAGGTATTGGGCCGGGGTTGTCCGCCTGACCGCCGGAGGGCCTCGGGGTTGTTAAAGGTCCTACGTTCCGACGTCAGTGTTGAGCTTTTCAGCCACGCAGAGTGCACGCAAGAGGGTTAGGGCGAAGTTTTGGCGGTTATGGATGTCGGATGCGTCACACAATGACCGAATGTAACCGGCTAGACCAGAACTTGTAACGCGTTCGGGGTAGACCGGAACTTTACGGTTTCGCGTTCGCCCAGGTAGTCCCCGTCCAGCTGGAAGGCCACGGGACGGTCGGCCGTGAGGGTGAACTCGGCCTCGTCGTGCAACTGGACCAGGTGTTTGCCGGACGGGAGGGCGTCACTCTCCGTGAGGATACGCCGGATCAACGCGGCGATCGGCAGGGGGCCCATCCGCTTCAGCCCGAGCAGGTCGAGGCCGGTCTCGAAGCTCGCCCAAGGCGTCGGCGTCACCGGCTTGACGCCCACGTACGTCCACGGCGAGGTGTTGGAGATGATCGCCATGAACACGCCCTCGACCGCCGGGATGCCCGGGCCGGTCAGCCTCATGGCGGGATGCCGCTTGTCCGTGGCCAGATAGTGCCGCAGAGCCGTGTTCACATACCGGGTCGGGGTAGCTTTCCGTCCGGTCCCCCGCAGGCCCTCCACGGCCCGTACGACCTCGGCGTCGTACCCCATGCCCGCGCAGAACGTGAAATACCTGCTGTGCCCCTCCCAAAGGGCCTGACCCAGCCCCACGGTCCTGCGCCGGCCCTCCCTGAGCGCCTCCAGGACCGCGCCGGTGGCCTCGACCGGGTCGTTCGGCAGGCCCAGGCCGCGGGCGAACACGTTCGCGCTGCCGCCGGGGATCACGATGAGGCCGGGGCGGCCGGCGCTGGGATCGTTGCCCACCGGGCCGTCGGGGCTGTCCACCGGGTTGAGCAGGCCGTTGACGGTCTCGTTGATGGTGCCGTCGCCGCCGAGCACCGCCACCACGTCGAAGCCCTTGGCGTGGGCCGTGGCCGCCGTCGCCGCCGCGTGCCCCCGGTAGCCGGTCTCCTCCACCGACAGCTCCACGGCCGCGCCGAGCGCGCGGATCAACACGTCCCTCGTGCGGGCGTTGGTGGTGGTGGCCTTGGGATTGACCAGCAACATTGCGCGCATATCGCCAGCGTAGCCGCTGATCGCCGGCCTGCTCGGGGTGGGGGAACATCCCCGGCGGGACCGGGCCGTGGGGCGAGTAGGGTTTGGCTGTGTCGAAGCGTCCGTGGAGTTTGCTCGTCGCCGCCGTCGTCGTGGCCGTGGAAGGGCTCATCGCCCTCGGCCTCGGGGTCTACGTCGCGGTGGAGACAGTGGTGAGCACGCCTGACAACGTCACGACGGCCCTCGCCGAGTCGGCGTTCGGGCTGCTGGTCGGGGCCGGGCTGCTCTGGGTCGCCTGGGGCGGGCTGCTGCGGGCGGAGCGGTGGGGGAGGTCGCCCGGCGTGCTGGCGCAGATCTTCCTGCTGCCCGTCGGGGTCACGCTCATCCAGTCGGACCAGCCACAGATCGGCGTACCGCTGATCGTGGTCGCCCTGACCGGGCTGGTGGCGCTGCTCGCGCCCCCCACCACCCATGCTCTCTACGGGGACGGTTAGTCCTCCGCGGTCAGCCCCTCACGCAACTGGGCGAGGGTACGGGCCAGCAACCGGGACACGTGCATCTGCGAGATGCCGAGCTCGGTCGCGATCTGCGACTGCGTCATGTTGCCGAAGAACCGCAGCAGCAGGATGCGCTTCTCGCGCGGCGGCAGCCGTTCGAGCAGCGGCTTGAGCGACTCGCGGTATTCGACGCCCTCCAGCGACTCGTCCACGATGCCCAGCGAGTCGGACACCGCGGGGGCGTCGTCGTCGCCGGAGTCGGGCGCGTCGAGGGAGACCGTGGAGTAGGCGTTGGCCGACTCAAGGCCCTCCAGCACCTCCTCCTCGGTCATCTTGAGGTAGGAGGCCAGCTCGGCGACGGTGGGCGCGCGGCCCTCGCGCTGCGACAGGTCGCTGATGGCCTTGGTCAGCGAGAGCTTCAGCTCCTGCAGGCGGCGCGGCACGCGGACCGCCCAGCCCTTGTCGCGGAAGTGCCGCTTGATCTCGCCGACGATGGTCGGCGTGGCGTAGGTGGAGAACTCCACCCCGCGCTTGAGATCGAACCGGTCGATCGACTTGATCAGGCCGATCGTGGCGACCTGGGTGAGGTCGTCGAGCCACTCGCCCCTGTTGCGGAAACGACGGGCCAGGTACTCGACCAGTGGAAGGTGAAGCTCGACCAGCTCGTCCCTGATGCGCTGGCGGCGCGGTTCCTCGGGACCCAGCTCGGCCAGCTCGGCGAAGAGCATGCGGGCGCGAACCCTGTCG
The DNA here is from genome assembly GCF_003947315.1 of Nonomuraea sp. WAC 01424. Taxonomy (NCBI): domain Bacteria; kingdom Bacillati; phylum Actinomycetota; class Actinomycetes; order Streptosporangiales; family Streptosporangiaceae; genus Nonomuraea; species Nonomuraea sp. WAC 01424. Next base: position 39,613 of record NZ_QHHZ01000028.1, read on the forward strand.
GGCACGGCGTGTTCGCTGGTGGCCATGGCTCCAGTCCTTTCCGTCACGCCGGCCTCGCTGCGCCTCGGCGCTTACGCAGGACGATCGCCATGCGGTCGGGGGAGTCGGTCACGGCGTCGACGTCGTCGGCGCCGGCGGTCAGCACCATCCAGGCGAAGTCGTCGCGCTTGGGGGCCGAGCTGCCGACCGTGGCCACCTCGACGCTGACCTTCATCTCGTCGCCGGTCAGCTCGAACTCGGCGGTCAGGTCGGTGCCCGGGACCGCCTCGCTCAGCAACATGGCGCACGCCTCGTCGACCGCGATGCGCAGATCTTCGATCTCGTCCAGGGTGAAGTCAAGCCGGGCGGCCAGTCCGGCGGTAGCCGTACGCAGCACAGACAGGTAGGCACTCGCGGCCGGGAGCCTGATGCTCACCACGTCACGGATGCCGGCCACGCCCTCCGTACGCGTCTCGGTTTCCTCGGTCACGTTCCTCCTCGCGTTTCCGACGCCAACTGCAACTTACCGCCCCTGAGAGGTGCTTGGCGGATTCAGACTCGCCATCAACGGAAAAGGCTCTGTGCGGTCTGGAACCACACAGAGCCTTATGTGCCGTTTTAGGCGGCCTTGGTCTCCCAGAAGATCTTGGAGATCTCGTCGATCTTGCCCAGGAGCTCGTCGGCCTTGCCACCGTCGACCGTGCCCTTGGCGGCCGCGGCGCCCGCGAGCTTCGTGGCCTCCCAGAAGAGCTGGTGCAGCTGGGGGTACTGCTCCAGGTGCGGAGGCTTGAAGTAGTCGGTCCAGAGCACCCACAGGTGGTGCTTGACCAGCTCGGCGCGCTGCTCCTTGATGATGAGCGCGCGAGTACGGAAGACCGGGTCGTCGCTGGCCTCGTACTTCTCCATGATCGCCTTGACCGACTCGGCCTCGATCCGGGCCTGGGCGGGGTCGTAGACCCCACAGGGCAGGTCGCAGTGGGCGGAAGCGACATGCTTGGGTCGTAGCAGTCGTGCGAGCATCAGAAAGTCCTTCCTTGATGCTGAATCAGCTTGGTCCACAACCGACCTTACTCGGGTCCCAAGGCCCGTGGAGTAGGGGGTCTCCGCCCATGAGAGTGCGTGTCGAGGGCGATTCGATGCGTCCCGCGCTGGTCCCCGGAGACTGGCTTCTCGTACGCAGGGGAGCGGTCGTCCACCCGGGTGACCTCGTCGTGGCCAGGCTGCCCGGCGATCCCGATCGGCTGATCGTGAAGCGCGCCCAATGGCACGGCGCGGACGGCTGGTGGCTGGAGAGCGACAACCAGCAGGCGAGCGGCCGGCGCGACAGCTGGGACTTCGGGCCGGTCGAGGAGATCGTCGGGCGTGTCGTGCTGCGCTACTGGCCGCTGATGCGCCGAGGATGACCCTCCGGCCCCTTCGGCGCCCGTACGTGACCGTTCAGCTCTCTTGGGCGCTCCTGCGGCGCCGGTAGGCGGCCACGTTGGCGCGCGTGGCGCAGCGGGGGGAGCAGTAGCGGCGGGAGCGGTTGGAGGAGGTGTCGAGGAAGGCGCGGGCGCAGCGCGGCTCGTGGCAGCGGCCCAGCCGGTCGGCGCCCAGCTCGGCGACGACGGCGGCCAGGCCCATCACCGCGCTCGCCGCGGAGTCCTCGGCCAGGTGGAGGTGCCAGCCCTGGCCGTCGTGGTCGGACAGCCGCGGGTGCACGGGATAGCGTACGAGCAGGGCATTGAGGCGTTCGGCCACCGCCCGCGCGTCTCCCGCGACGTCGAACACGGAGGCCAGCTCGGCGCGCAGGCCGGTCAGCTCCGGGGGCGGGGCGGGGTCGTTGATCAGGCGGACCGCCCACTCGGCGTAAGAGGTCAGGTCCATGCGGGAGTATTACACGAGTTGCCGGGCCCCCGGGACTCCCCGGGGGCCGGGCGGTTCACTCCTCCGGGTGCAGCACCCGGTGCAGGAACGCACGGGTGCGCTCGTGCTGCGGGTCGCCGATCACCTGGGCGGGGTCGCCGTCCTCGACGATGACGCCGCCGTCCATGAACACCACGCGGTCGGCCACCTGGCGGGCGAATCCCATCTCGTGCGTGACGACGAGCATGGTCATGCCCTCCTCGGCCAGCTTGCGCATGACCGTGAGCACGTCCCCGACCAGTTCGGGGTCGAGCGCCGAGGTGGGCTCGTCGAACAACATCAGGTCGGGGTTCATCGCCAGGGCCCTGGCGATGGCCACCCGCTGCTGCTGCCCGCCGGAGAGCTGGGCGGGGTAGGAGTCGCACTTGGCGCCGACGCCCACCTTCTCCAGGTTCTCCCGGGCCACGACCTCGGCCTCCCGCTTGCCGCGCTTCAGCACGCGCTGCTGAGCGATCATGACGTTCTGCAGCGCGGTCATGTGCGGGAACAGGTTGAACTGCTGGAAGACCATCCCGATGCGGCGTCGTACGGCGTCGATGTCGGCGTCGGGGTCGGTCACCTCCACGCCCTGCACGCACACCTGGCCCCTGGTGGGCTGCTCCAGCAGGTTCACGCAGCGCAGCAGCGTGGACTTGCCCGAGCCGGACGGCCCGATGACGCACACCACCTGGCCCGGCTCGACCGTCATGTCGATGCCCTTGAGCACCTGGTTCCCGCCGAAGTACTTGTGCAGGTCTCGTAGCTCGATGGCGTGCGTCATTGGCTCCTCCGCTTACGCCCCTCAAGCCGGGACGCGAGGTACCCCAGCGGGATCGTGACGATCAGGTACGTCACGCCGGCGACCATGATGGGCGTGGCGTTGGCGTACTGGGAGGCCAGGTCGTTGCCGAACTTGGCCAGCTCGACGTACTCGCCGGAGACGCCCAGGAACAGCACCAGCGAGGAGTCCTTGAGCAGGGACACGAACTGGTTGGTCGTGGGCGGGATCACCATGCGGATGGCCTGCGGGATGACCACCGTCACCTGCGCCCTGGTCGCCGACATGCCGAGCGACCTGGCCGCCTCCGTCTGGCCCCTCGGGACCGCCTGGAGACCGGCCCGGAAGACCTCCGCCTGGTAGGCGGCGCCGACCAGGCCGAGGCCCAGGATGCCCTGTCCGTACGTGCCGAACGGCACCTGGAACCCGGGCAGCGCCAACGGCAGGAAGGTGATCATCAGGAAGATCAGCAGCGCGGGCAGGCCACGGAAGATCTCGATGTAGACGATCGCGATCCACCGGTACGGCCGCACCTGCGACAACCGCATGAGCGCGAGCAGCAACCCGAACACGAACGAGACGAGGAAACCGCCCACCGTGTAGATGATCGTGTTCCGCAACGCGACCGTGAACAGGTCGGGCAGCGCCTGCTTGGCCACGTCGACCTTGGCGAAGTTCTGCGCGAGCCCGCCCCAGTCGGCGTACAGGGCCACCGCGACGAGCGCGGCGGCCAGCACGACGTACTGGACGGCACGGGTGATCCGCTGCCTCTTCCGGGGGCTGAGCCTGGCGCGGCCAGGCTCAGCCGTCTTCGGCTGTTCGGCCATGGATCAGCCCAGCTCGCCGGGCTTCTTGCCGAACCACTTCACGTAGATCTTCTCGTAGTTGCCGTCCTGCTTGGCCTTGGTGATCTCCTCGTTGATCGTCTTGAGGAGGGTGGGGTCGGCGCCCTTCTTCAGGCCGATGCCGTACTGCTCGCCGGTGTCCAGGCTGGCGATCAGCTCGAACTTCTCGGCGATCTCCGGCTTCTTCAGCCAGGTCAGGACCACGGGGAGGTCCTGGACGATCGCGTCGGCCTGCCCGGCCTGGAGGGCCAGGAGCTCCTTGGCCGAGTCGGCGTACTCGGTGGGGTTGAAGCCCTGCTTCTTGACGTAGTCGAGGCCGGTCGTGCTGGCCTGGGCGCCCAGCTTGAGGTTCTTGGCCTTGATGTCCTCGAGCGACTTCGCGCCCGTGCCCTTCTTGGCGAGCAGCGCCTGGGTGGCGTCGAAGTAGGGCTCGGAGAAGTCGATGTTCTGCTTGCGCTCGTCGGTGATCGTCATGCCGGCGGCGGCCACGTCGCACTTGCCCGCGGCCATGGCGGCACCACTCTTGATCACCGCGAAGTCGATGTCCACGATGTTCTGGGTCACGCCCAGCTTCTTCGCGGCGAGGTCGACGATGTCCACGTCGAACCCGACGATCTTGCCGCTGTCGTCCTTGAACTGGAACGGCTCGTACGGGATGTTCGTGCAGACCGTGAGCTTGCCGGGCTGGACGAGCTTCACGCCGCCGGCCGCGGACGCACTCGCGCCGGTGGTGCCGGAGGAGGAGCCTCCGGACTCGCTGCCACAGGCGCTGAGGGCGAGAGCGGCGGTCAGAGCGAGCGCGCCGACAGCGTAGCCACGGCGGCCCTTGGGGCTGAGGGCCATGTACGGCCTCCTCGAAGAGTTATGCCACGTAACTTGCGTTTTGTGCAGTTTAAAGGGGGTTTAGCTGCGGTCCGTCATCCCGCGTTTAACAATGCGTCAACGGAACGGCGTCGGCTCCGACACCATCGGCCATCGGTCCATCTCACCATGTGGCACTATGGGGAGACGGGTGACCCCCGTAACCCCTCAGAGACGACCGACGAGGGGGAGCTTGGCGACTACCGAAGCCAGCCCACTCGCGCTCGTACGCCGAAGGTTTCTTCCGCTCCGATTGACTTACAGGGGTCGCCGTGGCTGCCACGCCCGCTTCTGCATCCGTCGAACCGCTCGACCTCGACCCGGCCTTCGCCCTGCACCGCGGGGGCAAGCTGGAGGTCCGGTCGACCATTCCCGTCCGCGACGCCGACGACCTGTCGCTCGCCTACACGCCCGGCGTAGCCCGGGTCTGCACCGCCATCGCCGACAATCCGTCGCTGGTCAACGACTACACCTGGGTCTCCAACGTGGTCGCCGTCGTCACTGACGGCACCGCCGTGCTCGGCCTGGGCGACATCGGGCCGTCGGCCGCCATGCCCGTCATGGAGGGCAAGGCGCTGCTGTTCAAGGAGTTCGGCAACGTCGACGCCGTACCGATCTGCCTCGACTGCACCGACGTCGACGCGCTCGTCGAGACCGTGGTGCGCCTCGCGCCGTCGTTCGGCGGCGTCAACCTGGAGGACATCAGCGCCCCGCGCTGCTTCGAGGTCGAGGACCGGCTGCGCGAACTGCTCGACATCCCCGTCTTCCACGACGACCAGCACGGCACCGCCATCGTCGCGCTGGCCGCCCTGCAGAACGCGGCCCGCCTGACCGGCCGCACGCTCGGCGACCTCCGCGCCGTCGTGGCCGGCGCGGGCGCCTCCGGCGTCGCCGTCACCCGCATCCTGCTGGGCGCGGGCATCGGCGACATCGCGGTCGCCGACTCCAAGGGCATGATCTACGAAGGCCGCGAAGGGCTCAACCCGGTCAAGGAGGCCCTGGCCCGCGAGACCAACCGGGCCGGCCACACCGGCTCCACCGAGGACGCCCTGGCCGGCGCCGACGTCTTCCTCGGCCTGTCCGGATCGACCGTCTCCGAGGCGGCTATCGCCTCCATGGCCGCCGACTCCATCGTCTTCGCCCTGTCCAACCCCACACCCGAGGTCCATCCAGAGGTGGCCGCCAGGCACGCCAAGGTGGTCGCCACCGGGCGCTCCGACTTCCCCAACCAGATCAACAACGTCCTGGCCTTCCCCGGCGTCTTCCGCGGCGCGCTCGACGTGCGGGCCACGACCATCACCGAGAACATGAAGGTGGCCGCCGCCGCGTCGGCGGCCGCCGTCGTCGGCGACGACCTCTCGGCCACGTACGTGATCCCGAGCCCGTTCGACCGGCGGGTGGCTCCCGCGGTGACCGCCGCCGTGGCCGCCCAGGCCCGTGCCGACGGCGTGGCCCGCGCCTGACCATTTCCATGAGCGGGGGCCGACCGGCCCCCGCTCAGCTGTTTTCGCGCTACGTCGCAGGTCGGCGAACATTTCCGTTTTCCCGCCACGTCCTGGGTAGTTGAGTTCCCCGTCCAGGAGAAACGGATCCAGGTCCTGATCCCGAGCAGGACCTGCGAAGGGATTGCGATGGAGTTCGCGTGACCTTTGGGAACCGCCAAAAAGCCTTTACACAACGTGCTATAACAAGAGCTCTCTGTAAGGTTGTGGGCGCCGACTCCTGTGACGAGGAGAGCGATGGAACGCGAGCCTAATCGACTGCTGCAGCAGCTCATCGCGGAGGCGGGCTTCTCCCACAAGGGATTGGCCAGGCGCCTCAACGATCTGGGAGCCGCGCGTGGCACGCCGGGTCTCAAGTACGACCACAGCTCTGTGCTGCGGTGGATCGGGGGCCAGAAGCCACGGGATCCCGTCCCGTGCCTGCTCACGGAGATCTTCGCGCTGCGGCTCGGCCGCCCGGTGAGCTCGGAGGACCTGGGCATGCCGACCAACATCACGCCCCTCGATCTCGGTCAGGAGTTCACGCACACGTGGCAGGAGGGGGTCGCGACCGTGACGGCGTTGTGGCGGGCCGACGTGGAGAGACGGAGGTTTCTGATCGACTCCACCTTCGCGATCGGAGCCGGCTCCGTAGGAGCCATACGCTGGCTGACGGCGCCCCCGGAGGGGCGTCCCAGCGGCACCGGCGCGCGCCGGGTGGGCAGGGCCGACATCGCCGCCATCCACGAGGTGACGCGGTCCTTCGGCGAGCTCGACAACCGCTTCGGCAGCGGCCGGGTGCGCTCGTCGGTCGTGAAGTACCTCGACACGGCCGTCTCCCCCCTGCTCAAGGACGGCGGCTACGGCGAGTCCACCGGCAGGCAGCTCGCCGCCGCGGCCGCCGAGCTGACCCGCCTGGCCGGCTGGATGGCCTACGACATGGAGCAGCACGGCCTCGCCCAGCGCTACCTCATCCAGGCGCTCCGCCTGGCCAGGGGCGCCGACGACCACACCCTGGGCGGCGAGATCCTGGCCGGCATGGCCCACCAGGCCATCTACATGGGCCAGCCCGCCCACGCCCTCGACCTGGCCAGGGCCGCCCAGCTCGCGGCCCGGCGGGCCGGCGTCGCGACGCTGCTCGCCTCCGCGCACGTCCTGGAGGCCCATGCCCACGCGGGGCTCGGCGACCCGAAGTCCTGCGGCGGCTCCCTGCACCAGGCCGAGCTCGCCTTCGACGCCCGCAGGCCCACCGAGGAGCCGCGCTGGCTCAGCTACTTCGACGAGGCCTACCTGTCGGCCAAGTTCGCCCACTGCTTCCGCGACCTGGGGGAGGGGGAGCGCACCGTACGGCTGGCGCGCCGCTCCCTCGACATGGACACCCGGTACGTACGGGGGCGCATGTTCAACCTGTCGCTGCTGGCGGCCGGGTTGCTGGACTGCGGCGAGCTCGACGAGGCGTGCCAGGCGGCGGGGAGCGCGCTGACGCTGGCCGGGGAGCTGCAGTCGGCACGGTCGCGGTCGTACGCGGCCGATCTGCGGCGGCGGCTGGAGCCGTACAAGAACGAACGGGCCGTGATGGCGTTGCGCGAGCGTACGCGGGAACTCACGTCGGTGTGACGGCTCCCTGAGTTGAGCCGCGTGACGCAGGGCTCCGGCGCCGGAAGGTGAACGACCTCAGGGGCGTCGTGCCGTTCTGAGGCCGGGTGACGGGCCCCGGGCCGCTTCGGGCGGGCCGGGGCCTCGTCGTCTCCGCTGTTTGAGCAGTACCTACTTGAGCAGTTCGCCGTTCGGGCCGACGATGCTCTTGGTCTCGGCGTAGTTGGCCTTGTTGTAGACGTCGGCCACCTCGCCGTCGAAGTAGGCCGAGCTGATGAAGTCGATCCGGTCGTTGCCGTCCTGGTCGTGGAACATGCTCGTCACGCCGTTGACGTAACCGGTGCGCTTGCCGTTGTCGTACTTCATGAGCCAGGGGCCGCCGTCGGCGCCGCCGGTCATGGAGCACTTGAGCACCTGGTGCTCCTCGACCCGGAAGGTGTTGACCTGGTACGTCTTGGTGCCGGTCTTGCCGGAGCACCACTTGGGGGTCACGCCGGTGTAGGGCTTGTCGCCGTCGGGGTGCGGGTCACCGGGGTAGCCGAAGACGGTGACCTTCTGGCCACGCGGCTGGTTCCACGCGAACCCCTGGCCGCCGACCACGTCCCCGAGCCGGCCGGTGTCCTTGGCCATGCCGATGAAGTAGTGGTCGCGGAAGTAGCGGACCGTCTTGCCCGCCTTCACCCACTGCTTGAGGAAGTAGTGGGTCTCGAACCAGCCGGTCTCGTTGCCGTTCTTGTCCTTGGTGACGTCGAGCTTGCCGAGGACCTTGCCGTCGGCCTTGTCCGCCACGAGCTTCTTGTACGTCTCCTGGCTGATGGGCGTGGGGCCCACCTTCTCGTACTGCTCGCCGTTCTTGTCGTCCGCCGTGTCCTTTGCGGCCTTCTCGTAGTCGGCCTCGGTGACCTCGACCCTGGTCAGGGCCTTCTCGCCCTTGTAGTCGTGGCCGACCTTCTCCGGGGTGACGTCGAAGTCCTTGGACCAGAACGGTCCCGCCGAGCCGTACTTCTCCAGGCCGGCGTCGTACTCGTCCTTCTTGATCTCTTCCTGGTCGATCCACTTGTCCCCGCCCCAGGCGGCGAACTCGCTCTTGTTGACCTCTTTGCTCCCCGTCAGGGAGAAGCCGTTGTGCACCGCCACGAACGCGAAGTCGCCGTCGTAGTCGTCGTAGGTGTCGAGGTCGTAGGCCGTGAAGGCGTAGGCGCCGACGTAGACACCCCAGGGAGCCTTGCCCTGGTAGTAGCCGGGCACGAAGACCCACTTGGAGTAGACGTCCTTGCCGGTTTCGTAGACGCAGTGGCCGGCGGTGGCGACGAGGTTGCGGTAGCGGGCCTGGATGGAGGTGGCCGAGCACCAGCGGTAGCGGCCCGCGCTGTCGACGAAGAAGACCTTGCCGATGGTCTTGGGCAGATTGACGTTCTTGCTGGCGGAGGGCTTCGGCGTGCCCGTGGGGGCGGTCAGTCCGGGCTTGCCGTCGGGGGCGCCGTCCTTGCTCTGCGTGGCGACCAGCTTGGAGACGTTCTTGGCGTCCCAGTGGTACTGCGTCGCCTTGCGCAGGGCCGCGCCGTTCGCGCCCAGCCAGAACTTGGCGGTGCTGTACGCGTCGGCGGGCTTCGGCATGAGGTTGTCGCTGACCCAGCTGGGGACGGCGCTGGAGGGGTGGGCAAGCAGGGCGGCGCTCAAGCCGGCGGCGGCGAGGGGGATGAGCAGGCGCTTCAAGGGAGGCTCCACGAAGTTGTCAAGAAGGGTGTCAAAACCCTATCGACCCTCTTGTCACTCTGGTAAGGGTTCGTCTCAGTTTTCGCCGGAAATGGCCGAAGGGCCCGGCAGATGCCGAGCCCTTCGGGTGAAGCTAGGTTGAGCGGAGGTTTGGACCCTCAGCCCGGTATCCGTCCGAAGATCAGCTGTCGGCCTTCGGAAGGATGGTGCCCGACCACACGTTCGCCGCGGCGGCGTAGACCGAGTTGGTCTCACCGTCGAAGTACGGCGAGGACATGTAGTCCCAGCGGTCGTTGCCGTCCGTGTCGTACAGAACGCTGGTCACGCCGTTGACGTAGCCCATGCGCTTGGCGTTGCTGTACTTGAGGAGCCACGGGGCGCCGTTGTAGCCGCCGGTGACGGCGCACTTCAGCGAGATGTGCTCTTCGATCTTCAGGCTCGGAACCTTGGTGGCCTTCGCACCGGTCTTGCCGTAGCACCACTTCGGCGTAACGCCGGAGTAGGGCTTCGAACCGTCGGGGTGCTTGGCGTAGGGGTAGCCGAAGGTACGGACGTACTTACCGGTCGGCTGGTTCCACGCGAAGCCCTGGCCGCCGACGTTGTCGCCGAGGCGACCGGCGTCGGTGAGCGAGAGCTCCTTGACGAAGTAGCTCTCGACCCAGTAGCGGGTCTGAACGGTGCTCTTGACCCACTTCTTGACGTAGAACTGCTGCTTGAACCAGGCGGTGGCGTTGCCGTTCTTGTCCTTGGTGACCGAGAGCTCACCGAGGTACTTGCCGTCAGCCTTGTCCTTCGACAGCTGGTCGTAGTCTTCCTTGCTGATCGAGATCGGGCTGCCCGTCAGGCCAAGGAACTTGGCGTTGTTGTCCAGGCCGTCAGGAGCAGCGGTGTAGACGCTCTTGGTGACCTCGACGCCGGTCAGCTTGACGCCGTTGTAGCCCTCGGGCTTGAGGTACTCGGCGAGCTTGGCCTGCGCGTCAGCCGGCTTGGCGACGCTCTCGACCTTGGGGTCGACAGCCTTGGACTTGAACGGGCCGTTCTCGCCGTACTTGTCGACGCCAGCCTTGTACTCGTCCGCGGTGATCGTCTTCTCGTCGACCCACTTCGCGCCCTTGAAGGCGTCGTACTCGGACTTGCTGACCTGCGAGACCTTGCCGGAAGCGCCGTGGACACCGTTGTAGACGGTGACGAACGCGTAGTCGCGGTCGAAGTCCTCGTAGTTCGAGAAGTCGTAGTGCGTGAAGGCCTGCTTGCCCACGTAGATGCCCCACGGGGTCTTGCCCTGGTAGTAACCCGGGACGAACACCCAGCGGGAGACGACCTCGTCGTTGGCAGCGATGTCGTACACGCAGTGACCAGCCGTCGCAACCAGGTTGCGGTAGTTCGACTGGATCGAGGTGCCGGAGCACCAGTACAGCTTGCCGTCACGACCCTCGAAGAACACCTTGCCGATGGACTTCGGCAGGTTCACGTTCTGCGACTTGACCGTGGTGGTCTTCTCGGCGCCGATCGGCGGGGTGGAGCCGGGCTTGCCGTCAGCGACGTACCCGCCCTTCTGCACGATCTTCTTGACGTCCTTGTTGTCCCAGTAGTAGGCCGTGGCCTGCCGCAGGGCAGCGTTGTCGGACTTGGTCCAGAAGTCCAGGATCTCAGCGGCCTTCTGCTGGCTGGCAGCCAGAGCAGCAGCGTCGACGTCCGGGTCGGCCTGGGCGGCACCGGCGAGACCGGCAGCCAGCAGACCAGTGGCCAGCAGGGCGCCACCGGCGGGGAGGAGGATGCGCTTCAAGGTAACTCCTTGCGCTGTCGTGGAACGCCTCTTGCGTCCCATGCGTCAGTAAAGGGATAGCCAGGAACATACAGTGTCGATCTTGAAATCCGGTAGCCGCTTTGAAAGGAAAAGATGCGGCATGTCGGGCGTTATCGTTCTGTGATGTTTAGGCACCCGGTGCGCAGGAGTTCGGTGAAGCCGGGCTTGACGCTGTTTGCCCTGATCAACATAAAGAAGATGTCAGTGGTACAACGGTGAGTGTCATGCGCGCTTGATCCGGTTCGCCGGAGAGGTGTGACGCAGATCACATTGGGTTGATGGCACCGATTCGGCGTCGCGTGCGTCCAAACGGCTTCACTTTCCGGCCCGGAAAGGCTGAAGGGCCCGGCGGATGCCGAGCCCTTCAGTGACTAACGGTTCGTACGAACGGTCAGGACCGGTCGTCCCGAGCCGTCATCAGACGATCTTGCCGGACCAAACGTTGGCAGCGGCCTTGTAGACGACGTTCGTCTCACCGTCGAAGTACGGCGAGGAGATGTAGTCCACGCGGTTGTTGCCGTCCTGGTCGTTGAAGGTGCTGGTGACACCGTTCAGGTAGCCCAGGCGCTTGGCGTTGCTGTACTTGAGGAGCCAAGGACCACCGTCGGCGCCCTCGGTCATGGCGCACTTCAGCGCCACGTGCTCCTCGATCTTCTTGGCGGCCGAACCGACCAGCTTCTTGGTGGTCTTGCCGTAGCACCACTTCGGCGTGACGCCGGTGTAGTTCTTGTGGCCGTCAGGGTGCGCCGAGGCCGGGTAGCCGAAGACGCGGACGTCCTTGCCGGTGGGCTGGTTCCACGCGAAGCCCTGGCCACCGACGTTGTCACCGAGGCGACCGGCGTCCTTGGCGGAGATGTCGACGGCGTAGTAGTCCTCGACCCAGTACTTGATCTGAGCGGTGGACTTGATCCACTTCTTGATGAAGAACTGCTGCTTGAACCACGCGACCTCGGACTTGCCGTCCTTGCCGAGCTGGGCGCGAACCTCGCCCATGAACTTGCCGTCAGCCTTGGCGGCCTTCAGCGAGTCGTAGTCCTCCTTGCTGATGGGGACTTCGGTGCTCAGACGCTCGAACTTGGCGTTGTTGTCGAAACCGGTCGGAGCCGCGGTGTACTGCGACTTGTAGACCTCGGCGCCGGTGAGCTGGACACCCTTGGTGGGGCCCTCGCCCTTGATGTAGGCGTCGACGTTCTGACCGGTCACGTCAGCCGGCTTGGCAACGGTCTCGACCTTGGGGTCGACCGCCTTCGACTTGAACGGACCGTCCTGGCCGTACTTCTCGAAGCCGGCGTCGAACTCTTCCTTGGTGATCGTCTTCTCTTCGACGTAGCCGACGCCGCCCTTGGCCACGTGCGACTTGTACTCGCTCGGCGTGACCTTGGTGGTCTTGCCGCTGAGGGAGGCGCCGTTGTACACGGTCACGAACGCGTAGTCGCGGTCGTAGTCCTCGTACACGTCGAAGTCGTAGTGGGTGAAGGCCTGCTTGCCCACGTAGATGCCCCACGGGGACTTGCCCTGGTAGTAACCGGGGACGAAGACCCACTTGGACATGACGTCGGCGTTGGCGCCGGTGTCGTAGACGCAGTGGCCGGCCGTGGCGACCAGGTTGCGGTACTTCGACTGGAGCGAGGTGGCGGAGCACCACTTCTTCTCGCCCTTGCCGTTGACGAAGAACACCTTGCCGATGGTCTTCGGCATGTTGACGTTCTGCGTCTTGGCGGTGGTCTTCTTCTCCTCACCAATCGGGGCGGTGGTCCCCGGCTTGGTGTCGGCGCTGTAGCCGCCCTTGCTCTGCAGCTTGGCGACGTCGGTCTTGTCCCAGACGTTGGACTCGGTGGCGGCCTTGAGGGCGGCACCGTTGTTCTCGGCCCAGAACTGGGCGATCGCCTTCGCGTTGGCCGCGCTCGCCGCCATCGCGTCGGTGGAGATGTCGCTGTCGGCCGAGGCCGTACCGGCGAGGCCGGCGGCCAGGAGGCCGGTAGCCAGGATGGCGCCACCGGCGGGGATGAGGATGCGCTTCAAGGGAACTGCTCCTTGGTCTGTCGTGGGTCGCAACATGCGTCCCATGCGTCAGTAAAGGGATAGCAAGGAACATAGCGCGGTGATCTCCGCAGGTGAAAGCCGTTCTGAGGGGGCCGGTATCCCCTCCTTTCGCCGTTACCGTGCTGTTATCTGTCAGAGGCTTGAGCGTGATGTTATCGGAACGAGACGTTCTTCCTGGGTAGGTAGGAGATTTGACGGATGGGAGGAAAGTTCCGTTAGTGGCTCGTCACCCTCCGTGGTCGGTTGAATGTGACTCGGATCACAGGAACCAGAATCGGGTCTCATCCGTCTAAATCACTCCCTCATTCACAGGTGATCTTCAGGTTCGCGTCAGAACCCCTCAGGATTCGAGAATCTGGGCGAGTTCGCGGCCTTCTCGGGCGCCACGGGACGCGGTGGGGGTGGTGGCCGTTTGCGTCGTTTGTCTGTTTTGGGCATGACGGCATGGCGGAGAACGCCGCAGGTGGCCCTGGGCGTCGGCGAGGAGGGCTTCAGGGGAGAAGGAGTGAGCGCACCGTGCGCCAGCAGGCGCTGTCGGCGGCGTCCAGCAGGCCCTGCTTCGGAACGGACGGGCTGTACGGGGTGCCGTCGAGGTGATGGGCGGTTCCGCCCGCTTCCGTCAGGAGCAGGACGCCCGGCGCGTGGTCCCAGGGGAGCGTCCGGTGGAAGAGGAGGAAGTCCTGGTCACCGTTCAGGAGGCGGGGATAGTCCACGCCCGCGCATTTCGTGCCCGGTGTGAGGGCGGCGAAGTGGTGCGCGGCCGTCGCGATGTGGGCCTTGGCGGCGTCGTCCAGGAAGCGGGTGAGTACGGCGCCGCGGAGCCGGGACGGGTCGGCGGGGGCGGGGGCGCGGTTCACGCGGACGCCGTTCCGCCAGGTGCCGGAGCCGAGCTCGGCGACGTGGACGTCGTCCTCGGCCGGGCGTACGACCCAGGACGCGACAGTCCGGCCCGACTGGACCAGGGCCGCCATCACCGCGTATTCGGGACGGCCCGCGACGAAGTTGGCCGTGCCGTCCAGCGGATCGACGAGCCAGGCCGTGGGGGCGTCCCGCAGTGCCGAGAGGAGCGTGGGGTCGGCGGCGGTCGCCTCCTCGCCGACGACGGGGGCGTCGATGAGGTCGCGCAGGCGGCGGCTGATCAGTTCCTCGGCCTCGCGGTCGGCGACGGTGACCACTTCGCCCGGTGTCTTCTCGCAGACGTCGCCGGCGGCGAGGGCGCGGAACCGGGGGAGGATCGCGACCTCGGCGGCCTCGCGAAGGATGTCGGTGACCGCGTCGATCAGCATGGTGTTCATGCTAAACACCGGGCCGTACGTCGCCGGAAGGGGTGCTCAGCCGGAGGGGCGGCGGATCGGGCACGGATGGGTGACGTGCCGGTTCGGGCAGCAGATGACGCCGATGGTGAGGAAACGGCCGCTCTGCAGCCATTCGCCCCACTGGACGTCGACGCCTCGGGGGAGCAGGTCGAGGGCGCTGTCCAGGCGGCCTTCGAGGGGGAGCTCCTCGGGCGGGTGGAGCTGGTCGCGGGTCTTCGTGTACTCGGCCGCCATCCACGTCGTCGCCTGGCCGGCTTCCTCGAACGTGGCCGCGACGCGGGCCGCCGGTTTGGCCAGCCAGTCGCCCGTCCGCATCGGCGGCAGCGGCGAGGTGGCGAAATCGGGGGAACTGGGACGGCGTTCCGCCTCGCTCGCCCGGTCGGTGCCGGCGCCGGTCCACAGGTAGGCGTGCCAGTGCATGGATGCTCCCCTATGGTCGGCGGGGCGGCCCCTGCCCGGTCGGACCCGGCAGGGGCGGGCCGTCTCGGCTCCTGCCTAGATGGTGGCGATTCCGGCGGCGCGAAGCTCGGTACCGGTGAAGCGGAGAGTCCCGGCGTCCGGGTTCTTCGAGTCACGGAGCGCGTAGGCGTCCTCGATGCCGGGAATCCGGGCGATCAGGACACAGCTGTCCGAGTGCTCTTCCAGCCGGTCGCCGCCGCACAACTTCGTGAAGGGCACCTCGTCGAGGTTGCAGCCGTACAGGTCAGTCATGAGCGTTTCCTTCCGTCCGGGCCGGGCAAGGTACAAGTAGTAGACATGATAGGACCTCTCCATACCTATGAAGAGGTAGACGCTCGTCCTCGTAGGTCCTTGTTCCAATACCGTTTACGTATGGCCTTGCAGGACAGGAGAGACCGCATCGATCACGTCGGGCCGGACCTGGTGTGGCGGCAGGTGGCCGAGGACGTCGAGAGTGACATCTCCTCCGGCGCGCTCGCTCCGGGCGCCAAGCTGGCGACCGAGCTGGAGATGGCCGGTCAGTACGGCGTCTCACGGGTGACGGTTCGCCGGGCGGTCAAGGATCTGGCGGAGCGGGGCCTGCTGGTCGTCGTCCATGGGCGTGGGACGTTCGTGACCCGATAGCCCCCGTCGGTGCGGGGACGCGAAGAACGGGCGCCTTCGGCTCTCGTACGCTCGAAGTGCTCACCAGCTGCGGACGCGGGTACGGCGGCGCATCCGTTCCAGCATCGCCTCGTTGAAGGCGGCGGACACCGATTCGAAGTCACCGTCCTCGACCGCTCGATCGACGTACGCCTTGACGTGAGGGTCGAGAGTGATCGTGACCTGTAGGTCCGTCGTGCCGGGAGCGGTCTTGGTCTGGTCGTGATCCTCGGTCATACCGACATCTTGCGCCACAAGGGCTGGCGAATCACGTCCCGAAACGCTCAACTCAATTGATCGGAAAGCGCGAGGGGCCGGAAAACAGGTGAGGGCCCCGGCGGCAAGGAGCAACGCCGGGACCCTCGTTCCCCTGGTGAGGGCTTACTTGAACAGCTCGCCGTTAGGGCCCACGATCTTCCCGGACGGGTAGTTCGTGGCCGCCTTGTACACGGCCGCCGTCTCCCCGTCGAAGTAGGGGGACGTGATGTAGTCGATGCGGTCGTTGCCGTCCTGGTCCGCGAACGTGCTGGTCACGCCGTTCACGTAGCCGAGACGCTTGGCGTTGTTGTAGTTCAGCAGCCACGCGCCGCCGTCGTACCCGGGGGTGACGGCGCACTTCAGGCCGACGTGCTCCTCGATCTTGAGCCAGGACGCGCCCACGGCCTTGGACGTGGTCTTGCCGTAGCAGTTCTTCGGCGTGACGCCGCTGTACGGCTTGCTGCCGTCGGGGTGCGGGGCGGCCGGGTAGCCGAAGGTGCGGACGTACTTGCCCGTCGGCTGGTTCCAGGCGAAGCCCTGGCCGCCCACGGCGTCGCCGAGCCGGCCGGCGTCCTTGGACAGCAGGATGTAGTAGTGGCCGCCCCAGGCGCGCTTCGGGCCGCTGAAGCGGTCGAAGTCCTTGCGGTCCACCTGCTTGACACCGTCGAACTGGATGCCGTTGTAGACGGTGACGAACGCGTAGTCGCGGTCGTAGTCCTCGTAGGTGTCGAAGTCGTAGTGGGTGAAGGCCTGCTTGCCCACGTAGATGCCCCACGGAGCCTTGCCCTGGTAGTAGCCGGGGACGAAGACCCACTTGGACAGCGTGTCGCTGTTGCTGTCCGTGTCGTACACGCAGTGGCCGGCGGTGGCGACCAGGTTGCGGTTGCCCGACTGGATGGAGGTGGCCGAGCACCAGCGGAACTTGCCGGAGCCGTCGACGAAGAAGACCTTGCCGATGCTCTTGGGCAGGTTCACGTTCTGGGAGGCGCCGGCCTTCTGCTCGCCGGTGGGCGCGGTCATGCCGGGACGGCCGTCGGGGTCGTAGCCGCCCTTGGAGACGACCTTCCGCACTTCCTTGGAGTCCCAGGTGTACTGCGTGGCCTGGCGGAGCGCGGCGCCGTTGGAGGCGATCCAGAAGGAGGCGATCGAGGCCGCATCGGAGTTGCTGCGGGCCAACGGGTCGTTGGAGATGTCGCCGTCGGCCTGGGCGGTGGCGGACAGCCCGGCGGCCAGGAGGCCGGTGGCCAGGACGGCACCGCCGACGGGGAGAAGGATTCGCTTCAAGGTAACTCCAGGTTGCGCTGACAGGAGGCGCCTCGTGCACCCCAAAACTCAGCAAACGGACGACCCGGAACCTATAACGCTGACTGGGCTAATGGAAATTTTCGGGAGATCGTGTCAGCGCTCCCACGCCTCGCCGTTACCGTACCGAGATCAATGGATCGGCTGATCACGTGCAGTGATCACATAGTTGCATGTGACTTACGTCACATTTCCCGGTGTGGTGAGGGCTGCGGCGCGCCGGTAGACCTCGCCGGTGGTGGTGTCGAAGTACGGCGAGGACACCGCGTCGTAGGCGCCCTTGGCGTCCCTGTTCCAGGTCAGGCTGTTGACGCCGTTGAGGTCACCGAGCCTGCGGGTCGCGTCGTAGTCCACCAGCCAGGGGCCGCCGCTGGCGCCGGGGCTGAAGTCGCACGGCTGGAGCCGTACGCCCTTCTGCAGGTCGAGCGCGGGGGCCGCGGTCCAGTACGTGACGCCGCCCTGGCACGTACGCAACGTCTTGCCGTCGAACGGCCGGGTGCCGTCGGGTTGCGCGCCGGCCGGGAAGCCGAACGCGGCCACGACGTACGCGGCCGGCTTCCTGTTGACCTCCAGGCCCTGGCCGCCCACGTTGTCCTGGAGCCTGCCGACGTCCTTCATCGAGTACGTGCCGTCCTTCGCCTGATCCCAGACGAACCCGCGGTGCACGGTCACGAAGGCGTAGTCGAAGTCGTAGTCGCCCTTGCCGGCCCAGTCCTCGTGCATGGTGATCGCCGCGCCCACGTAGATGCCGTCGGGCGTCTCGCCGTTGGGGCCGGGGTTGGGGACGAAGATCCAGTATTCGGCGGGCTTGGCCTGCCGCGAGTCGTACGCGCAGTGTCCGGCCGTGGCCACCACGCTGCGGTTCCTGGAGGCGACCGCGCTGGCCGAGCACCAGTACTCCTTGGCGCCGAACCTGAAGAAGACCTTGCCCATGGTCTTGGCCGCGCCGCCCTGCTTGGGCGCGACGGGCGTCACGTCCTGCCCTGCGGACGTCCGCTGCGACGTCGTGGCGGGCGCGTTCGGCCCGGAGGCGGCGCCCGCCGAGGAGGTCGGGGCGGCCTGCGCGCCCGGCGTGGCGGGGCTGTAGTTGTCGGCCTGCTTGAGCCGGTCGGGCCGCCAGTAGTCGGCGACCTTCTTCATGTCGGTGGCCGTCCTGGCCAGGGTGACGCTGTAGACCTTGCTGGCCGGTGCGGCGTTCGCGATCCCCGTGAAGGCAGGCAGCAGCAGCAGCGCGGCGCCCAGGGCGGCCGCCGCCAGTTGCCTGGCCCGGGAGATCATGAAATGCCTTTCTTAGGGTCGTAAGGGTGGATTTTTCCAGATCAACTGCCTGTATTGCAGCCCGGATAGAGATTCGTTACCTGATCAAGAGTGGACCGTGTGCGATAAGGACACCATCAGCCGATCCCTCCCGATACGTCTAAATGATCACGCGTGTCGGTCGTTGCCGCAGGTCAGGGGCGTGATGGAGGCTGCCCGTATGCACCGAATTCTCGCCATGGCCGCGCTTTCCTGCGCGGCATTCGCCGCCGCTCCAGTGGCGAACGCCACGACCGGCCCACCCGATGTCGAGGCGTCGTTCAAGAGCCAAAGGCATTTCCGGATCAGCGTGGGAGATCGGCAAGGAGTGCTGGAGTGCACACCCGGCCGGGTCGTTCCCGGGCAGGTCGACGCCTGCCTCGCGCTCGAACACGTGGGCGGGAACCCGGCCCGGTTGAGCCGGCGCGGGGACGTTTCCTGCACCGCCGACTATCAGCCCGTGGACGTACAGGCGTGGGGTGTCTGGGACGGCGCCCGGTACCGGTACTCCCACAGGTTCCCCAACGCCTGCGAGCTCGCCGTCTCGACCGGGCCGGTCTTCCGCGTCTGACGAGGGGACCGGCCGGGGAAGGCCCCGGATCCCACCGAGGGGACCCCGGGGCGTCGTGCGCGGGCAGTACCGCCAGTTCCTCGATGGGCACGCCGATGAATGGCGCAACCGCCGATCAGTAATCGACGCGAAAGGTCTGGCCGGTTCTGTTCCGTTATGGAAATAGGTATTTCTGAAAGGCGTTTCTGCAGGTCAGGGCCACGATAAATGGCCTTCAGCAACAGTCGTAGCGCTGATTGTCGACGCCATTTACTTATCAACCGAATGTTGTTCTGGTTAGATGGTTGACATGGATCCACGCACCCCCTGTCTCATCGGCATCGCGCAGCGGACCGTTCGCGAACAACCCGGCCCGGAGCCGCTCGACCTGTGGGAGTCGGTCGCCCGTGAGGCGGCCGACGACGCCCGCCTTCCCGTCGGGCGGCTCGACTCGATCCAGATCGTCCACACCGACTCCTGGCAGTACGACTCGCCGACCGGGCGGCTGGCCGAGCGCCTCGGGGCCACGCCGCGCCACCACGCCTACTCCAAGGTCAGCGGTACGGCCCCGCAACTGCTCATCGGCGCGGCGGCGGCCGGGATCGCGGCGGGCGAGCTGGACTGCGCGCTGGTCACTGGGGCCGAGGCGCTGGCGACGCGGCGGGCCTACCGGCGGGCGGGCGAGCACGTGCCGTGGAGCCACGCCGCCGATCCCAAACCGCCCTACGCCTGGGAACGCCCGCCGCACCCCGCCGAGCTGGCGCACGAGCTGTTCCTGCCGGTGCACACGTACGCGATCATGGAGACCGCGCGGCGGGCGGCGGCCGGGATGACGGTCGAGGAGGAGATGCTCGACCGGGGGCGGATGATGGCGCCGATGACCGAGGTGGCCGCGGCCAACCCGTACGCGTGGCGGCGGGTCGTGCGCACGCCCGAGGAGCTGGTGAAGGGCAACCGGTTCGTCGGCTGGCCGTACACCAGGAACACCGTGGCCGTCATGGAGGTCGACCAGGCGGCGGCCGTCGTCCTGGCGAGCGCGTCCCTGGCCGACCGGCTGGGGGTGCCGGAGGAGCGGCGGGTGTACCTGCGCGGCTGGGCGTATGGGGAGGACACCTGGGAGGTGGCGGCGCGGCCCGCGCTCGGCTCCTCGCAGGCGATCGGGGCCGCCGCCCGGGCCGCCTTCCGGCGCGCCGGGCTCGGGCTCGCCGACATGGACGCGCTCGACCTGTACAGCTGCTTCGCCGTCGCGCTGCGGCAGGCGTGCGACGCGACGGGGCTCAACCCGTACGACCGGCGTGGCCTGACGGTGACCGGCGGGCTCCCGTACGCCGGCGGCCCGGCCAGCGACTACGTGCTGCACTCGACGGCCACGATGGCCGGCCTGCTGCGGGCGCAGTCGGGGCACGGGCTGGTGACCGGCGTGGGGATGCACCTGACGAAGCACACGTACGCGGTGTGGTCCAGCGAGCCGGGAGGACACCTGGGGGACGCGACACCGGTGTTCACGGCCTCCGGGGTGCCTCTGGCGGACTCCTACGTGGGGCCCGCCACCGTGGCCGGGTACACGGTCGCCCACGGCCGGGACGGCGCGGCCGAGAAGGGCGTCCTCGTCGTGGACCTGCCCGGCGGCGCGCGGGCGCACGCGCACGTGCTGGAGGCGGAGCTGTTGGCCGACGCCATGTCGCGGGAGCTGGTGGGGCAGCGGGTCGACCTGGTCACCGACGGACGGCTAAACCGGGCGACCTGGTGATCTGGCGACGCCCGTCGGTCGAGGTTGTGAAGTTGTGACCTCGGACCGCGATTTCGCCCGGTTCCAGGGCTTGCGCGGGTGGATGTCACTCCACTGAACTTAAGTAAAGGGCGCAACCCGCACTAACCCGGCGAGGCACGTCGTGTCCGACCAGTTCGACGTCATCGAGGCAGGTGGGCGCGGCCGCCGCCGGTGGATCGGGCTCGCGGTGGTGCTGACTCTCCTGGTGATCCCGGCCGTCAGCCTGTTGCTCAGCCGGGACCCCGGATCGGGGCTGCCCGCGCCGTCGTCCACCGCGCCCATCCGGTCGCTGACCAGGATCGACAACGGCCCCCATGCTCTGCGGGTCCCGGCCAGGACCAAGGGCCACGACGAGATCATCGACGTCGTCTTCCCCGACGGCCGCAGGGCCGAGGTGCGCTACCCGGCCGACCTCGACCTCAACGAGCTGGGGGTGCGGCCGTTCCAGGGGGCCTGGATCGACGGGCAGTTCCGGCGGTTGGGCGTCCCGTACAACGGGGTGGCCGAGGTGACCGGCGGGGGCCGGCCGATCAGGAGCTACGGGCCCGACGTCACCCTGTGGCCGCGCCAGCCGGGCAGCGGGGGCGAGGGGCAGCCGCTGCTGTTCGTGTTCGGGCAGTGGCGGGTGGTGATGCAGGACCCGGGCCAGGGGCTGACCTTCGACCAGCGCATGGCGCTGGCGCGGGAGCTGCACGGCAGGACGACCAAGGACGGCTTCCTGGTGTTGTCGGGCAAGGGATCGGTACGGCTCGCCGGGCCGGGGGCCACGGCGCAGGGTGATCCGGTCGGCCCGCAACTGTGGTTCGGCGGGGGAGTGCGGGAGGTGGTCGCGCTCGTGCCCATACCCGACTGCGCCAGGAAGGCCCGGCTGCCGTCGGTGATCGCCGGACGCGGGTATCCGGGCGAATGGACCTGCCAGGGGGACGTGGAGATCGCCGTCGCCGGGTCGACGGACTTCAGGAAGCGCGCGCTCGCCGGGATCCGGGTGACGCTCGGGCGGTGAGAGGCGGGGCGGCGCCGTGGTCGCCGAGGGGTCCGTTAGTAGGGTTCGGCCATGTTCGCCGTAACCGCCACACAGACCGATCCCGACAATCCGCTCGCCGGGCTGACGCTCGGGGAGCACCCTGAGCCCGAGGCGCCCGACGGCTGGACGACCGTCTCCGTACGGGCCGCCGCGCTCAACCACCACGACCTGTGGACGCTCAAGGGCGTGGGCATCCGTCAGGACCGCCTGCCGATCGTGCTCGGTTGCGACGCCTCCGGCGTGGACGAGGACGGCAACGAGGTCATCGTGCACGCCGTGATCGGCACCGGCGCGGACGAGACCCTCGACCCCAAGCGCTCGCTGCTGTCGGAGGTACACGACGGGACGTTCGCCGAGCGGGTGGCCGTGCCGCGGCGCAACCTCGTGCCCAAGCCGGCCGCGCTCAGCTTCGAGGAGGCCGCCTGCCTGCCGACGGCCTGGCTGACCGCCTACCGCATGTTGTTCGACAAGGCCGGGCTCGAACCGGGCTCGACCGTGCTGGTGCAGGCGGCGGGCGGCGGTGTCGCCACCGCGCTGATCGCGCTCGGCCGGGCGGGCGGGTTCCGCGTCTGGGCGACCAGCCGCTCGGAGGAGAAGCGTGAGCGGGCCCGCGCACTCGGCGCCGACCAGGTCTTCGAGCCGGGCGCGCGGCTGCCAGAACGGGTGGACGCCGTCATGGAGACCGTCGGCCAGGCCACCTGGGACCATTCGCTCAAGTCGCTCAGGCCGGGCGGGCGCGTGGTGGTCTCCGGGGCCACGAGCGGCGCCGTACCGTCCGCCGACCTCAACCGCGTCTTCTTCCTGCAGCTCTCCGTGGTCGGCACCACCATGGGCACCCGCGACCAGCTCCGCAGGCTGGCGGTGTTCCTGGAGCAGACGGGCGCGCGGCCGGTGATCGACCGGACGCTGCCGCTGGCCGAGGCGCGCGACGGGTTCGCGGCCATGGCCGAAGGGGAGATCTTCGGAAAAATCGTCTTTACGAGCTGAATAAGTGAAGGGTTACTTCTGCGTCTCCTGGGTGATACAGAGAGGATGAGGTGGCATCACCCGGGAGGCGGCACGATGGACGTTCAGCCCTTCGGTCCAGGTTCGATGCACTGGGACACCGCGGGCGAATACCGCAACCTGCTCGTGGCCGGCAGCGCTCTGGTCCTCCAGACCATGCATCCGGCGGTCGGCGCGGCCGTGGCGCAACACTCGACGTACAAGGACGACCCGTGGGGGCGGCTCAACCGCACGCTCGCCTCGATGCAGAAATGGGTCTACGGCGGCACCGGCGGCCTGGCCGAGGGCAGGCGGCTGCGCGAGCTGCACAAGTCCATCAGCGGCGTGGACGAGTACGGCCGCGCATACCACGCGCTGAACGGCGAGGCATGGGCCTGGGTGCACCTGTCGCTGTTCGAGCGTTTCGTCACGCTCAACCGCTACTTCGGCACCCCGTACACCGTGGAGCAGCAGCGCCGCATGTACGCCGAGTCGCGGCAGCTCGGCGCGATCCTGCGGGTTCCTGAGCGGGAGATGCCGGAGGACCTGGAGGCGTTCTGGCGCTACTTCGACACGATGATCGCCGAACGGCTGGAAGCGCACCCGACCGCGCTGGAGGTGCTGGCCGTCATGCGCGGCACGCCGGCGCCGCCCGGCCTGCCGAGGCCGCTGCGCCGGTTGTGGACGCCGGTGGGGGTGGGCTCGGGGGAGTTCAACCACTTCGTGACGGTCGGCACGCTGCCACCGGCCGCGCGCAGGAAACTCGGCCTGCGCTGGACGGCCCGCGACGAACGGCGGTTGCGGCACCTCGGGCACGCGGTGGCGATGCTGACGCCGCGCCTGCCCGAACGGCTGCGCTACATGCCCGTCGCCTACCACGCGCGCCGGGCGGCCCGGAGCGTCAGGCACGTGGAACGGTCGCTGCGCTCCGCCTAGGACGGCTCAGCGTTCGAGGATGTCGCGGACGCGGGCGGACGCCTCGTCGAGCACCGTGCGCAGCTCGGCCAGCTTCTGCGTGGTCAGCGCGGCGTCGGTGGCCTCCTGGCGGGCCTGCGCCACGAAGTCGGCCAGCAGCTCGCCCAGCTCGTTGTCGAGCTCGGTCCGCCGTACGGTGTCGCCGCCGAGCGTGCTCCAGATGTCCGACCAGATCCGCCGCCACTCGCCGGCCAGCCGGTCGCCCTCCACCTGCCACTGGTTGGCGTGCGCCATCCACTGCCGCTTCTGCTGCTCCTTGAGCCGTTTGATGTCTTCGGCCCGGGTCTGGGCGCTGTCGCGGGTGCCGGTGCGGACGTCCTTGGCCATCCGGGTCAGCTCGTCGCGCAGCGACTTCACCGTGTCGCGGACGTCCTCCTTGACCTCGCGGGCGATGTCGCGCACCGAGGCGGAGATCTCCTGCTCCAGGTCGTCGAGCTCGTCGAGCCGGGCGTTGAGCTCCTCGCGGCCCTTGTCGGTGATGGAGAACACCTTCTTGCCCTCGACCACCTCGTGGGTGACCAGGCCCTCCTCCTCCAGGCGGGCCAGGCGCGGGTAGATCGTGCCGGGCGAGGGCGAGTAGACGCCGAGGAAGCGGTCCTGGAGCAGCCGGATGACCTCGTAGCCGTGCCGTGGGCTCTCCTCCAGCAGCTTGAGCAGGTACAGCCGGAGCCGGCCGTGACCGAAGACAGGGCTCATTCCTTCTCTCCCTTGAGCAGCGCGACCTCACCCGAGACCGTGACCGCCGACAGCGAGGCCATGCCGCCGCCGAGGCGCCCCGACAACGTCTTGGAGCCGGGACTGTTGTTCGCGGACAGGCCGTCGAACGTCGAGCTCAGCCTGCCGGACGTGGACCTCACGCTGACGTCGGACTCGACGTTCTCCGGCACCCGCACCAGGATGGCACCCGAGACGCTGTTGAACGTCACATGACTCGTCGGGCGCAGCCGCAGGTCGGCGGTGATGCGGCCGGAGACCGTGCTGGCCTTGAGCCGCCTCGGGGTGCCGTCCGCCAGCGTCAGCTCGCCGGAGACGGTCTTCAGCGCCAGGTCGCCGTCCATGGCCCGGCTCTCGATCGAGCCGGAGACCGTCGTGGCGCTCACCTCGCCGCTCACACCGTCGAGGACGACCTCGGAGGACACGCTCTTGACCCGGGTGGACCGCTCGAACCCGGCCAGCACCGTGGACGCCGAGACCACCTCCGTGCTGACCCGGCAGCCCTTGGGCACGGTGATCGTGAGGTTGGTCCTGCGCCGGTCGCGCTTCAGCCAGCCGAGCAGGCCGTCCCACGTCAGGCCCTCGTAGGCGACGATCAGTTCCTTGGTCAGCTCGTCGTAGCTGACCAGCAGCGGCGCGGCCGACTCGATCTCGGTCAGCTCCATCGTGGGCGGGCCCTCGCTGGCCAGGACGGCCAGCACCCCGGCGACGATCCGCACGACAAGTGACTCGACCGGCCCGAACGTGAGCTGCTCCGGAGCCTCCAGCGTCCACTTCTCCATGAACGTATGCCTCCTCGACGAGTACGTCTCCTACGAGACACGATATGTCGCGTCTCGCGAAAACTCAAGATGTATCGCGTCCCGGGAGGCCGGGTCGCGTCAGTCGTCGTCCTCGTCGTCGAGCCGGGCCAGCCAGGTGGCCAGCCGCTCGATCGGGGTCTCGAACTCGGGGTTGAGATCGACGAACTCACGCAGCCGCTCGCCGAGCCAGAGCAGGCTGACCTCTTCCTCGCCCCGCCGAGCGACCAGCTCCTCGATCCCTCGATCGGTAAAGTACATGGGTGTCTCTCCTTCGTGCGGGCAGGGACCTCACCCTGCCGGTCAACACAGAAGCCCCCGGCCGGACGGCCGGGGGCTCACTGGCGGCCTGCTCAGCCGAAGAGCTGGTGGAGGATCTCCTCCAGCTCGGTGTCGTGCGAGTTGTGCGAACCCGTCGCGGGCGAGCTGTTCGGGGTACGCGAGACGCGGCGCAGCGACCGGCCGCCGAGCGTCTGCGGGTCCTCGGCCAGCTTCAGCGTCAGGTAGGGCCACGGGCCCATGTTGACCGGCTCGTCCTGCGCCCACACCAGCTCGGCCTGCTGCCCGTAGCGGGCCAGCTCGGCGGTGAGCTCCTCGGTCGGGAACGGGTAGAGCCGCTCAAGCCGGACGATCGCGACGTCGTCGCGGCCCGACTTCTCACGATGGGCGGCCAGGTCGTAGTAGAGCTTGCCCGAGACCAGGACCACCCGGGTGACCTTGGCCGGATCGACCGTGGTGTCGCCCAGAACCGGCTGGAAGGTGCCCGTCGTGAAGTCGGACGCCTTCGAGGTGGCCGCCTTGTGCCGTAGCAGCGACTTGGGCGTGAAGACCACCATCGGCTTGTGCCGGTTGGACTCCACCTGCCAGCGCAGCAGGTGGAAGTAGTTGGCCGGCGTGGACGGCTGCGCGACCGTCATGTTGTCGAGCGCGCAGACCTGAAGGAACCGTTCGATCCTGGCCGAGGAGTGGTCGGGCCCCTGACCCTCGAAGCCGTGCGGCAGCAGCAGCACGACCGAGGAGCGCTGGCCCCACTTCTGCTCACCGGACGAGATGAACTCGTCGATGATCGTCTGGGCGCCGTTGACGAAGTCGCCGAACTGCGCCTCCCAGGCGACCAGGGCGTCGGGGCGTACGACGCTGTAGCCGTACTCGAAGCCGAGCGCCGCGAACTCGCTGAGCAGCGAGTCGTAGACGTAGAACTTCGTGGTGCCCTCGTTGAACGTCTTCAGCGGCGTGTGGTCGGCGCCGGTCATCCGGTCGACCAGCACCGCGTGCCGCTGGGTGAACGTGCCGCGCCGGGAGTCCTGGCCGACCAGGCGGACCGGGTGGCCGTCGATCAGCAGCGAGCCGAACGCCAGCGTCTCGCCCATCGCCCAGTCGATCGAGTCGGTCTCGACCATCTGGCCGCGGCGCTGCAGCACCGGCGCCAGGCGCGGGTGCGGCGTGAAGCCGTCGGGCAGGTTGAGCTGGGTGTCGACGATGCGCTTGAGCGTCTCGTCGCTGATCGCCGTCGCCGTGTCGGCGTGGGACCACTTGACGACCTCGGCCGGCGGCACCCGCATGGCGGCCGCCTCCTTGGGCTTCTTGGCCGCCTCGCGCGTCTCGGTGAAGGCCTGCTCCAGCTTGGCCTGGTAGTCGCGCAGCGCCGACTCGGCCTCCTCGACCGTGATGTCGCCCCGGCCGATCAGCGCCTCGGTGTAGAGCTTGCGGGTCGAGCGCTTGGCGTCGATCAGGTCGTACATCAGCGGCTGGGTGAAGGCGGGGTTGTCGCCCTCGTTGTGGCCGCGGCGGCGGTAGCAGATGAGGTCGATGACGACGTCCTTGCGGAACGCCTGGCGGTACTCGTAGGCCAGCTGGCCCACGCGCACCACGGCCTCGGGGTCGTCGCCGTTGACGTGGAAGATCGGCGCCTGGATCATCCGCGCGACGTCGGTCGCGTAGACCGACGAGCGGGAGGAGGCGGGCGAGGTGGTGAAGCCCACCTGGTTGTTGACCACCACGTGCACGGTGCCGCCGGTGCGGTAGCCGCGCAGCTGCGACAGGTTGAGCGTCTCGGCCACCACGCCCTGGCCGGCGAAGGCCGCGTCGCCGTGGACGAGGACGGGAAGGACGGTGAAGCCCTCCTCGCCGCGCTCCAGGAGGTCCTGCTTGGCGCGGACGACACCCTCCAGCACCGGGTCGACCGCCTCCAGGTGGGAGGGGTTGGCCACCACGGAAGCGGTGATCATCTTGCCACTGGGCGCGGTGAACTCGCCGCTCGCGCCCAGGTGGTACTTGACGTCGCCGGAGCCGTGGGCGGTGCGCGGGTCGATGTTGCCCTCGAACTCGCCGAAGATCTGGGCGTAGGACTTGCCCACGATGTTGGCCAGCACGTTGAGGCGGCCGCGGTGGGCCATGCCGATGACGACCTCGTCGAGGCCCTCGTCGGCGGCGTCGCTGATCACCGAGTCGAGCAGCGGGATCAGGGACTCGCCGCCCTCCAGCGAGAACCGCTTCTGGCCGACGAACTTCGTCTGCAGGAACGTCTCGAACGCCTCGGCGGTGTTGAGCCGCGACAGGATGTTGAGCTGCTCGTCGCGCTCGGGCGAGGCGTGCGGCTTCTCCACCCGCGCCTGGATCCAGGCCCGCTCCTCGGGGTTCTGGATGTGCATGTACTCGATGCCGACCGTGCGGCAGTAGGAGTCGCGCAGCACACCCAGGATCTCGCGCAGCTTCATCAGCGCACGGCCGCCGAAACCGCCGGTGGCGAACTCGCGCTCAAGGTCCCAGAGGGTCAGCCCGTGGGACTGGATGTCCAGGTCCGGGTGCTTGCGCTGCTTGTACTCCAGCGGGTCGGTCTCGGCCATCAGGTGGCCGCGCACGCGGTAGGCGTGGATCAGCTCTATGACACGGGCCGACTTGGCCACGTCGTCGTCGTGGGAGGCCGAGATGTCCTGGACCCAGCGCACCGGCTCGTACGGGATGCGCAGGGCCTCGAAGATCTCGTCGTAGAAGCCGTTCTCGCCGAGCAGCAACCGGTGGATCTGGCGCAGGAAGTCGCCCGACTGGGCGCCCTGGATGATCCGGTGGTCGTAGGTGCTGGTCAGCGTCATGACCTTGGAGACGGCCAGGCGCGACAGCGTGTCGGGCGAGGCGCCCTGGTACTCGGCCGGGTATTCCATCGCGCCGACGCCGATGATCGTGCCCTGGCCGGGCATCAGGCGCGGGACCGAGTGGACGGTGCCGATCGTGCCGGGGTTGGTCAGCGAGATCGTGGTGCCGGAGAAGTCGTCGACGCCCAGCTTGCCCGCGCGGGCCTTGCGGACGACTTCCTCGTAGGCCACCCAGAACTGGCGGAAGTCCATCTCCTCCGCGCCCTTGATCGAGGGCACGAGGAGCTGGCGCTCGCCGTTGCTCTTCTGCACGTCGATCGCCAGGCCGAACCCGATGTGCTCGGGCTTGACCAGCGTCGGCTTGCCGTCGATCTCCGTGTAGGAGTGGTTCATCTCCGGCATCGCCTTCAGCGCCTTGACGATCGCGAAGCCGATGAGATGAGTGAAGGAGATCTTGCCGCCACGCCCCCGCTTGAGGTGATTGTTGATCACGATGCGGTTGTCGATGAGCAGCTTGGCCGGGATGGCACGGACGCTGGTCGCCGTCGGGACCGACAGTGACAGGTCCATGTTGGCGGCCGTGCGCGCCGCGGCGCCGCGCAGCTTCACCTCCTCGGCGCCCTTGGGCACCGGGGTGGCCGGCTGCTTCGGCTTCTCGGCTGCCGGAGGCGCCTTCGGGGGCGCCTTGGGAGGAGCGGGCGCGGTCGCAGTGCCGTTCGCCGCCTCCCTGACCGGGGTCCGGCCCGCTCCGCTTTCAGGGTTGTAGTCAGCGAAGAAGTTCCACCAGGCCTTGTCGACAGACTCTGGATCTTGAAGATACTTCTGGTACAGCTCGTCGACAAGCCACTCGTTCTGACCAAAGCTTGCCAGCGGGTTTGTCCGCGACGACTCAGACGACACGGCGGAAATCGCCCTCTTCCGCAGATCGGCGTTGATGTTAGAGAACCTGTCCAAGGCTACTCGCCCGGACCGGCAGCGCGCGCCGAAGAGCACGTGCCGCCTCGAACGATCCTCTCAGGACAAGCCGTAGAGGTCACGCGCGCCTAGTCAATCCAGGGAGAGCCGTCTTTGTTACTGTTTGGTATCAACATGCGGGCAGCGGGTTTACTTCCCGCCGGACACGATCCGGCTGGTGATCCGCACCTCGGGTGACAACTCCGACAGCAGGTCCGCCAGCTCCTTGCCGGCCT
Source organism: Nonomuraea sp. WAC 01424 (assembly GCF_003947315.1). Lineage (NCBI taxonomy): Bacteria > Bacillati > Actinomycetota > Actinomycetes > Streptosporangiales > Streptosporangiaceae > Nonomuraea > Nonomuraea sp. WAC 01424. Next base: position 68,976 of record NZ_QHHZ01000028.1, read on the forward strand.
GCTGGAGCTCCTCCATCGACATCGGCTCCAGGCGTTCGAGTAGGAAGATCGCGTTGGTCGTCTCCTCGGTGAGCCGGGTGCGCGCCACCTGACGCCAGTTCCAGCGGCGGCAGGTCACTCCGGCGTCGTCGCGCCAGATCACCTCGCCGGGCTCGGGCTGCCCGAGCGCCTCCTCCGACGCCTCGTCGCCGGTCGCCCGTACCAGCCGGGCCGGGCCCGCGTAGTGGTCGAGGTCCTCGCCGCCGATGGGCAGCGCGTGCTTCACGCTGATCGTGTTGTACGCGTCGACCACCCGGTTGATCTCCGGCAGCGGCATGCGGCGGGTGAGCGCGTCGACCGAGGGCCTGGTGCGCTGCGGCTTGGCGCCGAAGGCGCGGTAGGCGTCCTTCCAGGCGTCGATCTTGTCGGTCTGCACCTCGGCCGCCGACGCCTCGGCCAGCCAGGCGCGGGTGCGGTCGTCCGTCGGGCCGTTGCGCAGGCCGTGGGCGAACATGACCAGCACGGCGAAGTCGGGGCGCAGGGCGAGGACGGCGTCGTCCACCTGGATCTCATCGAGCATCCGCCCAGTTTAGAAGGCCGGGGAAACCGCAAAAATCACTTTGCAAAATTGTCTTTGTGGTTTAGGGTCGTGCTCATGGAAGAGCAGTACAAGATCAGTGACCCGCAGGTGCTCAAGGTGGTGGCCCATCCGCTGCGGGTGCGGTTGCTCGGGCTGCTGCGCAGCGACGGCCCGGCCACCGCGAGCGAGCTGGGGCGCAAGGTGGGGGAGAGCTCCGGCTCGACCAGCTACCACCTGCGCGAGCTGTTCAAGTACGGCTTCATCGAGGAGGACCCCGAGCGCGGCGACGGCCGCGAGCGGCGCTGGCGGGCCCGCCACCGCTACACCTCGTGGGACAGCGGCGAGCTGATCGGGACCGACGAGGGCCGCGAGGCGGTCAGGATCATGCGGATGCGCCAGGTCGAGACACTCGCCCGCGTCGTCCAGGACTACGACGAGCGCGACTGGTCCCCCGAGTGGGTGAGCGCGGCCGGGATGAGCGACGACTTCGTGGAGCTGCCCCCGGCCGGGCTCAAGGAGCTGGACGAGAAGGTCGAGGAGCTGATCCGCGACCTGGCCGCCCGCCACGCGGGAGACCCCGAGGCCCGGCAGGTCCACGTCTGGATCGGCGGCTTCCCCCGAGCCAAGGGCCGGGCCAAGGACCGTGCCGAGAACCCTGAGATCGAGGAGCAGGACCGATGACCGCCCGATCCGCCTTGCGGCGCTACATGCTCGTCAGCTTCCTGACCTGGCTGCCCCTGGGCCTGATGGTCGCCAGCATGGTCCTGCTGATGACAGACCGGGGGCTCAGCCTGACCCAGATCGGCCTGTCCGTGACCGTCTTCTCGATCGTCACCGCGACCCTGGAGCTGCCCACGGGCGGCCTGGCCGACGTCATCGGGCGGCGGATGGTGCTGGCCGCCTCGGCCGTGTTCACGGCGGCGGCGCTGGCGCTGATGAGCGTCTCCACGGTGTTCTGGATGTTCCTGGTCAGCGGCGTGCTCAAGGGCGTGGCCAGAGCGCTGTCCAGCGGCCCGGCCACCTCCTGGTACGTCGACACCCTCCACGGCATCGAAGGCGGCGACGCCGACCTCAAGCCCGGCCTGGCGCGCGGCAACGCGATGGAGTCGGCGGCCCTGTGCGCGGGCGTGCTGGTGGGCGGCGCGGTGCCGCTGCTGGTGCCGCCCGGTCTGATGACGCCGCTGGCCGTGCCGTCGCTGCTGGGGGCCGTGGCGGCCGTCGTCCTGCTGGTCGTGGTGGTGTTCGCGCTGCCCGAGCCGGCCCATGGCCGGCGGTCGCTGGGGAGCGTGCTGCGCGAGGTGCCGGCCACGATGGTCTCCGGGGTCCGCCTCGCCGCCGGGAACGCGGTGCTGCGCCGCCTGATGGCCGCCGCCGCCGCGTCCGGCGTGCTGCTGATGACGATCGAGCTGCTGACCCCCGGGCGCCTGGCCGAGCTGGCGGGCACGGCCGAGCGCGGCAGCCTCGCCTACGCCGTCGTCGCGGCCCTGGGTTACGCCGCCAGCGCCTTGGGCAGCGCGCTCGCGCCCCGCGTGGCGCGGCTGGCGGGGAGCTCGGCCCGGGGCGCCGCGGCGGGCGCGGTGCTCTGCGCGCTGTCGGTCGGCTCGCTGGCCGCCACCGCCGGGCTCGGCGGGGCGCCCGGCCTGGTGGCGGCCGGGCTGGCCTACCTCGTCATGTTCGCCGGGTTGTCGGTGACCGCGCTGCTCTGCATGGAGATGCAGCACAACGCGGTCTCGGCCGCCGAGCGCACCACGGTCACCTCGACGTCCTCGCTGTCCCTGCAGGCCGGGGGGGTGCTGGCCAACTCCACGCTGGGCGTGCTGGCCGCGCAGGCGGGCGCGGCCGCCGCCTGGTGGGTGGCCTCCGGCGTGGTGCTGGCCTCGGCGCTGCTGTTCGCCGCGATGCCGAGGCCGGGTGTCACGCGCTCCAGTCGAGCTCAGGTCCTACCGGAACGATCCTGCTCGGGTTGATGTTGGTCTGCGTCATGTAGTAATGGCGCTTGATGTGGTCGAAGTCCGTGGTGTCGCGGAAGGCGGGGATCGCGTAGAGCCTGCGCGTGTACGCCCACAACGCCGGATAGTCCGCCAGCCGCCTGATCGAGCACTTGAAGTGGCCGTGGTAGACCGTGTCGAACCTGACCAGCGTCGTGTAGAGCCGTACGTCGCTGTCGGTGAGCGTGCCGAAGAGGAACTCCGACTCCGCCAGGCGCACCTCCAGCAGGTCGAGCGTGGTGAACACGCGGGCGACGGCCTCCTCGTACGCCTGCTGCCCGCGGGAGAAGCCGGCCTCGTAGACCGCGTTGTTGAGGCCGTGGTAGAGGCGGTCGTTCATGATGTCGATGTCCGGGCGCAGGCGTTCCGGATACAGGTCGGGTGAGGTGCCCCACGACGTCTCCAGATCGAGGGTGATCTGCGGGAAGTCGTTGGTGACGATGCGTTCGTCCCGGGTGTCCCAGACGCACGGCACGGTGTAGCGGCCCGTGTAGCCCGGATCGGTCGCGTGGTAGAGCTCCGACAGGTACAGAGGGTCCCCGTCGGGGATCCGCCAGCCCTTGTCGTCGCGGATGGGGTCGACGATCGTGACGTCCAGCAGGTCCTCCAGGCGGAGCAGGGCGCGGACGATCAGCACGCGCTGTGCCCAAGGGCAGGCGTAGGAGGCGTAGAGCCGGTAGCGGCCGGGCTCGGGCGGCCCGAGCCGTTCGGTGAAGCGGTTCGGCTGCCGGACGAAGCGGCCATCGTCTGAGATCTCGCGGCTCAGCTTCATGACCCCTAGTAGAACATGATTCGGGACCAGAACTATATTCGGGGCATGGCGAAGTTCGTGGTGACTCCTTCCAGCGCGGCGCAGCGCGAGGCATGGCTGAGCGGGGCGGTTCCCGAGGTCGAGCGGGTACGTCCGGGGCTGTGGTCCATCCCGGTGCCCATCCCGATCAACCCCCTCCGGTACGTGCTGGTCTACGCCCTGGAGTTGCCCGACGGCGTGGCGATCGTGGACGCCGACGGGAACACCGACGAGGCGTACGACGCCCTCGCCGCCGGGCTGGCCGTGGCCGGTTACGGGATCGCCGACGTCAAGGCCGTCCTGGTCACCCACCTGCACCCCGACCACTACGGCCTGGCGGGACGCGTCCGCGAGGCGTCGGGCGCCTGGATCGGCCTGCACCCGGCCGACGCGGGCCTCGTGCGCGAGCGGTACGACGACGCCGCCATCGACTCGCTCGTCCAGCGGGAACGGGCCCTGCTGCGGCGCTCCGGCGTGCCCGAACTGAGCCTGGACGAGCTGGCCGGGGCATCCATGATGATCAGGCACATGGTCACGATGGCCCGTCCGGACCGGCTGATCGAGGACGGCGAGGACCTCGGGCTGCCCGGCTGGGACCTGCGGGCCCTCCACACCCCCGGGCACACCCCCGGCCACCTGTGCTTCGTCTCGCCCGCGCGCAGGTTGTTGTTGTCCGGCGACCACGTGCTGGCCAAGATCACGCCGATCGTGGCCGTGCATCCCCAGTCCGGCCCGAACCCGCTGGCCGACTACCTCGACTCGCTGGCCGCCGTACGCAAGCTGGAGGTCGACGAGGTGCTGCCCGGCCACGAGTACCGCTTCCTGGAGCTGGCCGGACGCGTCGACCACGTCATTGCCCACCACGACGAGCGGCGGCCCGAGATCGAGCGGGTCGTCGGCGCGGACGACGGCGTGACCTGCTGGGACGTCGCCACCCGGCTGAGCTGGTCGCGGCCCTGGGAGACGATCCCGCCGTTCATGCGCCGGGCGGCCAACAACGAGACGCTGGCCCACCTGGTATGGCTGGCGGCCCAGGGCAGGGTACGCAGGGAGGAGGGCGAGCCCGAGCTCTGGAGACGCGCCTGAGCGGGTCGGTTATCGTACTCCTACCAGAATGTTGTTCTCTTGCTCTGGAGGGTTCGATGCTTCGGTTCGATGACAGGGTCGCCATCATCACGGGCGCCGGGCACGGTCTCGGCAGGGCGCACGCGCTCCTGCTCGCCGAGCGGGGCGCCCAGGTCGTGGTCAACGGCCTCGGCGGCGCCCTCGACGGCACCGGCGCGTCCACGGGCCCCGCCGCCGAGGTGGTCGAGCTCATCACCAAGAACGGCGGCCGGGCCGTCGCCAACACCGACAACGTGGCCACCCCCGAGGGGGCCCTGGCGCTCGTGCAGACGGCCGTCGACGCGTTCGGCAAGGTCGACATCGTCGTCAACAACGCCGGCATCCTGCGCGACAAGTCGTTCGGGAAGATGACGGTCGAGGACTTCGACAGCGTGCTGGCCGTGCACGTACGCGGCTCGTACCTGGTCAGCCAGGCCGCGTACCCGCTGATGAAGGAGGCCGGCCATGGGCGGATCGTCAACACCTCCAGCCCGGCCGGGCTGTTCGGCAACTTCGGCCAGGCCAACTACTCCACGGCCAAGATGGGCCTGGTGGGCCTGACCAAGACGCTGGCCATCGAGGGCGCGCGCAACGGCATCAAGGCCAACGCCATCGCGCCCATCGCCTGGACCAGGATGACCGAGGCGCTGCTGCCCGCCGAGTTCGAGGAGAAGTTCACCCCCGAGCGGGTGAGTGCGCTCGTGGCCTACCTCGTGCACGACTCGTGCGAGTCGAGCGGCGAGGTGTTCACCGTCGGCGGCGGGCGGGTGGCCCGCGTGTTCGTGGCCGAGGGGCCGGGCTGGAAGACCGACGACCTCACGCCCGAGTCGATCGCCGGCAACTGGGGGTCGGTGATGGCCGAGCAGCCGTACGTGCTGACGGCCGGCGACTCGATGAAGGCCATGCTCTAGCGTCCGCGACCTGCGCGAAGCCGGTCATCGCCCGTCCGGGCGGCGGCCGGCTTCCGTGCGTTCCGGGGACGTTTGACGGACGCCGTACGTCAGGCTTTGTTCGATCTTCGGCATAAGTCAGCCAAGTTCGGTCGAATCAGACTCTTGATTTGCCGCATCAGTGATCTTATTGTCTCCGCATGACCCCCCAGCCGGGCTCGGCTGCCGACGTACTGACGCTCATCAGCGCCGGATCGGCGACCACCCGTTCCGATCTCGCGCGCCTCACCGGACTGGCCAGATCCACGATCTCCCAGCGGGTGGACGCGCTCATCGAGCGCGGCCTCGTCGAGGAGACCGAGAGCGGCGAGTCCACCGGCGGCCGGCCACCGCGCCAGCTCCGCCTGCACACCGAGCAGCACGCCTTCGCCGGCGTCGACCTGGGCGCCACCCACTGCCGGGTCGCGCTCATGGACATCTCCGGCGGCCTGCTGGCCGAGTGCGAGGACCCGGTGGTGATCGGCGAGGGCCCCGAGAAGGTGCTCGCCCACGTCGACCAGCGGCTCGACCGGCTGCTCGGCGAGGCAGGACGGCCACGCCGGGCGCTGCGCGCGATCGGCATCGGCGTGCCCGGCCCGGTCGAGTTCGCCACCGGCCGCCCCAACAACCCGCCGATCATGCCCGGCTGGAACGACTACCCCGTCCCCGAGTACTTCGACGGCATCGAGGTGCTGGTCGACAACGACGTCAACGTCATGGCGCTCGGCGAGCACCGCAACGCCTTCCCCGGGACGAACCACCTGCTGTTCGTCAAGGTCGGCACCGGCATCGGCTGCGGCATCGTGGCCGACGGCAAGCTGCACAGAGGCGCCCAGGGCTCGGCCGGCGACATCGGCCACATCCGGGTCAGCGGCCACGACGACGCCGGCTGCCGCTGCGGCAACAGCGCCTGCCTGGAGGCCGTGGCCGGCGGCGCCGCCATCGCACGGCGGCTCACCGAGCTGGGCCTGCCCGCCGAGAGCGGCGCCGACGTCGTGGCGCTCGTCCAAGGAGGCGACACCCAGGCGCTGCGGCTGGTCAGAGAGGCCGGACGGCTCATCGGCGAGGTGCTGGCCGGCCTGGTCAACTTCTTCAACCCCGAGGTCATCGTCATCGGCGGCGCGCTGTCCCGGGTCCACGAACACCTCCTGGCCGGGATCAGGGAGACGATCTACCGCAGATCGCTGCCGCTGGCCACCCATCAGCTGTCCATCACCCCGAGCCGTACCGGGATCAACGCCGCAGCGCTCGGCGCCGGCCTGCTCGCCATCGAGCACTACCTGTCACCGGACAACATCAACCGCATCGTCAACGCCTGAAGGGGACCCCGATGCTGGTCATGAAGGGCATCGTCAAGCAGTTCCCCGGAGTGCGCGCGCTGGACGGGGTCGACCTCGACGTACGGGCGGGCGAGGTGCACTGCCTGCTCGGCCAGAACGGCGCGGGCAAGTCCACCCTGATCAAGGTGCTGGCCGGCGTCCACCAGCCCGACGAGGGCACGATCGTCTTCAACGACGCGCCGGTGCGCCCGAACAGCCCGATCGACGCCATCAGGCTCGGCTTCGCCACCATCTACCAGGAACTCGACCTGGTCGACGGCCTCAGCGTCGCCGAGAACATCTTCCTCGGCCATGAGCACGCCCGCTTCGGCTTCGTCAACCGGCAGGCCGCCCGGCGCGCCGCCCGCGAGGTGCTGGAACGCCTCGGCCACGGCGAGATCCGCCCGTCGGCCGAGGTCGGACGGCTCTCGCCGGCCGCCAAACAGGTCGTCTCGATGGCCCGCGCCCTCTCCCACGACGCCCGCCTGATCATCATGGACGAACCGTCGGCCGCCCTCGCCCACGACGAGGTCGCCAACCTGTTCCGCATCATCCGCGAGCTGACCGCCCAGGGCGTGGCCGTCGTCTACATCTCCCACCGGCTGGAGGAGATCCGCGAGATCGGCGACCGCGTCACCGTGCTCAAGGACGGGCGTACGGTCGCCGTCGGCCTGCCCGCCCGCGACACCCCCACCGCACGCATCGTCTCCCTCATGACCGGCCGCAACGTCGAGTACGTCTTCCCGCCCCGCCCCACCCGGCCCCCCGGCGAGGAGGTGCTGCGCGTGGAGAACCTGACCGCGCCCGGCCTGTTCGCCGACGTCTCCTTCACCGTGCGGGCGGGCGAGATCGTCGGGCTGGCCGGGCTCGTCGGCAGCGGCCGTTCGGAGATCCTGGAGGCCGTCTACGGAGCCCGTCCCGCCGCCGGCCGCGTCACGCTCGCGGGCAGACCGGCGCGGCGCGGCGTCGTCGGCACCGTCCGGCAGGGCATGGGCCTGGCCCCCGAGGAACGCAAGGCCCAGGCCCTGCTCCTCGACCAGAGCGTCACCGCGAACATCACACTCGGCACCCTGCCGGGATTCGCCAGGTTCGGGTGGATCGACCGCAAGCGCGAGCGGGCCGAGGCCAAACGCCTGGCCGAACTCCTCGACATCCGCCCGCCCGACCCAGAACGCCCGATCAGGACGTTGTCGGGCGGCAACCAGCAGAAGGCGGTGCTCGCCCGCTGGCTGCTCGGCGGACGCAGGCTGCTGCTGCTCGACGAACCGACCAGAGGCGTCGACGTCGGCGCCCGCGCCGAGTTGTACGCCGTCATCCGCGACCTGGCCGACCAGGGCATCGGCGTGCTGCTGGTCTCCAGCGAGGTGCCCGAGGTGCTGGGCCTCGCCGACCGGGTGCTCGTGCTGCGCGAGGGCGCCGTCATCCACGAGGGCGAGGCGGCCGGCCTGGACGAGCACCGCGTACTGGACATGATCATGGATGGGAGGGCCGCGTGATGAGCGACCCCATTGAAGCGCCCGAACGTCCCGCCACCGGGATCGCCGGGCCGAGACCGTCCCTGCTGAACGGATTCGCCGAGATCCGCCACGTCGGCCTGCTGGGCGCGCTCGCGCTGCTCGTCGTCGTCGGCCTGGTCACCCGGCCGGAGAACTTCGCCACCGCCTCCAACCTGGTCAGCATCCTGGCCCTGGCCGCCACCATCGGCGTGATCACCGTCGGGGCCACGTTCGTGATCATCGGCGGCGGCATCGACCTGTCCGTCGGCGCGGTCATGGCGCTGGCCTCGGTGTGGGCGACCACGCTGGCCACGCAGTCGTACGGGCCCGTCGTCATGGCGATCTGCGCGATCCTCGTCGGCACCGGGGCCGGGCTGGTGAACGGGCTGCTGATCGCCTACGGCCGCATGGTGCCGTTCATCGCCACCCTGGCGATGCTCGTGGCCGCGCGCGGCCTGGCCCAGCGCATGTCCGACAGGAAGACCCAGCTCATCCAGGTCGAGGGCATCGTGCAGCTGTCCACCACGCGGCTGCTCGGCATCCCGCTGCTGGTCTACGTGTTCGCCCTGGTCGTGGTGCTGGGGTGGATCGTCCTGAACCGCACCACGTTCGGCCGCCGCACGTACGCGGTCGGCGGCAACCCCGAGGCGGCCAGGCTGGCCGGCATCGACGTACGCAGGCACACGATGCTCCTGTACGCCCTGTCCGGCTTCTGCTGCGGCGTCGCCGCGATCCTCATCATGGCCCGCACGACCACAGGCTCGTCCACCCACGGCGACCTGTACGAACTCGACGCCATCGCCGCCGTCATCATCGGCGGCACCCTGCTCACCGGAGGCCGGGGCACGATCATCGGCTCGATCCTGGGCCTGCTGATCTTCACCCTCATCACGAACCTGTTCATCCTCAACGGGCTCAACACCAGCGACCAGCTGATCGCCAAGGGCCTGATCATCGTCGTCGCCGTCCTTCTCCAGCGGCGGAACCTGAAAGCGAGAGCAACATGAGTGAGAACGTCGCGCGCAGGGGATTCCTCGTCGGCGGGGCAGTGCTGTTAGCGGCGGGCTGCACCAGCAACGAGCCCGCGGCCGCGCCCGCGGCGGCGGCGCCCGTCCCCGCCCCCGCCGCCGGCGGCAACGACGAACCCGGCCAGAAGGTGACGATCGGCTTCTCCGCGCCGGCCGCCGACCACGGGTGGATCGCGGCCATCGCCAAGAACGCCGAGAGCGCCGCCAAGCAGTACGCCGACATCGACTTCAAGCCCGTCGAGCCGACCAACGACATCAACCAGCAGATCTCCGCCGTCGAGTCGCTGATCGCGGCCAAGGTGAACGCCCTGGTCATCCTGCCCAACGACGGCCAGCAGCTCAACCAGGTCGCGCTCCAGGCCGCGCAGGCCGGCATCCCGGTCATCAACCTCGACCGGGTCTTCCCCGACAAGCTGGCCTACCGGACCTGGATCGGCGGCGACAACTACGGCATGGGCGTCGCGGCCGGGCACTACATCGGCAAGCAGCTCAAGGACAAGGGCGTCGCCAACCCGGTGATCGTCGAGATCCAGGGCATCGCCACGCTGCCGCTGACCCAGGACCGCAGCAAGGGCTTCGCCGACGCGCTGAAGACGTACGGGTTCAGCGTGACGGCCAAGCAGGACGCCAAGTTCACCGTGGAGACCGGCAACCAGGTGGCGACCTCGCTGCTGCAGGCCCACAAGAAGATCGACGCGCTGTGGAACCACGACGACGACCAGGGCGTCGGCGTGCTGGCCGCCATCAAGGAGGCCGGCCGCGACGAGTTCGTCATGGTCGGCGGCGCCGGCTCGCTGAACGCCATGAAGGAGATCCAGGCCGGCACCTCGGTGCTGAAGGCGACCGTCACCTACAGCCCCACGATGGCCTCCTCGGCCGTCAAGCTCGCCAGGTTGATCGCACAGGGCAAGGGCATGAGTGACCTCGTGGAGAACCAGGTCCCGCAGTCGATCACCCTCGCGTCGGAGACGATCACCAAGGAGAACGTCGACAAGTATCTGGCGCTCGGATTCGAATCCTGATCGGGGGTTGCATGTCAGACAAGACCACCATCGGCGTGGGCATGATCGGGTACGCGTTCATGGGCCGCGTCCACTCCCAGGCCTGGCGTAACGTCGGCGCGTTCTTCGACCTGCCGCTCGCGCCGCGCATGGCGGTGCTCGGGGGCCGGTCGAAGGAGCACACCGCCGCCGCGGCCGCGCGGCTCGGCTGGGCCGACGTCGAGACGGACTGGAGAGAGCTCGTACGGCGGGACGACGTGCAGATCGTCGACATCTGCACGCCGGGCGACTCGCACGCCGAGATCGCCGTCGCCGCCCTGCGCGCCGGCAAGCACGTGATCTGCGAGAAGCCGCTGGCCAACACCGTCGCCGAGGCCGAGGCCATGGTCGCGGCGGCGGCCTCGGCGCCGGGCAGGAGCATGGTGGCCTTCAACTACCGGCGGGTCCCCGCGGTCGCGCTGGCCCGCCGGTACGTCCAGGAGGGCAGGCTCGGCGAGATCCGGCACGTACGGGCCCAGTACCTCCAGGACTGGATCGTGGACCCGGAGTTCCCGCTGGTGTGGCGGTTGCAGAAGGACAAGGCGGGGGCCGACGCGCTCGGCGACATCGGCTCGCACATCGTGGACGCCGCCGAGTTCGTCACCGGTCAGCACGTGGTGGGCGTGTCGGGGCTCATGGAGACGTTCGTCAAGGAACGTCCGCTGGCCGGGGAGTCGGCGGGGCTGGGCGGCTCCCGTACCGAGGAGAGGGGCGCGGTCACCGTCGACGACGCCGCGCTGTTCATCGGGCGGATGTCGGGCGGCGCGCTGGCCTCGTTCGAGGCCACCAGGTTCGCGACCGGGCGCAAGAACGCGATGCGCATCGAGATCAACGGGCAGCTCGGCAGCCTGGCGTTCGACTTCGAGTCCATGAACGAGCTGTGGTTCAGCGCGGGCGGGGGCGGCTTCGAGCGGATCCTGGTCACCGAGCCCGACCACCCCTACGTCGGCGCGTGGTGGCCGCCGGGGCACGGGCTCGGCTACGAGCACACCTTCACCCACGAGATCAAGGACTTCCTGGAGGCCGTCGCCACCGGCACCGACCCCGAGCCGTCGTTCGCCGACGGGCTGCGGGTGCAGCGCGTGCTGGCGGCGGTGGAAGCAGGCGCGGCTGACGGCAGCCGATTCACCACTGTGGAGGACTCATGAGACCAGTCACGCTGTTCACCGGGCAGTGGGCCGACCTGCCGTTCGAGGAGGTGTGCAGGCTGGCGGCCGAATGGGGTTACGACGGCCTGGAGATCGCCTGTTCGGGTGACCACTTCGACGTGGCCCAGGCCGTGGCGGATCCGTCGTACGTGGAGCAGAAGCGCGCCCAGCTCGACAAGCACGGGCTGCAGGTGTGGACGATCTCCAACCACCTCGTGGGCCAGGCTGTCTGCGACCACCCGATCGACGAGCGGCACAAGGCGATCCTGCCCGCGCGTATCTGGGGCTCGGGCGACCCGGAGTCCGTACGCGGGGCCGCGGCCGAGGACATGAAGAACACGGCCAGGGCGGCGGCGGCGCTCGGCGTGGACACGGTGGTGGGGTTCACCGGGTCGTCCATCTGGCACACCGTGGCGATGTTCCCGCCGGTGCCGGCGTCGATGGTGGAGGCCGGCTACCAGGACTTCGCCGACCGCTGGAACCCGATCCTCGACGTGTTCGACGAGGTGGGGGTGCGCTTCGCGCACGAGATCCACCCGAGCGAGATCGCCTACGACTACTACACCACCCAGCGGACGCTGGAGGCGATCGGGCACCGTCCGGCGTTCGGGCTGAACTGGGATCCCTCGCACATGGTGTGGCAGGACCTGGACCCGGTGGCGTTCATCCTGGACTTCAGGGACCGGATCTACCACGTGGACTGCAAGGACACGCGGGTCCGGATCGGGGACGGGCGCAAGGGGCGGCTGTCGTCGCACCTGCCGTGGGCGGACATGCGGCGGGGCTGGGACTTCGTCTCCACCGGGCGGGGGGACGTGCCGTGGGAGGACTGCTTCCGGGCGTTGAACTCGATCGGGTATGACGGGCCGATCTCGATCGAGTGGGAGGACGCGGGGATGGATCGGCTGGACGGGGCTCGGGAGGCGTTGGGGTACATCCGCCGGCTGAACTCGATCACGCCCCCGGCCTCGTCCTTCGACGCAGCCTTCTCCGCCGGCTAGAAGGGCCTCCCGGGGCGCGCCCCGGACGGGCTTCGCGCTGGGGCGCTGGCGCGCCGGGGGCTCAGGCTGTCGTTCCTTCGGGCGCCTGCGGCGCACCCCCCGCGCCTCCGGCGCCCTGGCGTCCACCCTTCACCTGGTTACCGGCTTGACGACGGGAGCCCACCCCGCCGGTTTCCGCCTCACGGCAGTCGACCACGGCGAGCCCCACAGCTGTCGGCGGCCCGAGCGTCACGACGTTGACACCGGCGAGCCCCAGGCGCGTCGACGACACTGTGCCCGAGAAGCGTCGACCCGGTCTCAACAGGGCCGCACACACGCCACCAGGAAGCGGCCTGGCCCGCCGCAACCCGCCCCCCGGCCCGGAGTGAAGCAGCGCTCCCTCACGGACGGCCAGGGGCCTTCGGGGCACCGCCTGCCCGCCTCCCCGCGAACGTCCTCAGCGCGTCGCCGCCGTGGAGTCAACGCTCCGGCATCGGCCGTCGATCCCCCCTCGGGTGATCGGCCGAGAGGGCCGCAGTCCGTACGGCCCCCTCTCGTGGCCGCCGGAGCCGGTCAAGGGCTCTCTGGGGGCACGTCCTTGCCGCAGGCCGCCTCCTGATCCCCCGCCGCGCCGGGGACGCCGAGTTCCACGCAGCAGTGGCCCGGACGGGGGATGAGCGTGGCCTGTACGGCCGGGGCGTCCAGGCCGGTGAGGAAGCCGGTCAGGAAGGCGTGGTTGATGCCGCACACCAGCTCGGGCGCCTTGGCCGCGAGGGGATGGAACGGGCAGTTGCGCAGCCGGACGAGCGTGGGGGTGTCGCGGCTGGGCTCGAAACCATGACGTTCCAGGACGTGCTGGGCGCAGGTCAGGGCGCGTTCGGGGCCGAGCCTGGCGCCGCGGAGGCCGGCGCGTTCGGTGTGGCCGAGGTGTCGGCCGCGTTCGCCGGCGAGGCGGCGGGCGGCTTCGCCGGCGCTCTCGCCGGGGGTTTCGGCCAGGACGGCGTCGACCAGGATGTCGGCGAGGAGGACGGGTTCGCGCTGGGGGATGCTGACCTGGACGTCCAGCGCGGAGGGCTCGTAGACCTTGGGGGTGCGGCCGACGCGGCGTAGCCCGCCCGGTTGTTCGTAGCGGGTGGTGAGCAGCCCGGCGTCCACCAGTTTGTCCAGGTGGAAGGCGGCGAGCTTGCGGGAGACGCCCACGCTCTGGGCCGCCTCGTCGCGGGTGACGGCGCGTCCGGCCCGGCGGATGAACTCGTACATGCTGCGGCGCAGGTCGTCGCTGAGCTCGGCGACCGCCGCGAGGCTCGTGGAGTCGGACGTCACACATCCACGATAACGCCTAAGAAATCATGTGAAACACCTGAAGGCATCTCTTTGTGCGCGGGAGGTTGACGGCGATCGGGAATATGTCCAAGACTTGTTGGTGAAATAGGAGGTGGTCATGGACGAGCCGACCCGACAGGCCAAGCAGCCGGTGACGGTGCTCGCGGGCCCGTATGGCCATCCGGTGCACCCGATCCTGGTCACCGTGCCGATCGGGGCGTGGGTGGCCAGCCTGGTCTTCGACGTCGCCTCCCACCTGGTGTCGCCGGGCGGCTTCCTGGCGCAGGGGTCGGTGTGGCTGATCGCCCTCGGCGGGATCGGCGCGCTGGCCGCCGCCTCGGTCGGATTCCTGGACCTGTTCGCCATTCCGCCGCGTACGCCCGCGTTCCGGACCGGCCTGGTGCACATGGGGCTCAACCTGGCGGTCACCGCCGGGTACGCGGCCGGGTTCGCCTGGCGGCTGAGCGAACCAGGCCGCGAGGCGGGGCCCGTACCGGCGGGACAGATCGTGTTGTCGGCGGTGTGCCTGGCCGTGCTGGCGGTGTCGGGCTACCTGGGCGGCAAGCTCGCCTTCCGCTACGGGGTCCGCGTCGCCGACGAGCACACCCAGGCCGAGGGGTTCGGCACCGCGCGCACCACCGGCTGACCGCCCGGCGGGCGAGGTTTAGCGCCACCTCGGACATACGAATGCCTTCGTCTGGAAAGAAGGAGAATCATGGAGATCGCCGCACTGATCACCTGGCTCGTCACCGCCCTCGGCGGCTTCTACATGCTCGGCACGTGGATCGCCCGCGGCGGCGTACGCCAGCAGAAGACCGGTGAGTCCAAGCTGCCCGCTCCGGTGATCTTCGGGCACTTCCTGCTCGCCGCGGCCGGCCTGGTCGTCTGGATCATCTACCTGTTCGCCGACGCGACCGCGCTGGCCTGGCTCGCGTTCGGGCTGCTCGTGCCGGTCGCGCTGCTCGGGTTCGTGATGCTGGCGAGGTGGATCCCCGTCCATCGTGGCCGGGTCGCGCGGCTCGGCTCGGGCCCGGCCCCGGCGGAGGGGGCCCCGGTGCCGGCCGAACGGGGTTTCCCCGTTCCGGTCGTCGCCGGGCACGGCCTGTTCGCCGTCGCGACCGTCGTACTGGTGCTGCTCAGCGCGCTCGGCGTCGGCGGGAGCTGACGTGCGCCGCGATCCTCACGCCACCTGCCGGCAGTCCGTTGAATCCTTCGTCCAGGAACAGGAGATCCGACCATGCCCGGACCCGCAACCTTCGTGATCGCCGGCGGCGGCCTCGCCGCCGCCAAGGCCGCAGAGACCCTGCGCGGCGAGGGCTTCGACGGCCGCCTCGTGCTGGTCGGCCGGGAGACCCATCTGCCGTACGAGCGGCCGCCGCTGTCCAAGGACTACCTCCAGGGCGCGGGCGAGCGCGACAAGATCTTCGTCCACGACCGTTCCTGGTACGCCGAGCACGACGTCGAACTGCGGCTCGGCGTCGAGGTCACCGGCATCGACCCGGCCGCCCACCGGGTCACCCTCACCGGCGGGGAACAACTCGGCTACGACAAGCTGCTGCTGGCGACCGGTTCCGAGCCGCGCCGTCTCAGCATCCCCGGCGGCGACCGTCCCGACGTGCTCTACCTGCGTACCGTGGACGACAGCGAACACCTGCGCGCCACCCTCGCCCGCGTCGGCCGCATCGCGATCATCGGCGCCGGCTGGATCGGGCTCGAGGTCGCCGCCGCGGCGCGGGCCGCGGGCGTGGAGGTCACCGTGATCGAGACGGCGTCCGCCCCGCTGCTGCGCGTGCTCGGTCCGTACGTCGCGCAGGTGTTCACCGCGCTGCACCGCGAGCACGGCGTCGAGTTCGTCTTCGACGCCCACCCCACGGAGATCACCGACTCGGGTGTCCTGCTCGGCGACGGCACCCGCATCGAGGCCGACGTGGTCGTGGCGGGAGTGGGCGCGGCCCCGGACACCTCGCTCGCGCGGGCCGCCGGGCTGACCGTGGACGACGGCGTCCAGGTCGCGGCCGACCTGCGCACCTCCGACCCCGACATCTTCGCCGCCGGGGACATCGCCAACGCCTACCACCCGCTGCTGGAACGCCACGTCCGGGTCGAGCACTGGGCGAACGCGCTCAACCAGCCCGCCACCGCCGCCCGTGCGATGCTCGGCCGCGCGGACGCCTACGAGAACCTGCCGTACTTCTACACCGACCAGTACGACCTGGGCATGGAGTACGTAGGCCACATCCCGCCCGGTGAATCCCCGGACGTCGTGATCCGCGGCGACCTGGACGCCCGCGAGTTCATCGCCTTCTGGCTGGCGGAGGACAAGGTGCTGGCCGCGATGAACGTCAACATCTGGGACGTCACCGACCACACCCAGGCCCTCATCCGCTCCCGCAAGCCCGTGGACCGGGCCGAGCTCGCCGACCCCGACGTCCCCCTCGACCGCCTCCTGCCGTCCTGACCTCCGGCTCCCGTCGTCCTCGTCGTCCTCGGAGGTGGGCGCGGCGCCGTGCGGGGCGCGCGCTCACTCGCCGAGGACGACGGCGTCCCGCGGCGGCCGGATCCGGCGCCGCCGGGACGTCTCACCGGAGCCGGATCAGCGGACGACGCGGCAGACCAGGGCGTTCGACTGGCCGCGCAGGGCGGTCATCACCACGTCGGTGGTGAGGTACTTGCAGGCCAGGTAGGGGTCGCCGGACCCGGCGTACTGCAGGGTGCCGCCGGGGCCGTCGATGTAGCAGCGCAGGCCGCTGGACTCGTAGAAGCCGATCCACGAGGACGAGCTGACCTTGGCGTGACAGTATTCGCCGATCGAGAGGGGCCCGAAGGGCACGTCCACGACGGCCGCGTGGGCGGGCGCCGCGACGCCGAGCAGGGCGGCGGCGGCGAGTGAGAGCAGAGCGAGGCCGCGACGAAGCATGGATACTCCTTGGGGGGGTGTGGGCACTCAACCCGGAGTATCTATTAGGAAACTTTCCTGTGCAATGGCCCGCAGGTGACCAGTACGGCCGATCGCCCGGCCCCCGTCCCAGGGCGCGAGGGGACAGGGGCCGGTCGTTCGGCGTCAGTCCATGATGACGATCTGGCGGAGCACCTCGCCGCCACGCAGCGCGGCGACCGCGTCGTTCAGGTCGCTCAGCCGGATGCGGGCGCTGATCATGGACTCCAGGTCGAGTTGTCCCGCCTTGTGGAGCTTGGCGAAGTACGGGAAGTCGTGCCGCACGTCGGCCTCGCCGTACAGGCTGGACAGCAGTTTCTTGCCCTCGAACAGCAGGCTGAAGGCGGAGATCGAGACCATGTCGTCCAGCGCGCCGGCGCCGACCACGACGACGTCGCCGCCCGCCCGCGTGACCTGCCAGGCGCTCTGGATGGTCGCCGCCTTGCCGACGACCTCGAAGCCGTAGTCGAAGCCGCTGCCGCCGGTCAGCTCGTTCAGGGCCTCGGGGACCTGCTCGGGCGTGACCGCGTGGGTCGCGCCGACCTTCTTGGCCAGGGCGTGCTTGGACTCCAGCGGGTCGATCGCGAGGATCGTCCTGGCGCCGGAGAGGCGGGCGCCCTGGATGACCGACAGGCCGACGCCGCCGCAGCCGATCACCGCGACCGTGGAGCCGGGACGCACCTTGGCGGTGTTGATCGCGGCGCCCACGCCGGTCGTGATGCCGCAGCCGATCAGGGCCGCCGCCTCCCACGACACGTCCTCGTCGATCTTGATGGCGCCCTGCCAGGGCACGATGATCTCCTCGGCCCATGTGCCGCAGCCCGCCATGCCGAACGCCGTCGCGTCGTCGCCGCCGAAACGGAAGTAGCCCTTGCTGAACGACTCGATGACGTACTTCATGCACATGTACGGCTGCCCGCCCACGCACAGGTCGCAGGCCCCGCAGGCCGGGCGCCAGCTGATGACCACGTGGTCGCCCGGCGCGACCGACGTGACGTGCTCGCCCACCTCGACCACCTCGCCCGCGCCCTCGTGGCCGGGGACCAGCGGGACCGGCTGCGGCAGCACACCGGACATGGCCGACAGGTCCGAATGGCACACGCCCGTGGCTCTGATCCGTACGCGGACATCGGTCGGCCCGACGGGGGCCAAGGTGATGTCGTCGCGGATGTCCAGCTTGTCGTTGCCTACGGCGTGCAGGATCGCGGCGCGCATGGGGTTCCTCCTCCGGCTACGGCTAGTCCTCTAGCGACAGGGCGGCTTTCGGGCAGGACCTGACCGCGCTGCGGACGCGGTCCTGCATCTCGGGGGGTGGTTCGGGGAGCAGAATGTGCAGCTGGTCGTCGTCGTCCAAGTCGAACACCTCGGGCGCGAGCCCCATGCAGACGGCGTTGGCCTCGCAGACCAGTTCGTCGACCTTGACCTTCATGTGAGCCTCCTGTGATCCCATGAGACCACTTTGGTGCGCTCGACGACGTAGGCGATCCTTTTCCGCCCGGTCTGCTCGACGTACGGGGTCAGCAGGTCGTCCGGTACGCCCGGGGTCATCCGGCGCGCGATCGCCATGCCGATGCCGAGCACGCGGTCCCGGTCGTCGACCTGCTCGGCGACGCCGTACACGAGGACGCCCCGGAGCTCGTCGTAGTCGTCGCCCGCCTCGACCAGGCAGCTCACCCGAGGGTCGCGTGCCAGGTTGCGTGCCTTCTGCGCCTTCCCGTACGTCCAGAAGGCGATGCGGCCCTCGTCCAGCCCGTAGAACATCGTCACGAGGTGCGGTGTCCCGTCGGGGTTGATGGTCGCGAGCTGGACCTTGCGCGAACCCTCCAGGAACGCGGTGACCTCGTCGTCGGACATCGCGATGCGAGCGCGCTGATTCACGTGCCAAGTAGAACAGGTTGCAGAGAAGCCCGGCAAGAGGTCGCCGGAATGTTGTTCGGTTCGGCTAGGGTGCATGCCTATGACGATGCCGCCCGAGCTGCTCCGCGCAGCGGAGCACGCCAAGGGATTCATGCCGCCGAAGGAGGGGCTGGCCCTGTACGAGGCGGCCTGCCACTACGGCGGCCGGGGCCCGGTCTGCGAGATCGGCACCTACTGCGGCAAGTCGGCGATCTACCTCGGCGCGGCGGCCCGGCAGGTCGGGTCGGTGGTCGTCACCGTCGACCATCACCGCGGCTCGGAGGAGATCCAGCCCGGCTGGGCCCACCACGACCCCACGCTGATGGACCCGCGCTTCGGGAAGATGGACTCGCTGCCGGTCTTCCGCGCCACGATCGCCGCCGCCGGCCTGGAGGACGAGGTGGTCGCCGTCGTGGGCCGGTCCGACCGCGTCGCCGCGTTGTGGAACACGCCGCTCGCCCTGCTGTTCATCGACGGCGGCCACTCCGAGGAGCCGGTGACGCGCGACTACGAGGGCTGGGCGCCGCACGTCATGGAGGGCGGCGCGCTGGTCTTCCACGACATCTACCCCGACCCGGCCGACGGCGGCCAGGCGCCCTACCAGGTCTACCTGCGGGCCCTGGAGTCGGGCGCGTTCCGCGAGGTGTCGGTGGAGGGGTCGCTGCGCGTGCTCGAACGCACCGGCCCCGGCATCTGAGTCGCGTTCAGCTCCGGTGGCGGCGGGTCCACGACCTGCGGGTGTGGGCCTGCCAGCGCTGGAAGTCCTCGTGGGTGTGCGCGTCGTGGCCGAGGGCCAGCAGCGCCTGGTCCGTCCACGCGGCCGCCTCGTCGGGCGGGACGTCGGCCAGGATCGGCACGGCCAGCCGGGCGTGGTCCGGCAGCGCCCCCGACCGCAGCCGCGCCGCGACCGCGAACGCGCAGCCCTGCGCCAGGTGGGCGCGGAAGCCGTCGGCGCCGGCGTGCTCGCTCAGCCACCACAGCTCGTCGCTGTCGGCCCCGCCCGTGTACGTGGCCGCGAACCCCACGCCGCTCCACAGGTCGGCCCGCCGGGAGGCGGGGAAGCCGGCGACCCGCGCGCCGACGTCGTCGGGCGAGGCGCACTCGTGGTACCACAGCAGCCGTCCGAGCCCCTGGTCGAAGACCGCGCAGTGGGCGCGGGTGAGCAGGTCGGGCATGCTCCTGCGGCCCACCATGCGGTCGGCGCGCGACAGGCTCCATTGGAAGCCGAACCCGTCCACGGTCAGCCAGCGCAGCAGCGGATGGGCACGCCGCGCGCCCCACACCGGACGCATCCGCAGCAGCGCGTAGCCGCGTCCGGCGCCGACGTAGGCGGCGTGGCGGTGATGCTGGGCGGGGCCGGCAAGTAGCTCGTGAAGGCGCCGGCCCCGGGTCAAGGTGAGCAGGTCGAGCACGGTGCAGGCCGCCGCCGCGCCCTCGTAGCCGAAAGGCCGCTGCTCAGGTACAAGGTCTTCGATCTTCTCGACTTCCCGCGACATCACCGCGTTGAAGCCGAACACGTACGAGTTCTCGGCATCCGCGAAGACTGTTCGGGGAGCCCCGCCGCGCAGCCGGAACCTGCGCCGGCCCAGATCGGACTCCGACGGATCCTTGGTCAGAAACCTCCGCAGTCCCCGTGCCGGGGACAGTGTCGGCTCGATCCTGACCTGATCCAAGAACGCTGTTGTGCCCGTGTCGCCCACGCTTCCCCCGAAGACGCCTCCTACGGCCAGACACGAAGCTAGTAACCCCATTGCGCCATTCACCGGCGGCGCACCGGATGTCCCCGGCAAAGAACCCGCAAAAGCCCTTGCGTCACCTCTTCGGCGGCCGAGGCGTCCGCGGAGGGGGCTCAGCCGGGCGGCGCCGACCTGAACGACGGCCGTTCCACGCACCCGCACACCTCGGGGTCGGACACCGACGTGCCCGCGATGTCGCGGAACAGCCCGGACCCGGGGGAGAAACGCTGCAACGCGTCCGCGGCGAGGACGACCGCGGCCGCGGTGTAGCCGGACCGCTCGTGCGGGAAGTGCTTGCGGTTGGCGAACTGCCAGCCGGTCCAGTACGAGCCGTCCTCGTGCCGCAGGTGCTGCATGTCGGCGAAGAGCGCGGCGGCCCGCGTACGGTCGCCCACGGCGTCCAGCGCCAGCACCAGCTCGCACGTCTCGGCCCCGGTCACCCACGGCTGGTCGGACACGCACCGGATGCCGAGCCCCGCCACCACGAACGTGGACCACTCGCGGTCCAGCAGCTCGAACGCCTGCCGCCCGCGCACCGCGCCGCCGAGCACCGGGTAGTACCAGTCCATCGAGAACCGGCTCTTGTCGGCGAACGCCTCCGGATGCGCCGACAACACGTGGGCGAGCCGGTCGGCGGCCAGCTCCCAGTGCGGCTGCGGGTCGCCGAGGTGGTGGGCCAGCAGCACGCCGCAGCGCAACCCCTGGTGGATCGAGGCGCACCCGGTCAGCAGCGCGTACGCCGCCGCCCTGCCGTGGGCGTCGCGCTCCCACACGATCTCGCCCCGCTCGGTCTGCAGCCCCACGACGTAGTCGAGCGCGGCCTTGACCATGGGCCAGTACCGCTCGGCGTGCTCGCGGTCGCCGGTCACGAGGTGGTGGTGCCAGACGCCGGCGGCGACGTAGGCGGCGTGGTTGGACTCGCCGCCCAGCTCGGTGGCCACGCCGCCGGCCAGCTTCATCGGCCAGGAGCCGTCGGGGCGCTGGTGACGGGCCAGCCATTCGTAGCCGCGCCGTACCGGCTCGGTCAGCCCGGCCACGGTCATGGCCATCAGGCACTCGACGTGGTTCCAGGCGTCGACGTGCCCCTCGGGCCAGGGCACGCCGCCGTCGTCCTGCTGAAGGGCCGCGATGCTGAGGGCCGTGCGGACGGCCTCCTCGCGGGAGATCATGGCTTCTTGACGTAGAGGACCACGCTCTTGCCGATGATCGGGTTGAGCAGGGCCTCGGCGATCCTGGTGGCGGCCGGACGCTTCATGATGTCCCACACCAGCAGCTCGTGATAGGCCTTGGCGACCGGGTGGTCGTCGTTGTTGACGCCCACCGCGCACTTGATCCACCAGTAGGGCGCGTGCAGGCCGTGGGCGTGGTGGTGCGGGCCGATCTCGAAGCCGATGGACTTCAGCTTGGCCGACAGCTCGGCCAGCGTGTAGATCCGTACGTGGCCGCCGGGGGCGGTGTGGTAGTCCTCGTCCAGGGCCCAGCAGATGCGCTCGGGCAGGAAGCTCGGCACGGTGATCGCCGCCGTGCCGCCCGGCTTGAGCACGCGGAAGATCTCCCGCATCGCGGCCATGTCGTCGGGGATGTGCTCCAGCACCTCGGCCGCGATGACCCGGTCGAAGACGCCATCCTCGAACGGCATGTCCAGCGCCGTGCCCTGGACCGTCTCGCCGGTCGCGCCCAGCGGCACCTCGCCCGCCTTGTCCATCGCCACGAACATGGCCGCCACGTTGTCCAGCTCGGACTGGTCCATGTCGAACGCGATCACGTCGGCGCCCTGGCGCAGCACCTCGAAGGCGTGCCTCCCGCCGCCGCAGCCCAGGTCGAGCACGCGCACGCCGGGGCCCACGGGGAGCCGGGCGAAGTCCACGGTCAGCACTTTGTCGCTTCTCCTTGATCAGCTCTTGGGGGCTTTCGTACGGGGGTCAGCGACGGCCCTTGTGCGCGGCCATCGCCTCGCGGTACGCCTCGACCGTCCGCTTGGCCACGACGTGCCAGGTGTAACGCTCCATGACCCGGTCGTAGCCGGCCTTGCCCACCCGCTCGCGCTCCTCGGGGGAGTCGTGCAGACGGCGCAGTACGGCGGCCAGCTCCTCGGCGTCGCCCGGCGGCACCTGGACGGCAGCGTCCCCCACGACCTCGGGCAGCGCCCCCGTACGGCTGGCCACCAGCGGCGTGGCGCAGGCCATGTGCTCGACGGCGGGCAGCGAGAAGCCCTCGTACAACGACGGGACCACCGAGATCTCCGAGGTGGCGATCAGCTCGCCCAGCTCGTCGTCGGAGATGCCGTGGACGAAACGCACCCGGTCCTGGAGGGAGAGCTCCTGGACGAGCCGCTCGGTCGGCCCGCCGGGGGTGGGCTTGCTGACGACGGTCAGGTTCACGTCGCGCTCGGTGGCGAGCTTGGCGACCGCCCGCAGCAGCGTGGCCACGCCCTTCATCGGCGAGTCCGCGCTGGCGACCGCGACGATCGAGCCCTTGCGGCGGGGTTTGTCCGGACGCGGGTGGAAGTAGCGGGTGTCCACGCCGAGCGGGATCAGCCGCATGTTGGCCTGCGGGACGTTGAAGTCGCGGTGGATGTCGGCCAGCGACGACTCGCTGACCGTGAGGATCGGGCTGAGCCGGGGGGCGACGCGGGCCTGCATCTTCACGAACCCGTACCAGCGGCGCATGGTGAGCTTCTTGTAGCCCGTGGCGGCCTCCAGCTCGATCCGCCGGTCCACGCTGATCGGGTGGTGGATCGTGCCGACCACGGGGAACAGCTTCTGGATGCCGAGCAGGCCGTAGCCGAGTGTCTGGTTGTCCTGGACGACGTCGAAGTCGCCGACCCGCTTCTTCAGCTCGCGGTAGGCGCGCAGGGTGAAGGTCAGCGGCTCGGGGAAGCCGGCGGACCACATGGTGCCGACCTCCAGGAGGTCGATCCAGTCGCGGTACTCGGCCAGCTTCGGCGTCCTGAACGGGTCCTCGTCGCGGTAGAGGTCGAGACTCGGCACCTCGCGCAGGATGACGCCTTCGTCCAGCTCCGGGTAGGGCGGTCCGGAGAACACCTCGACGTGGTGCCCGAGCGCGACCAGCTCACGGCTCAGGTGCCGGAGATAGACGCCCTGACCGCCGCAGGTGGGCTTGCTGCGATAGGACAGCAGCGCGATCCGTAGCGCCTCGCTCACGGACACCCCTTTCTCCGCCGGTAGGCCCATGTTTTCTGCGGTAGGTCCCAAGAGGCGGGCGTGTACCGTGAAAGATGACCTTAGTCCGAGAAGGCTACCATTCGGTAGGTCACCTGGAATTGTTCACAACGGCATCCATAAGCCGTGCGAACTGCGACATTAAGGTAACCGAGCGTGGTTCGGTGGAACGCGTTCTAGGTGGCTTGGTGCTGTGTCCAGGCGCTTAGCTGTACATTCCCGTCCCAAAGGGACGCGGTGCGGGCGACCGTACCCACGTGATAGTTGGAGGACCCTTGGCCAGGCGCGCTCTGATCACCGGCATCACCGGCCAGGACGGTTCCTACTTGGCCGAGCACCTGCTCGACCAGGGGTATGAGGTGTGGGGGCTGGCCCGCGGGCAGGCGAACCCGCGCGTCTCGCGCATGCGCAAGCTGCTCGCCGACGTCCAGGTCGTCCGCGGTGACCTGCTGGACCAGGGGTCGCTGATCTCCGCGGTGGAACGCGTTCAGCCGGACGAGGTCTACAACCTCGGGGCGATCTCGTTCGTGCCCATGTCGTGGGAGCAGGCCGAGCTGACCGCCGAGGTGACCGGGATGGGCGTCCTGCGGATGCTTGAGGCCATCCGGGTGTGTTCGGGCGTGTCGCGGGGTGGCGCGGCGTCGCCGTCCGGGCAGATGCGCTTCTATCAGGCTTCGTCGTCCGAGATGTTCGGGCAGGTCACCGAGACGCCCCAGAACGAGCGCACCGCCTTCCACCCGCGCTCCCCGTACGGGGTGGCCAAGGCGTACGGGCACTTCCTCACCCAGAACTACCGCGAGTCGTACGGGATGTTCGCCGTGTCGGGGATCCTGTTCAACCACGAGTCGCCCCGGCGCGGGGCGGAGTTCGTGACCAGGAAGGTCACGCTCGGGGTGGCCAGGATCAAGCTCGGACTGGCCACGGAGCTGCGGCTGGGCAACCTGGAGGCGCGCCGCGACTGGGGCTTCGCCGGCGACTACGTGAAGGCGATGCACCTGATGTTGCAGGCCGCCAGCCCCGAGGACTACGTGATCGGCACCGGGCGGATGAAGTCGGTGCGCGAGCTGGTGGAGGCCGCCTTCTCGGCCGCGGGGCTGGACTGGGAGCAGCACGTGGTGGTCGACCAGGCGCTGCACCGGCCGGCCGAGGTGGACCTGCTGTGCGCGGACCCGAAGAAGGCGCGGGCGCAGCTGGGGTGGGAGCCGAGCGTGTCGTTCGACGAACTGGTCGCGATGATGGTCGAAAGCGACCTCCGCCTCCTCTCCGCCGGCGGCGACCCCGATCAGGACAGCTCTTGGCCGTGATCGTTCCCCTCCTCTGACAGCGCCCCCATGCACGGGCCCGCTTCCACGCACGGGCCCGCTTCCACGCACGGGCCCGCTTCCACGCACGGGCCCGCTTCCACGCACGGGCCCGCTTCCACGCACGGGCCCGCTTCCACGCACGGGCCCGTTCTCATGTGCGGGCCCGTTCCTCCCTTCTGTCCTTCCGTTCTTTACGGCTTCGCGTGGTTTCACCACCCGCTGTACTTCGGCTGAGGGCCCTCCAGGGAAACGCCCTCTGACCCTTCACCGGCGCACCACCGCCACGGGGCGCACTGTGGGCCGCCCGCGTGGTCAGCCGCCGCCCACCACCGTCCGCGTCACTCGGTGTCCGGCCCCGTCACCCCGCCCTCGGACCGTCGCTCTCTGTCCTCCTGTGCTTGATCTCTCCAGGGCACGGCCACCTCCTTGCTGGGCCGGGGGGATCTCTACGGAGTCATTGACAAAAGGGATTTTTACGTAAAGGATTGTTTTTGCGATGAGAGATGTCCTGTATCTGGAACACATCGAGCAGGCCGAGGCGCTGCTCAAGCCCCAGCGTGTCGAGGTGCTGAGGCAACTGGCCGAGCCGCGTACGTGCTCGGAGGTCGCCGAACGCCTCGGGCAGACGCCGCAGCGGGTCTACTACCACGTCAAGCGCCTGGTCGAGGCCGGTCTCGTGGATCAGGTGTCGGAGCGCAAGGTGCGCGGCATCCACGAGGGCATCTACCAGGCCGGCGCCCGTTCGTACTGGTTGTCGCCGCGTCTGGTGGGTCGGATCGGGCTGCGTAAGGCGCGTGACGAGCTGAGCCTGGGCTACCTGCTCGACCTCATGGAGGAGGTCCAGGCCGACATCGCCGCGCTCGACCGGGACGCGCCCGAGCTGCCGTCCATCGGTCTGTCCGGCGAGATCCACGTGCGTCCGGAGAACCGCCAGGAGTTCCTGAACGACCTGCAGTCGATGTTGCAGGACCTGTTCGCCCGATACGGCGGCGCCGAAGGTGATGCCTTCAAGCTCGCCGTCGCCTGCTACCCCAAGGGAGATGAGCATGAGTGAGCCGATGATCGTCCGGGTCCGCGTCCAGGCGCCGGTCAAGGAGGTGTGGCACGCGCTCACCGATTCGGCCGAGGCGCGGGTCTGGCTGGCCGAGCACGCCGAGGTGGACCTGCCGGCCCGGTACGAGTTCTGGGGCCGTACGACGCCTGAGGGCGACGCGCCGCACCAGCGGGTGGTGGCGGCCGGCGAGCGCACGGTGCGGTTCGCCTGGCTGCTGGACGGCGTCGAGACGACCGCCGAGCTCGCGGTTGAGGAGGACGGCGAGGCCGCGACGATCGTCTCGGTGTCGCAGTCGCACTTCGACTTCCAGGACGTCGTCACCGGCAAGAGCATCAGAGGTGTGCTGCAGACGTACTGGTACCAGGTGCTGGGCAGCCTGGCCGAGCACGTCGAGGGGCGGGAGCTCACGCCGCGTACCGACTTCACCGCGCGCGAGTTGCGCGCGGAGGTCACCATCGACGCCGCGCCCGCTCAGGTCTTCGAGTCGCTGATCGACTCGGAGACGGTGACGAAGTGGTTCGGGTTCCCGATCGAGATCGAGCCGTACGTCGGCGGGCGGTTCGCCATGGGCGGGTTCGCGAACGATCCGGCGCCGGCCAAGGTGCTGGAGCTGGAGCCGGAGCGCCGGTTCAGCGTCGACTGGGGCGACACCGGGGTGGGCACGTGGGAGCTGGAGGGCTCCGGCGGCAGGACGCGGCTGACGCTGGTGCAGAGCGGGTTCGACGCCGCGCAACCGCCGTACGCGGCCTGGGGCGGGATGCTGGCCGGGGTGGCGGAGCTGCGGCGCTACCACGAGGTGCCGGACTGGCGGCCGATGTGGGTCGAAGCCTGACCGTACGGACTGCCAGGGCTCGGGGGAGGGGCCGGGAGGTCCCTTCCCCGGCTTTTCACCTCTGACCGTCGGGTCAGCCGAGCTGCTCCCCGTCGCCGTCCGAACTGTCTGAGTCGTCCGACAGATGGTCGAGGACGGTCTCGGCGATCGTCGCGAGCACCTCGACCTGCTCGCGCGAGAGCAGGTCGATGAAGTTCCTGCGGACGGACTCCACGTGGTCGGGCGCCGCCTCCCGGATGGCCCGCAGCCCACCCTCCGTCAGTACGACCACGGCCCCGCGCCCATCGCCCTCGAACCCCTCCCGCCTGACGAGTCCCCGCTGTTCCATCCGGGAGATGTGCCGCGAAAGGCGGCTCTTCGACCAGAGCATGCGGTCGGCCAGCCTGGTGAGCCGCCAACGGTGGTCGGGCGTCGAGGTCAGCGCGGACAGTACGTCGTAATCCGGGGCAGACAATCCCGAGTCGCGCATGAGATCGCGGCTGACCTGCGCGTCCAGCAGCAGGCGCATCCTGCGGTATCCGATCCAGGCCCGGAACTCGGCGTCGTCCAGCCAGCGTGGCTCCATGTCACGGCAGTTTAGTTGACGTGTAACCGACCTCGGTTTAGGTTACATGTAAACCAATCTGATGCTTGGGGGCGCGGCATGTTCGGACTGGGCATTTCGACTTCGGCGGGCCCGGGGGCCGATCCCGTGGGGGACGCCCGTGCGGCGGAGGAGCTGGGCTTCGACTTCGTCTCGGCCTCGGACCACCCCTGCGGGAGCGAACCGTCGTACGAGGTGTGGACGATGCTGACCTGGGTGGCCGCCGCGACCTCGCGGATCAGGGTGGCGACGAGGGTGCTGGGGGTGCCGTACCGGCCGCCCGCGATGGTCGCCAAGATGGCCGAGACGCTGCACCGGCTCTCGGGCGGCCGGCTGATCCTCGGGCTCGGGGGCGGCTACTCCGACGAGGAGTTCCGCGCGTTCGGGCTGGGGGTGCCGACGCCTCGGGAGAAGGTGGACGGCATGGTGGAGGCGATCGACATCATGCGCGGCCTCTGGTCGGAATCGGACTTCACGTACGAAGGCTCTCGTTACCGTACCGAGGGTGCCACCATCGAGCCCAAGCCGCTCAGTCCCATCCCGATCTGGCTGGGCACGTACGGGCCGCGCGCTCTGGAGGCCACCGGACGGCTGGCGGACGGCTGGATCCCCTCCTTGGGGTTCGCGCCGCCGGAGCGGGCGGCGGCGATGAGGGAGCGGATCCTGTCGTCGGGGCGGACGGTGGAATGCGTGTACAACGTCCCCTTCCGCCTGGACGGTCGTGCGGAGGGTGAGGGGGTGGTCGCGGGATCGGTGTGGGAGGTGAGCGATCGGCTGGCGGAGTTCGTACGCATGGGCTTCACGTCGATGAACTTCATGCCCGTCGGCCCCGACCCCCGCGCACAAGCAGAACGCCTCGCCACAGAAGTCCTCCCCACCCTCCGCCCCCAAGCTGCTTGACCCCTCTCCAATCTCCAGTCCACTCTCCACCTGCAGAACCGCCCTGTCGCCTCCGCGCCCTCGCCTCCGGCCCCGTCCCTGATCCCCAGCCGTTGTGCCCTGGCGCCCTCGCCTCCCGGCGCCTCGGCTCGGGGGCCTTGTCCACAGGGTTCGGCCTGGCTCGGCCCTCTTTCCACAGAACCCGATTCGGACCGGTGGCGTCCCGGCCGAGCCGCCACCCTGGACGGCGTGAACGCCTCACTCTCCTTGCTCCACCGCGCCGAGCGCATCACCCGTTCAGTCCGGCAGGCCGTCGCCTGCCGGCAGACGGCCGCACACGTCTGGGGCCTGAGCGTGCTCTCCGTCCCGGAGCCCGACTGGCCGGTGGAGGTGATCGCCCCCGCCCACCTGACGGTCCCCGGCTGCGTCACGTACGTGGGCGAGCTCCCCGCCGACGACGTCACCGAGCACAAGGGCGTCCGCCTCACCACCATGGCCCGTACGGCCCTCGACTGCGCCCGGTCACTGCCGCGCCTGGACGCCGTGGCGGCCCTCGACCAGTTCGCCCGGCGGGGCGTCGACATGGAGGCTCTGTGGCGTCGTCCGCTCAACTCCTGGCGCCTGCGCGACACGCTGAGCCTCGTCGATCACGGCGCCGCCTCACCCCGGGAGAGCTGGCTGCGGGTGATCCTCGTCGAAAGCGGCCTGCCCCGTCCCGCCACCCAGCTCGGTGTGGACCTGGGCGGGGGCAGGCGGGCGTACCTCGACCTGGGGTGGGAGCCGTACAGGCTGGGGGTCGAGTACGACGGCCAGGAGCATCACACCTCACCCGAAGACCGGCGACGCGACACCGACCGCCGCGAGGAGCTGCGGCGGCTGGGCTGGCGCGTGATCGCCGTACGCCGCGATGTCATCCCCGGCCAGATCGCCGACCTGCTCCGCAGCGTGGCCGACGCCCTGATCCAGCGCGGCTGGCAACCCGGCCCGGAAGGCACCACCCGCATCCTGCGCCAGATCCGCGCAGCCCGCCGCAAAGTCCCCCGCCATCCCAGACACAGACGCTTCTCATGAAGCGGCCATCCTGGACGCGCTCCCTTCCCGACAGGGACCGCCGGAGGCGAGAGCCTGGGACGGGAGCCTGGGATTGAGGGCTTGGGGCGGGCTGGTGTCGAGCGGGGTCAGGCGATGGTGACCGGCAGCTCCTTGATGCCGTTGATGAAGTTCGAGCGGAGGCGGCGGGCCGGTCCGGCCTGGCGGATCCGGGGCCGGCGTCGGGCCAGTTGCTCGAACAGGACACGCAGTTCCAGCTTGGCGAGATGGTTGCCGAGGCAGAAGTGTGCGCCGCCGCCGCCGAAGCCGATGTGCGTGTTGGGGGTGCGCCCGATGTCGAAGACGTCCGGGTCCGGGAAGACGGAGGCGTCCCGGTTGGCGGAGGAGTAGAAGACGACGACCTTGTCGCCGTCCTTGATCTCCTGCCCGCCGAGCACCTGGTCCGCCATGGAGGTACGCCGGAACAGGTTGACCGGCGACACCCACCGTACGATCTCGTCGGCCGCCGTCCTGGCCAACGAGGGGTCGGCGACCAGGCGGTCCCACTGGTCGGGGTGGTCGAAGAGGGTGAGCATGCCGCCGGAGGCCGCGTTGCGGGTGGTTTCGTTGCCCGCGACGATCAGCAGGAGCACGAAGAGGTCGAACTCGTCCTCGCCGAGGGTTTCGCCCTTCTCGTCAGGTTGCAGGAGCTTGGTGATGATGTCGTTCTTGGGGGTGGCCCTGCGCTGCGCGGCGAGTTCGTTGGCGTAGGCGTACACCTCCATGGCGGCGCCGGAGCCCTCGTCGGGGGTGGACGCGTAGTCGGGGTCCTGGGCGCCGATCATGCGGTTCGACCAGGAGAACAACTTGTCGCGGTCGGTCGCCGGGGCGCCCAGCAGCTCGCAGATCACATACAGGGGGAGGGGGGCGGAGACCTCCGTGACGAAGTCCACGTCGCCGGAGCACTTGTCGAGGAGGTCGTCGCAGATGTCGCGGATGTGCTGTTCGAGGGCGCCGATCGTCCGGGGCGTGAAGCCCCGGTTGACCAGGGAACGCCGCCTGGTGTGCTCGGGCGGGTCCTGGTTGAGCATCATCAGCCGCTGGAGGGCGATCTGGTCCTCGGGCAGCTCTTCGAAGAGGGCGAGCTTCTTCGACGAGGAGAACAAGTCGGAGTGGCGGGACACGTGCACGACGTCCTCGTAGCGGGTGACCGCCCAGAAGCCCGGCTCGCCGTCGTGCCAATGGACGGGGGAGTTGGCACGGAGCCAGGCGAGCTGTTCGTGGGGTGGGCCGGAAGTCGCGTAACGGTCCCTGTCGACAAGGTCGATATGCACGCGCGGTCACCTCTTGATCAAGCGCTTGGTTTAAGCGTACTGAAACGTGTTCTATTACGTCACTGTACGGTCGTCAAGTAGCCCGCCGTCGCCGTATGCCCCGCCCGACAACAACAACACTGTCCCACCCCCGCAAGGAACACCCGAGCCGCTACCCCGTTCCCGCCCCCGTCCGCCAACCAGACCCCACCTCCCACATGCAGACAGACGCCCCATCAGCCACACCCCAAGAGCCGGCCCACCGCCCGGCCACCCCCACAGCCGCCCGACCAACAACCCGGAACTTCCGTTCACAACCCACCCCCACATCCGCGGCCCATGCCCGCGGCATCCCGCGGCCGCGGCATCCGTGCCCCGCGGCATCCCGCGCCCACGGTCCCCCCGCACCCGCACCCGCGGCCATCCCGCGCCCATGCCCACGGTCCATGCCTGCGGCACCCTGCGCCCACGGTCCACCTGCAACCATGGTCAACTTCTCACCCACGGCCCCACCCGCACCTACACCCGCGCCCGCGGCTCACCACCCGCAGCTCGTGGGCGCCTGGCTGTCGGACGCCTGACCTAGTGAGCCGGTCGCGAGTATCCGGGACGCCACATGAGGTGTGTCTCGTTTCAGATTGTCCGTGAAGTGGTGACGGTCTCTGGCGGCTGAGGTCTGCTGGAGAGATGGCAGACAGCAGACTCGA
>NZ_QHHZ01000029.1:0-92871 GCF_003947315.1 Nonomuraea sp. WAC 01424
GCCGGCCACCTTCGGGCAGCAGCGGCTTGAGCCGCTCCCACTCCGCGTTGGTTAAGTCACCTCGACCCATAGGCCCATCGTGACGGCCTAGACACGATCAGTCAGCAGATCTAAGAAACAGCTCCTAGGACACCGCCTGCCCCAGCGCGGCAAGGACCGCGCCCAGTCGGCCGTCCAGCGATCCGCTGAGCTCCAGCACCGGGATGGACTCCCAGGCGCTCAGCGGGTCGTCATAGACCAGGTCCAGCAGCGCATCATTCACCCGCGAGCGAAGCACGTGCATCTCCGCAGCCGGCAACACCCGCTCCGTCTCCGCCGTGACCGGCGTAACGATCAGCAGGTCAAGGCCCGCAAAGGCGGCCCGGAGCTCTGCGGTTCCGGCCTCGCCCGAGGGGTCGGCGCCAAGAGCGGCCATGTACGCGAGGTAGTCCAGTGGCGTCCGGTCAAAGACAACCCCGGCCGCCGAAAGAGGCGAGGTCATACTCTGCACCGAGCGCGCGAACATGGCCCGGTAATCCTCCAAGGAGGGCGGGAACCCGAACTCGTACCCTTCCTCCTCAAGCAGGTAGTACGGCTCGTCGACCGCCACGTGGCCCGGCAGGTGCTCACACAGCGCCTCGGCCAGCGTCGTCTTCCCTGTCCCGTGCGCGCCGGAGATTCCGACTCTCATCCGCGGCTCCCCGCTTCCTGTGAAGGCTGCCGCGGCGATTCCACGGCCACCGAAGATCTCTCCCGCGGGCTTGGTTCTCAGGAACAAACCAAGATCGCTAAAGAGGCTTGAAGACACCCTCAAACAACCTGGCCTACGCCTACCGGGACATGGACCACGTACACGCGCACCTGAGCGCCGCACTCCTCCCGGTGCTCGGAATTGGGGGACATCGGAACAGCCATTGCTGGTCCCGGCGAGTAACAGGGTGCTGACCTGTGCGTCGGTTCCGCTCGGCCGCTGGGTTTCGGCGGCAGGCCGCCACGCGGTTCGTAGGACCGGATTACCAGTGACGCGTCTCGACAGAGCATGAGATGTGTTCGGTCAACCCAGTTACCGGCAGGTGCCGCCAACGGCTGTGCCGCCGTTCCTCAACCCCCACCTCGACCGCTACTGAGGCACGCCGAGCCGTCCTCTGGTCACGGCCACGGCCAGGACCGCGAGCGCCGCCAGGCCCAGGGCCGCCGGCCAGGTGTTCGTGACGGTCGTCCCCGCCAGGAAGAGCGCCCAGTTGACGCCGTTGTGCCCGAGGACGGCCACCGCCATGCTCCCCCGCGACCCGTTGACCAGCCACGCCAGTACGATCGACAGCGCAACCGTCAGCACCAGGTAGGCGACGAGCTGCCCGGCGTCGCTCCTCGCGGTGTCCCACTCGCGGGTCAGGAAGAGCGGCGCGTGCCAGAAGCAGTGGATCACCCCGAGCACCGACGCGGCGGCGAGCGGATGCAGCCTCCGCTGGAGCAGGGGCAGCGCCACGCCGCGCCAGCCGGGCTCCTCCTGGACCGGCCCGCCGATCAGGTAGACGACGTAGGTGACGGCCGCCGCCGCCCCGATCTGCACGGTGTACCCCACGGCGACCGCGAAGGGGATCACCGCGAGAGCGAGGACGTACCAGCCGGGATGCGCCCGCCACCGCAGCAGCCGCCGCCACCCGGAAGGCCCCTCGACCACGCGGGTGACCACGATCGCCGCCGCGAACGGACCGGCGAGCAGGCCGAGCTGGTTGACGCCCGCGATCGCCGGGAGCGAGAGCTCGTACGGCAGAAGCCCCACCCCGCTCTGCGACAGCCACCACGGACTCCAGCCGATCCAGGAGCCCAGGTAGGCCATGGCTAAGAAGGCGAGCAGCGGATGCCGCTTGATCATCGTTCTCCCCCGAGGTCGTCGAGCACGGATCGCCAGAAGGCGGTGTTGGCGCGCACGGTCGCTCTCCCCCAGGTGAGCACCCGCAGATGGCTCGGCTGGACGCCCCCGAGCCCAGGCTGTTCGAGGAAGCGCAACGTCCCGGAGAGCTCTTCGACCCGTCGGCGGGCGAGGGGTTCGATGAGCTCGGGGGCGGCGTCCATGAAGAAGAGCTTGAGCATCGCCGGGTCGCGGTGCTGCGACGCCTCGGCCGGCTCCCCGAGCCAGCGTACGAGCTCCTCGCGCCCGGCGTCGGTGACGGCGAACGTCCGCCGCCTGCGGCCGATCTCCTCCTGCGTCGCGGAGACCAGGCCGAGCGTGACCAGGCGCTGCGGCTCCGCGTAGAGCTGCGAGCGGGGGACCTGCCAGAAGAACGCGACGGAGAGCTCTACGTTGCGCCGCAGCTCGTAGGAGGTCTGGGGGCCTGCGGTCACCAGCAGGCCGAGGACGATGAAGGTGATGGGCCGTAACGAACCGTCCGAATCGGATGGTGGCATGCCTTCACACTAACTCCGGAACGGCCGCCCCGGACGCCTCCAGCATCCAACCACCAGCACCGCCGAGAGCCCCCCTTGAACGGCGAATTCCAGCGGGCGTCGCAACACGATGATCAACTATTGGTGCTGAGAAGCATGGCGAGACGCTCGGCCGGTGGTGCGCCGCCGCACCCGCTCACCGTCAGCGCCAGTACGGTCACCAGCCCGGCCATGCCTCTCGCGG
Organism: Nonomuraea sp. WAC 01424; assembly: GCF_003947315.1. Lineage (NCBI taxonomy): Bacteria > Bacillati > Actinomycetota > Actinomycetes > Streptosporangiales > Streptosporangiaceae > Nonomuraea > Nonomuraea sp. WAC 01424. The sequence continues at coordinate 2,612 of NZ_QHHZ01000029.1, forward strand.
GGCCGTCGTCATGCGAGTCATCTTGACCCCTGATCGGTTGTGACGGCCGTCCGCCCTATAGGTAGATGATCGGTATATGTTGATCACATGAGACAGATGCAGGAGCCGACCTTCCTGATCCTGACCGCGTTAGCTGCCGGTCCACAACACGGGTACGGCATCATCACCGACGTGGAGCGCATCTCGGACGGCCAGGTTCGCCTGCGCGCCGGCACCCTGTACGCCGCTTTCGACCGGCTCCAGGAAGAGGGCCTGATCGCCGAGGACCGGGAAGAGATCGTCGACGGCCGGGTGCGCCGCTACTACCGGCTGACCGGCGACGGCGCCGCGAGGCTGGCGGCGGAGGCCGAGCGGATGCGCAGGCACGCCACGGCTGCCACCGCACGCCTGCGCGTGATCGGCTCGGGAGGAACGGCATGAGCCCGCTCGAATCCCGCTACCGGCGGCTGCTGGCCTGCTATCCCCGCGACCACCGGGCGCGGCACGAAGCGGAGATGATGGGAGTACTGCAGGCGGGGGCACGGCCCGGACAGACCCACCCGGACCTGGCTGACGTGGCCGACCTGCTGTGGGGCGCGGCGCGGGTGCATGCCCGGCGGGCCTTCGGGCCGGTCTCGGCGGGCGCCTGGCGCGACGGGCTGGCCGTCGCCGTGGCGCTGTGGCCGTTCCTGATGCTGGTCGCCGAGGTGGCCACCGTGTCGCTGCGGGCCGCCGAGTCCCTGCGTTACGGCGCGGCCTTTCTGGAGCAACCAAGCTCGATCCGTTTCCTGACCGAGCCGGCCCTGGTCGCGGCCCTGCCCGCGCCGGCCGTACTGTTCGGCCGCCGGTGGATCGCCGTGCTCGCCGTCGTCGCATTCGCGCTGCGTCAGGCCGGCAACCCGGACCCTGAACTGAATCTGGACTTGTTGTTCCTCCCGAACTACGGCCCCCTCCTGGTGGCCGAGGTGATGGCGCTGGTCATCGCCTTCATGCCGGCGGCCTACCGTGCGGTCGGGCTGATCTCCCGGCGCGCCTTCCTGCTGTGGGGGCCGCTCGCCCTCGCGGGGCTCATCGCCAGCAAGGCCATTGTGCGCGCGCGCTGGGTGGACGTGATCGCCGGCGATATCATCACGAGCTGGAAGCCGGTGCCGTGGCTGATCGTGGTCGCGCTGGCGGCCGGGTACGCGTGCCGGTCGGCCGTGGGGCGGCGGGCGGCGCTGCTGCTGTTCCTGCCCGCGGCGGCCCTGGGCGACCTCGGGGACCTGCCGTGGGTGCCCACCTCCACGGCCCTTGCCCAGCTCGGGTGTGCGGCCCTGGCCTTCACCGCCGGGGCCGCCTTGACCCGGCTGCGGAGCAGCCAGAGACACGCCCCGGCGACTTGAGGAAAAACACCCAGCAGATCAACGACCAGGCAGCCTCGATGGTCTGGTACCGCCGTCGGCCTTGGAAGGCTCGCACATGGTCCTGCGTCCACGCACGATGCCTTCGCTGATCGACGAGGACGTGGTCTGATCACTGGGCGGGTCGCCGGGGGCGTGGTGGATCCAGGTCCTCCGGCGTCCGCGGCCGTGCGGGTCGCGCTCGCCGTGAATCCGATCCCGAGCGGCGACATGCCGCCTCCCGGCCCGTCCCGGGGCCGGGAGGCGGCGCGCTACAGCGGGCGCGAGCAGGGGACGCCGCCGCCTGCGTGGTTGATCAGATCCTGGTAGACGACGCTCTTGACGATCGCGGTGTCGCTCTTGACCGTCTGGACGACCTTGCCGTTGCGCTTCAGCTCGAAGACGGGGGTTGTCCCGGGCACCATCGGCGCCTTGAAGGACACCATGCCCGGCCCGGTCACCTCCTTGGTCTGGACGTCCGTGCCCTGTTTGATGGTCAGGGTGCCGGCCTCCTTGACGAAGGCGAGCAGTTCGACGTTGTTGGTGGCCGCGTCACCGTAGGGGATGGAGATGGCGCCGATGGTCTGCTTCGAGGCGTCGAACGGCGCGTCGGTGCGGTGGCTGCGGTGGAAGTAGTACAGGGCGTCGCGCTTGACGCTGGGCTCCTTGCCGGTCTTGAACCAGGTCGTGTAGTAGGCGACGACGTCGGCGGGCGCGTAGCCGCGCTCGACGGACGGGGCCAGCCACGACTCGGCGTAGTCGTTCCAGGTGAGCAGGTTGACGATGTCGGCGTCGCCCTCCATGGCCTTGACGAACGACTGCCGCAGGGTGCCGCTGTTGGACGGCTCCCAGTAGCGCTTGTCACGCGGGCGCACGTCCTCCAGGGCCGCTGGGGCCATGTAGAACTTGCCGCGCTTGGCCGCCTCGATGCCGGACTTGCGGTAGCCGTCCGTGGAACTCTGCCAGCGGACGCCCCAGGAGGAGTAGCCGGCCACGGAGTCGTTCCACTCGGTCTTGCCCGAGCCGCTCCAGTCCAGGAAGATCGGCACCAGGACCGTCTTCATGCCCTGAGCGGCCAGCTTCTCGCGCACGGTGTCCCACCATGCCGGGCTCTGACGCTCGGGGTAGAACGGCGCCAGCGGGATCGTCCCGTCGGGCAGCTTGTACAGCGACGGGTGCCCCTTGGCCATCAGGACGTCGGAGATCACCTTGTCGGGCGCGGCGCCCTTGGTGGTCGGGAAGTCCGGGCTGAGCATGATCCGGAAGCCGGGGTCCACCGCCTTGGCGGCCGCCAGCATCTTGGGGAACTGGTTGAAGCGCTGGTCGCTGGTCGAGGTGTGGTGCTCGTAGATGAAGCCGTCCAGGCCCATTGCGATGGCCTGACGCACCTCGACTTCGAAGTCCGCCTGCCGCCAGTCGCCGGAGCGCACCGGGCGGGTCAGCGGCCGGTCGCGGGAGTGGCCGCCTTGCTCGGCGTACATGCCGTTGGAGCCGGCGGGGTCCAGCCATGAGGCGTACTGGTCCTTGGCCGGGTCCTTGTTGTCGATGGACAGCGGATAGGGCGGGAAGTAGAAGGCGAACACCTTCTTGTCGTAGGAGCGCAGCGTCGAGGCGGCCGGCTTGTCGAACGGCAGGCAGGGCACGCTGCCCGTCGCCGTCGGGGACGCCGTCGGGGAGACCGTCGGAGAGGTGGTCGGGGACGCCGTGGGGGTGGGGCCGGTGGTCGGGGTAGCCGTCGGGGTGGCGGCGGCGGGCGTGTAGGTGACCTTGAGGTTCGGCCCCTTGCCGGTCGTGCGCGAGGAGTACAGCACCGCTACCGGGCCCTTGGACGCGGTCAGGCCGAAGGAGTAGGTGCCGTTGCCGGTGTAGGCCTTGCTGATGTCCAGTTCCGCCACCGTGTCGGCGGTGAAGCCGGTGCGGGTGGTCAGCGCTGTGCCGAACGCCGGTCTGGTTGTCCAGGAGGTGGTGGTCTGCGACCACGTGCCGGTGACCTTGTGCGCGCTGACGGTGGTGTCGGTGGTGCGGGTCGAACGCACCTGGAGCGTCAGCTTGACGTTCTGCGCGTTGGCCGGGACGCCGGAGACCTTGAACTGCATGAGAGCTCGGCGCTCAGCGTTGGTGGCGTCGTTGCAGGTCTTGACGCAGACCGACATCCACTCGGCGCTGCCGTAAACGGTTTCCGGCGCGGCCTGACTGATGAACACGTCGTTGGTCGAGGGCACCACGACGCTCACCGGCGCCGCCGAAGCCGACGCGTCCGCCGCGCCCGCGCTCAGCGCGCAGGCCACGGCGACAAGGACGGCGGGCACCGCCCGTCGATGGGTTGACAAAGGGCCTCCAGTCGGGGGGTTCCCTGGGGTGAATGTGGATCACCTTAGCCGTGCCTTACAAACCCCCGGCGACAAAAGCCACCTTTTGGCCAGTTCCATAAATAGTCATTTGCGCCATAAGTCCGATTGGATCGGGCTATGTTCCGACACGTGATCGTCCCGTTACGCGGGACAGAGTCGCCACAAGGAAGCCTCGACCTTCCTGCCGACTATCCCGTCGACGCGGACCGGCTCGGGGCCGCCGATCGCACGCCCCCCGGGCGGTGGCGGTGGGGAAGCCCGGTACGCGTCTGGCTCTAAGAGCCTGCTGACAAAGGCTTAAGTGCTGGCGGGCATGGGCCCGTAGAGAGCTGGTCCGATCTTGTTGATGTAACCCTGGTGGGACCATTGAGACAGCTGGACGCGGAAGCTGTTGACGTTCTCGATCCCGAGGATGGCGGCCAGTTCACTTCCTCGCCAGGCCGGTAGTGGTGGCGGGTCGCTCCAGCGGCCAGGGGGTGGCAGGCCCGCCAGCTCGCGCGTCAGTCGGCGGGTCATCTGGTGCACGGTGGCCCACCAGATCATGGCCTCGTGATGAGCGGGCCTGCGTTCCTAGATCCGCGCCAGGCGGCGGTAGCGGACCAGCCAGGCGAACGTCCTTTCCACCACCCACCGGCGGGGCAGCACCACGAAGCCCCGCAGGCCGTCGCTGCGCTTGACGATCGTGACCGCCAGGTCGAGGGCCTTCCGGGCCCAGACCTGCAGCCGTCCGGCGTAGCCGCCATCAGCCCAGACCGGCGTGATGGTGGAGAACTTCTCGCGCAGCAGCGCCAGGACCGGATGCGCGCCGGCGCGGGTCCTGCACGGACGCGGCAGTGACGATCACGCACAGCAGCAGCCCGAGGGTGTCCACCACGACGTGCCGTTTCTGCCCCTTCAGCTTCTTGCCCGCGTCGTACCCGCAGGCCGCCGCCCCGACGGTCTCGGTCGCCCTGGCGGTCTGGGAGTCGACGCAGCCGGCCGTCGGCAGCTCACGCCGCCCGGCCAGGACACGCAGCCGCCCGCGCAACCGCGCAGCCAGCCGTTACTCCGGCAGACCACGCCGCGACCAGCTCGGCCATCACCCCCCGCGCCTCGCCCTCCAACACCGACCACTGGGCATCGGTCAGATCCGACGGATATGCCGGTTTCCGACCGCGACATCCGCACCCCGGTGAGGCGCAACTGCTGGCGTTCACGGCCACGGGCGTGCAGACAACCACGGGCTCCAGGCCGCTGAACTGCTTAGACAACACCTCAGCTATCAGGAGCCCGCTCCTGCTTACGGGGCAACTACCCACTCATGACCACAGCACGGCGCTCTACTGACTCGAGCCCGGACACCAAATCCCTTTGTCAGCAGGCTCTGAGAGCTTGGCCGGTTCTGAGGACGTGACCTGTGGCGAAGCTGCTCGCTGGGGCCTTGGGGCACGATTCTCACCCGCACCCCGAGTACCAAGCCCGAAAGAAGGTTGTGCCGACCAGGATAGTTACTGAATGCAGTTGTCTCGTGACAGATTGTAATAAGTCAGTTGACCTTCGTGAGAGGATGCCCGATGCGCCACACCTCTACTGCGCTCCTGGCCGCAACCGCCGCCGGAGCTCTCGCCCTCACCATCGCCGGTCCGGCCTCCGCAGCACCGGGTCTCGTGCGGGTGGCATCGGCGTCCGGCCAGGTGAAGACGTACAACAACCCGGAGGCTGGTCGCTGCTACCAGGGCTTCGAAGGGGAATCCAGCATCACCAACCGGACCCAGGGCACGATCCTGGTCTTCCCCGACCCCAACTGCCAGACCAGGGTCTACATCCCGGTTTTCGCGGGCCAAACCGTTACCGACAACTACCCCAGTTTCAGGCCACTGGACTGAGTCCGACCACGCTCCCCGGGCCACCGGTCCACGATCGCCTTCGGCCAAACATCGCCTTCCTCCATCACAGTCGCCATGCTGCGAGCCGCGTTCTCGGAGTGAGTTCTTCTCAGCTCGGGATCGATCTGAGCAGCCCGCCGCCGGCTCGGTGAGCGGGGCTTCCAGAATCATCTGCGTGAGCAGGCCGGTGTTCTCCTGCCGGACCACGTGCGGGCCAACCTTGTCGAGACCGGCGACCTTCGTGATGCACTCGTCAGCGGCTCTGGCCATCGTTTCGAACCGGCTTCGAACGTGGTGGCGCGGTGGGCCTTCGAGGAGGCTGAGTGCAGAAATCAGCGATAGCGGCTCAGAGCCGGTCCATCGCGTCGTCCAGCTCAGCAAGGAACTTGTCCACGGCGCTCGTATCCAGGCCTGGAGAGGTGATCGAGAAGCTAGGCATGATGGGGTGCGCGCCGCGCCTCTGATCCGGATTGGCTCCCATGGTTGCTCCACTGCTGACCTGGGAGTACGCCACTCCAGGAACGGGACAGAGCCTCATTTCTGCCCGGTCACCGCTCCGACGCGGCCCATGTCGCGCCGTATTCCGGTGGCACCCCTAGTCAGAGGATCCGCCACTGTGGCCGCGCACCCGCGACGCCAGGCGGTGATCCTCGATGGGCGCACTGTGCCATCCATGGCTCCAGAGGCGAGCATCTTGCCATCGGGACTCCGATCTGTTCCTGGGGGCCAGGTCAGTGATCGCATCGCGCTCGGAGGGTTGGCGGGAACTCCCAGCCGGGATCTGCACCAGTACAGAACCCCGACGCCGACTCCCCAGTCGGCGCTCAACGCTCGCCCGGAGTGACAACGCCGGATTCGTACGCCAGGACCACCGCCTGGACCCGGTCGCGCAGCCCGAGCTTCGTCAGGATGCGCCCCACGTGGGTCTTGATCGTGGTCTCCGACAAGAACAACTCGACCCCGATCTCGGCGTTGGACGCGCCTCCGGCCAGGCTGAGGAAGACCTCACGCTCACGCTCCGTGAGCACCTTGAGCACGGCGTCCGGGTCGGTGTCGGCCTTCGCGACGAGCCGCCCGATGAGCCGGCGGGTCGTGGCGGGCGCGATGATCGAGTCACCCCGGTGCACGTGCCGGATCGCAGCGATGATCTCCTCACCCGGCGCGTCCTTCAGCATGAACCCGCTCGCACCGGCGCGCAGCGCGGCCAGGGCGTGCTCGTCGAGATCGAACGTGGTCAACACCAGCACCTTCGGCGGGTCGTCCAGCCGCTGGATCTCCCTGGTGGCGATGACACCGTCCATTCGGGGCATACGGATGTCCATCACCACCACGTCGACGTGCCGCGACTCCGGCGCCGACAGGGCCGACAGGGCCGCCAGGCCGTCAGCGGCCTCGGCGACCACCTCCATGTCGGGCTGGGACCTGACGACCATGGTCAGGCCGTTGCGCAGCAGCTCCTGATCGTCGACGATCATGATCCGGATGATGGGAGACTCCTCGGCTCATAAGGCAGGGTGGCCGACAGTTCGAAGCCGGCGCCGGAGCGTCTGCCGGCCTCCAGGGTGCCTCCCACCATGCCGAGACGTTCGCGCATCCCGGTCAGCCCCACGCCGGCCTCTCCGGCGGGCGGGCCGGCGCCGTCGTTCGTGATGGTGATGTGCAGTCTGTCCGCGCGCCAGGCCAGCGTCATGTCGGCGGCCGCCGTCGCCCCCGCGTGTTTGATCACGTTGGTCAGGCCCTCTTGGATGACACGATAGGCGGTCAGGTCGACGGCGGGGCGCAGCGGCCGGGCATCCCCGACCTCCTGTACGTCGAGCCGGACGCCTGTGTCGCGTACCTGGTCGAGCAGGTCGGAGAGATCGCCGAGGCCCGGTTGCGGAGTGGTGCCACCGTCGGCGCGCAGCACGCCCAGAAGCCCGCGCATGTCGCGCAGGGCCTCGCGCCCTACCCCGGCGATGGTGGCGAACACATCCGCCCCGGGCGAGCCTGGGTCGGACAGCCTGCCACCTTCCGCCTGGCTGACCATGACGGCGAGCGAGTGGGACACCACGTCGTGCATCTCGCGGCTGATACGGTCGCGCTCCGCCCGCGCCGCCTCCTGCCGCTCCCGCGTACGGTCGGCCTCTGCGCGCTCGGCCTTCGCTCTGAGCTCGGACAGGAACAACACCCGGATCCGGCTGAGGCGGCCCAGCGACCATAGGCATGCCGCTGCGGCGACCAGGCCGACCGACAACCCGATCCGCCAAGCGACCAGCTCGTAGGAGCCCGACGAGCCGCCCCATGAGGCCGGGTTCCACAGACGCGCCAGGACCAGGGCCACACCCGTCAGGGCGACACCCAGACAGGCCAGGCTGGGCAGCAGGTCGAGCCGGCCGCAGACCGTGTAGAGCAGCAGCCCGAAGACCAGCGTGCTCGGCAGCAGCACCGCCGGGTAGTAGGCGCCGTCCGGGTCATGCAGGGGCGGTAGTGCCACCAGCAGCAGCATCGCCGCGCTGGCCAGGCCGTACGCGACCAGCGGGCGCAGCCGACGCGGAACGACGCACCCGTGCAGCACCAGCAGGCCGAGACCCGCGAGCAGGCGGAGCGGCAGAGGACTGTCCGAGGCCCGGAGCAGGCTCAACGAGACCAGGCCGAGCGGCAGGAAGAGCAGGACCGCGAGCAGGGCATCGGTGCTCACCTGATGGCGGTCGAGAAACGAGTCCACCGCGGCATCGGAAGATGACGGGGACTCTCGCACGCCCACCATTATGGTCGCTGTACGTGAACGAGGTGCCGGCGGCGGGAGAGGTACGCCAGCGCGGCCACCGCCAGAGCCGCACCCCACAGCGGCCACAACATCTCCGGCAGCCAGGCCCCCAGTTCGGTGTTCGCCCCCGCAGGGCCGACCTGCTCGCCTGTGAGCTTCTTGCGGACGTACATCAGTCCGGCGGAAGTGACGGGGAGGGAGACGGCCAGAGCCAAGTAGGCCGGGAACTTCGCCGGAATCGCACGCCCGCGCAGGAACGGCACCCAGCGCGGCCAGATCTCACCCCACGGCCGGACCAAGCCGAAGGTCAGGACCGCACCGATGAGACCGAGCGTGCTGAGACCGGCGCCGATCGGGGTGATCTCGGCGATGTGGGCCAGGAACCGGTCGCTGATCCCGACAGGCACGCCCAGCAACCAGCCGAAGCGGGTGACGGCGTAGACGACGGGGACGGCGACCGCGACGGCGGTCGCGTACTGCCCGACCCGTAGCGCGCGGGCGGCGCTACCGGGCCGCCCGGCCCCTGCGATCAGCGCGCGCGTCCCCAGGAGCATCAGGCTGACGCCGGCCGCCATCAGGATGAGCAGGTTGACGCTCGGCCACGTGAGCATGGTCGCGATCATCGAGAACTCAGCCTGGCCGGCGAGCGCGGCGACCAGCATCACCGGCAGATACCCAGCGGTCATCATGATGCGCACGTCAGGCAGGAGCACCGCCAGGCCGGCGCCGAGCGCGACGGCCGCGACGGCGGGGGCCCGGTTGAGCGGACCTCTGCCGGCGAGCACGGCGACGACGCCGGCCACCAGCGCCGACACCGCGAGCACAGCCCCGCCGGCTGCCGCTGGAAGAGGGTCGAGCAGGGTGTTGCCCGCGCCCGTACGGCCGGCGTCGAAGGGATATGCGGGCCCTCCGAGAGCCCAGAGCAGGCTGAAGGGCAGATAGCTCACCGACCAGACGGCGACGATCAGGGTCGGCACGATTGCGGGACGGTTTCGTAGGGAAGAGGCGTTCACCCGGCCCACTCTGCTGCCGTGGGGATGCCCCGCACATCGTCACCGGGTCTCGGCCGGCTCCTCCGGAGGTCGCGACGGCGTCGTCCCGAAGGATGACGCCAGACCGTCCGGTCGGCGAGAGCGGGGCGCCCCAAGCTGGAAGGCCCGTGCTGTGGGTCAGCGGGCTCCTCGAAGGCCGCCCTGATGGGACGAACCGCCCGTCCCGGGCTCTGGCATCATCACCGGATGACCCAGTTGACGACCGCCCGCCTGCTCCTGCGCCGCCCGGACGAGAACGATCTCGACGCCTTCGCCGCCATGAACGCCGACCCCGAGGTCATGCGGTACATCGGCGACGGTTCCGTGCTGCCTCCGGAGCGGGCCGCGGCGGGGATCGCCCGTGCCCGGCAGGAATGGGACGAACGCGGCCACGGCCTGCTCTCGGTGGTCGTCCGGGAGACCGGGCGGACGGCCGGCTGGGTCGCCCTGGCGGTGCCCGCGTTCCTGCCCGAGGTCCTGCCCGCCGTGGAGATCGGCTGGCGGTTCGGACGCCCCCACTGGGGACACGGCTACGCCACGGAGGCGGCGCGGCGGCTGCTGCGGTTCGGGTTCACCGAATGCGGTCTCGACCGGGTCGTCAGCATCCGTCACGTGGACAACGACCGGTCCCGGCGGGTGATGGACAAGCTGGGCCTGCGGTTCGCGTTCGAGACCGTGGTGCCCGCCCACGGGCGGCCCGTCGCGGTGCACGAGATCACCGAGGCCGAACACCGCGCGCTCCGCGACGTCTCATCCGCGCCTGCCGTACAGATGGAGGACGAGCGGCGCGCACACGGCGGTGACGGCGGCGGTCGCGACGAGTGACCAGGTGACGGCCGCGCCGGTGCCGCCGGCGTGGTTCATCAGGCCCCTGGCCGCGGTGGCGACGTGGCTGAGCGGGTTGACCTCGACGAAGGCCCGCAGCCAGCCGGGCATGGTCTCGGGCCGGACGAAGACGTTGCTGGCGAACGACAGCGGCATGAGCACGACGTTCGCGATGCTGATGACCACGGCCTGGTCGGGCACGAGCAGGGCGACCGCGGCCCACAGCAGGGACAGCGAGAGCCCGAAGGCGACGACCAGCGCCACCGCGGCGAGCACCCCCGTGATCCCGCCGGCCGGCCGATAGCCCATGACCAGCCCGAGCAGCACCACGACGGCCGACGCGAACAGGTAGCGGACGGCGTCGCTGAGCAGCCCGCCGAGCACGAACGCGCCGCGCCACACCGACAGGGAACGGAAGCGGTCGAAGGCCCCGGTCGTGACGTCCTTGGCCAGGCGGGCGCCGCCGTACATGGTGACGATGGCGATGCTCATGGTGAGCGTGCCCGGCAGGAGGAGCGTGAGGTAGTCGCCGGTCGAGCCGCTGACCGCGCCGCCGAACAGGTAGGTGAACAGCACGGTGAACAGGATCGGGATGGCGATCGAGTCCACGAGCTGTTTGGGGTCGTGCTTGATCTTGAGCAGGGCCCGCAGGGCGAAGGTCGCGGAGGCGGTCAGCGCTCCGGCGCGGCGGCGTGGCCGGGGCGCGGTGAGCAGGACGTCGATCCGGTAGGGCTGGGCCGTGGTGCTCATGCGGGCACGTCCTCGTGGTCGGGGGTGGCCAGGTGGCCGGTCAGGGCGAGGAACGCCTCGTCCAGGCTGGGCTGGCCGAGGGTGATCTCGGCGATGCCCACCTGGGCCTCGGCGAGGCGAGTCATGGCATGCCCGACCAGCCGTCCCACGTCGGCCGCGCCGGCCGGGACGGGGAGCAGCACGGACAGGGCGAGCGGATCGGCGGCCAGGCGGACCGTACCGTCCAGGGCGTCGGCCAGCACCTGCCGGGCCCGCGCGCGCTGCCCGCCGTCGAGGAGGCGCAGGTGCAGCGCGCCCGAGCCGACCCGCGACTTGAGCTGGGCGCTGGTGCCCTCGGCCACGATCCGGCCGCGGTCGATGACGGCGATCTGCTCGGCGAGCTGGTCGGCCTCCTCCAGGTATTGGGTGGTGAGCAACACCGTGGTGCCGGCCGCGGCGACCTGGCGGACCAGCTCCCACACCTGGCCCCGGCTGCGCGGGTCGAGCCCGGTGGTCGGCTCGTCGAGGAACAGCAGGTCGGGCGGCACGATCAGGCCGGCCGCGATGTCCAGCCTGCGTCGCATCCCGCCCGAGTAGCCGCCCACCGCGCGGCCGGCCGGTCCGGTCAGGTCGAAGGCGGCCAGCAGGTCGTCGGCGCGCCGCCGGCCGGCCGCGCGGGACAGGCCGTGGAGGCGGCCGAGGATGATCAGGTTCTCGTGGCCGGTCAGGTCCTCGTCCAGGGCGGCGTACTGGCCGGTCACGGAGACGCGGGCCCGGATCGCCTCGCGCTCGCCGGTCAGGTCGTGGCCGAGGACGCGGGCGGTGCCGCCGTCGGGGCGGGTCAGGGTGGCCAGGATGCGGATCGTGGTGGTCTTGCCCGCGCCGTTGGGCCCGAGGAAGCCGAACACCTGGCCGCGCCGGACCGTGAGGTCGATCCCGTCCAGTGCCCGGTGCTCGCCGTAGATCTTGACCAGTCCGTACGCCTCGATCGCCGGACGGCTCTCGTCCAAGCTGTTCTTTGACATGCCGTAAGACTTAAGTATCTCTTACGCGCTGTCAAGGTTATTGCGGCGGGATATCATCGGCGCGATGGTTGACGCACACACCGCCACCCGGCCCCGCCGCCGGCGCTCGGACGCCCGGCGCAGCATCGACGCGATCCTCGACGCGGCCCGCGTCGTCCTCGGCGAGCGCCCCGACGCCAGCATGGAAGAGATCGCCACCACCGCGAACGTCACCCGCCAGACCGTCTACGCGCACTTCGCCTCGCGCGACGCCCTGATGGCGGCCCTCATCGAGGTCGCCGCCGCGGAGTACGCCGCCCTGCTCGACGCGGCCGCACTCGACACCGCGCCGCCCCCCGACGCGCTGGCCGGGTTCCTCGACGCCGGCTGGCGGTTCCTGCGCCGCCATCCCCTCCTGCTCGACCTCACCGTGGGCCGGGTCCACCGGCCCGAGGGCGACGACCCCCACGACGTCGTGCCGCCACGGCTCGAACGCCTCATCCGGCGCGGCCAGCACACCGGCGACTTCGACCCGGTGCCCCCGGCCGCCTGGCTCGCCGCCGCCGTCATCGGCCTCCAGCACGCCGCCGCGGAGGAGATCTCCGAAGGCCGCCTGGCTCCCCCCGAGGCGGCGGCCCTGTGCCTGCGCAGCGCGCTGCGCCTGTGCGGCAGCGGCGACCGGCCCGCCGCGGGCGGTTAGGCGCCGATCGGCACGGCCGCGCTCCGGGCCCGCGTGAACGGCCAGGCGACGTCGTCCACCGCGAGGAACGGCGACAGCGCGATCGCGCCCGGGGTCGTCCCGGTGAAGGTCATGACGTCCCTGTGCAGGTGGGACTGGTCGGCGTAACCGCTCTCCACCGCCACCGTCGCGGCCCGCTGACCGGCGGCCAGGCGGTGGGCCGCGTGGTCGAAGCGGATGAGCTGGGCGACCCGCTTCGGGGTGAGCCCGACCTGCGCGCGGAACCGGGACCACAGGCGTTTACGGCTCCAGCCGGTCTCGGCGACGAGCCGTTCGACGCGCACCCGTCCCCGGCTGGCCACCATCCGCCTCCACGAGAAGGCGACCTCCGGATCGACGGCCCGGCCCGCGTCGCCCCGGCGGGCCAGCACGTCCTCGGCGATCGCGAACCGGTCCTCCCACGACCCGGCGGCCCGCAGCCGCTCCTGGATCCGTACGGCCTCGCGTCCCCACAGGTCGTCGAGGGTGACCACCGTCCCGCCCAGCTCGGAGGAGGCGCCCCAGGACCGCGTGCGCGACCATCGGGGACAGCCTCAACTGGAGGCATTCGGAGCTTCTGGCCGGCCCCCGCCCGCGGGCCTGGTCGGGAGCCAGCCCGGCGACGACCCGTTCGCGCGGACGGTGATCTCCCATCGGGGCACGCCTGCGCGGACCGGCTCGACTGTACGCACTCCCGACATGTTACGAGCCACTTCACGATCCTCGCAGAGCGCCGCCCCTCACGGGCGCGCCAGGTCAGACGGCGTCTCCTCCCCGTCCGTCATGGCCCCACCCTGCCGCTGCGGTGGCCCGCCGACGTGGACGCGTCCGCCGGGAGCGGTTCGGGCACGAGCCTCGGGACGAGGCGGACGAGGACCACCATCGCCACCAGCTCCACCAGCGTCTGGGTGACCACGGCCAGCGGGGCGATGCCGAGCGCCGGCGGCAACGCCAGGGCGAGGGGCAGGACGACCAGGGAGTTGCGGGTGGCGGCGGAGAACATGACCGCCCGCGTGGCCGGGACGTCCAGGCGTACCGTACGGCCGGCGACCAGGCCCACGGCCACGGCGAGGACGACGAAGAGCGCGTAGAGCGGGACCAGCCGCGCCAGCGTCACGACCTGAGCGCCGACGGCGGCGATCTGGGAGCCGATGACGACGGCGAGTGTGGCCATCATCAGCGGCACCATCGCCCCGGCCATGACCTCCTCCACCACCCGCCCGGCCCGGCGACGGCGTGCGAGCGCCTGCACGAGCGCCGCGGCGGCCAGCGGCGCGACGATGAGAACGAGGAACGCCTCCGCGAACGGCGCGACCTCCACCACGGCCAGCACGTCGGACCCCGCGAAGGCCAGCAGGTAGACGGGCAGCAGGAGCATCTGCGCCAGCATCAGCAGCGGCGCGGCCGCCAGCAGCCGGGCGCGCGCCCCACCGGCGAGCCCGGTGAAGACGATCACGTAGTCGATGCACGGGGTCAGGAGCACCAGCAGCAGCCCGAGCAGCAGCCCTCGGTCGTCGGCGACGCACCGGGACAGGCCGTAGACGATCACGGGGACGACCACGAAGTTCGCCACCAGCGCCGTGACCAGGAAGCGCACGTCACGAAAGGCCCGCCCGACCTCGGCCATCGGCACGGCGAGGAACGTCGCGAACAGCAGCAGCGCCAGCACCGGGTTGATCGCGCCCTCCAGCGCCGGGGCGATGCTCGGGGCGGCGAGCCCGGCCAGCGCGCCGGTGGCGATCGCGGCCAGGTAGAGGGGGATCTGGTGCTCGTCCCACCATTCGACCGCTCGCGACATGCTCACCGTGCTCCTCTCGTGCTCCTCTCATGCTCCGGCCGCCACAACGGTCGGGGGGCGGGCGGAGTCACGACCCCGGAACCACGTCCGTCACCAGGCTAAACGTTCGAATCACCCGAAAGCGTGCTCACGGACACCGTGACCCGTCGCGCGGCCGCCCACGGCACACTCAGTCCGCCTTCGGCGTGCGGCCCTCGGCCAGGTCGGCGAACGGCAGCGGGCAGTCGGGGCAGGTGCAGTCGGTCAGGCTGTCGCAGCCCGCCGCCACCACCGCGGTCAGCGCGGCGCGGATGGTGCTCAGGTCCGCGATCTTGGCCTCCACCTCGGCGATCTTCGCCTGGGCGCGGGCGCGCAGGTCGGGGGTGGGGTGGCCGCGTCGTCCGGTGTCGAGCAGTTCGGCCACCTCCTCCAGGGTGAACCCGAGCCGCTGCGCGGCCTTGATCACGGTCAGCAGCATGACCGTCTCGGGCGGGTAGGCGCGGTGGCCCCCGGGGCTGCGCAGCGGCTTTGGTCAGGCGGTTCGGAGCAGCGCGGCCAGGTCGGCGGGCACCGGCATGGGCCGGGTCAGGCCGACGGTGGCGCGGCCGGTGTTGCCCTCGGGGTAGCGGCCCAGCGCGGAGCCGGGTGCGGCCATGATGATGCGTACCACCTGCCCGAGTGCCTCGCGCCGGTCACGTTGCCGTACGGCCAGGGCGAACATGGCGAGGTGGTTGGCCGTGTGGGGCCAGGGCCAGGGCTGGGACAGGATGTGCGCGCGTTCCAGGTGCCGCCAGCGCGCCTCGGGGGCGGCGGCCGTGCGGGCGGCGCGCATCTCGGCGCGGTAGGCGGCGCGGACGCGCGCCGGCATGGGCCGGGTGATCATCGGGGGTCCTCCTCGGACGGTACGCAGCAGCCGTCGGCGCATCCCCCGGCGGCGGTGGACGACGTGACGGCGGCGTCGGCCGGGACGGCGCAGCAGACGTCACCGCGCCAGGCTTCGCGGCCTTCCTTGACCGCGACGGCGGCGATGACCAGGGCGGCGATCGTGTCGGCCCAGGACCAGCCGAACAGGCTGTTGAGCGCCAGGCCCACCAGCAGCACGCCGGACAGGTAGGTGCACAGCAGGGTCTGCTTGGAGTCGGCGACCGCGGAGGCGGAGCCGAGCTCACGACCGGCGCGGCGCTGGGCGTACGACAGGAACGGCATGATCATCAGCGAGAGCGCGGCCAGGATCAGTCCGGGCGTGGAGTGCTCGGCCTCGCCGGAGCCGAGCAGCGCGCGGACGGCGTCGAAGGTGACATAGGCGGCCAGCGCGAAGAACGAGACCGCGATGACGCGCAGCGCGGTCTTCTCCCGGCGTTCGTGGTCGGCCGCGGAGAACTGCCAGGCCACCGCGGCGGCCGAGGCGACCTCCACCACGGAGTCGAGGCCGAACCCGATCAGCGCGGCGGAGGAGGCCAGCGATCCGGCGGTGACGGCCACCACCGCCTCGATCACGTTGTACGTGATGGTCGCGGCCACCAGCAGCCGGATCCTGCGTCGCAGGACCGTCCGCCGGGCCGGGACGGTCAGGTTCGGCGTGGTCACGACACCGCCTCCCCCGCCTCGGCCTGCCGGCTGCCGTGGGCCGGGCACAGCGTCACGGCGTGGCCGGTGGCGGCCAGCAACTGCTCGGCCGAGGCCAGCAGGTCCATCAGCTCGGGCCGGGTCAGGGAGTAGAAGGACTGGCGCCCTTCGGCGCGGTAGTCGATCAGGCCGCAGTCGCGCAGGCAGGCCAGATGCTTGGACACCGTGGACTGGGCCAGTCCGAGCTGGGTGGTCAGGTCCACCACGCGGGCCTCGCCGCGCGCCAGGCGCTGCACGATGCGCAGCCTGGTCTCATCGGCCAGGGAGTGGAACAGCGCCGCCGCCGGGGAGATGCCCGCGGCGATGTCCGCGCTGACACACCGGCCGCCCTCATGATCGATCGTCATATGGCGATGATATCTGATTCACGGAATGCTGAACAGCCGTCCTGTGCGCCCGTCGGAAGCAGGCCACAACCTTGGAGCCGGGCGGCGTGGTCGGGCAGGCGCCGCGGACTCGGCGGCACCTGCCTGCGTCAAGGGCCCGGCCCTACTCCGGCAGCAGGCCGTTCAGCGAACCTCGGCCGGACTTCGCCTTCCTGCCCGCGCCGGAAGTCGCACCCTCCTGAGCGCTGTCGAACCTGGCCAGGTACGCGTTGATGAAGTGATCACGAATGCCGTCGGTGCCGGGCGCCAGCGGGTCGGCGGTGGCGCCGCCGAGCCGGTCGATCAGCCCCATCGCGGCGGGCATCTTCTCGTGCAGCCTTCCCTGGGTGTCGAAGTAGCGCTCCTCGGCCACATGGTGGAACAGCGGGACGGGCGGGAGCTGCGCGACGACGTCGTTGTTGTTGACGAAGCGGAAGGTACGTCCACGGAACGCCTGGTCGTAGGCGGCGGCGAGTTTGGGGCAGCAGGTGCGGGGCTGGCCGTAGGTGTAGACGCCGTCGGCCAGCAGCGAGGGGTCCTCGAAGTGGGTACGGGCGGCGGCCAGCATGGCCAGCGCTCCCCCGAGGCTGTGCCCGGTGAACCAGAGCGACTGGCCGGCGGTGTGCCAGTCCTCCAGGGTCTCCAGCAGGGCGGGGTGCACGACGTCCAACGCCCGGTAGAAGCCGGCGTGGATGTTGCCCTCGACGGCGGCGTACGGGGTGAGCAGGGTGTTGGCGTCCGAGAGCCAGTCGCGCAGTTCCTCGGGCTGGGTGCCGCGGAACGCCACGATGATCATCTGGTCGCTGGCGGCGATGTACGCCTGGGTGTCCTCCAGCGGGAACGGCGCGGCGTGCGGCACCCGGAAACTTCTGACGCGGTCGAAACCCCAGCCGGCGGCGGTGGCCTCGACCTGGTCGGCGTTCTTGTAGGCCAGGGCGGCGGCGTGGGCCAGACACCGGGCCTGGGCCAGGGTGTAGCCGGTGGCGGCATGGTCGAAGGTGATCGTGGTCATGAGTGGTCCCCCGTAGATCTTCCGATCTGTCATCACTGTCCGTACCCATCCCCTAACCAACCGTCCACGTCCTGTCCGCGCGCACCTGAGGCATGAGTCCTCTTTGGCCGTATCCGAGCCGAAGGGCACGTTGTGGATTCGTCCGGGGCGCGGATGGGAATTTCCTCGCGCATTGGGCACGAAGACATGCGGCCCTGCGGAGACACCGAGACGAGGCGGATGAACACCATGGCGACCGACTACGACAGCCCACGCAAGACCGACGACGACTCAGGAGACGAGAGCCTCCAGGAGCTTCAGGCCCGTCGTGCCGACACCTCGTCCGGCCGCATCGACGTCGACGAGACCGACCTGGCGGAGTCGCTCGAACTGCCGGGCGCGGATCTGTCCAGCGAAGAGCTGTCCGTACAGGTGATCCCGCCTCAGGCGGACGAGTTCACCTGCTCGCGCTGCTTCCTGGTGCACCACCGCAGCCAGCGCACCTCCGAGCGGGACGGTCAGCCGGTCTGCCTGGAGTGCGCCGCCTGACCGGAACGACGCCAAAAACTGACCCGCCCCGCCCGAGCGGTCGCTCCCGCTCGGGGCCGGCGCGGTCCACCAGGCGGACCGGATGTTGCGCGACCTCGACGCCCTGCACAGACTGTGATGGCTTCGTCACCATAAGCGACAACGCAGTCGTGGCGATCGTTCCAGCTCGGGAAAGGACGAAGAATGGTCATCCGGTCATCCACTCAAAGGCCCAGAAGAGCGTCGATCCTCCTGTCCGTCGTCCTGTTCACAGCGGCACTCGCCCAAGGGGCGATCAGCGCGCGTCCCGCCTCTGCCGCGGACTCGACCTGCGGGTCATGGACGTTCAGCAACACCGTCCCCGGGCTCATGGGACGGGCCTGCATCCGGGGCGCGGGCGCGAACTGGAAGCAGGCCGTGACGGAGGTCTACAACGGTTCGGGCGCCATGCAGATCATCTCCCCCGTGACCGCTTACCTCGACCCCCTGAACGACTACAGCGCGGCGTACGACGTCATCATCCGGCAGCAGGAGACGAGGACCGTCACCACGCGGATCACCACCGACGCCAACCCCTTCCAGTTCGACCGCGCCGAGGGCTCGTTCACCGTCGGGCCGACGGAGACCGTGGGGTTCGTCTCGCCCTGGGTGGGCTGATCCTCCCGGCGGCCAGGTCGTCAGGGCCGGTGGAACGCCCGGCGGAGGGCGGCGAGGCGGTTCGCGACGGCGCGGCGGGTGATCTCGGCGTGCGGGACCAGTTTCTCCGAGCCATGGAAGACGCCGGGATAGACCAGCAACTCGGTGGGCACACCGGCCCGGGCCAGGCGCAGGGCGTACAGGACGGTCTCGTCGCGGAAGACCTCCAGCTCTCCGACGTCCACCAGGGCCGGAGGCAGGCCGGACAGGTCGGTCGCGCGGGCGGGCGCCGCGTAGCGGGAGACGGCGTCCGTGGCGCGGCGGTCGCCGAGCAGGGCGGTCCACGACTCGGCGATGTAGTCCCGGTCGATCACGAGCACGTCCTCGTACTGGGTCATGGACGGGGTGTCGGCGCGGTCGTCCAGCATGGGCGCGCTCAGGGCCTGGAACACCGGGGCCGGGCCGCCCCGGTCCCTGGACAGCAGCGTCACCCCGGCCGCCAGCCCCGCGCCCGCGCTGGCGCCGCCGATCGCGATCCTGCGGGGATCGACGCCGGGTTCGGAGGCGGCCAGCCACAGCAGCCCGGCGTAGCAGTCCTCGACGGGGGCGGGGTCGGGGTGTTCGGGGGCGAGGCGGTAGGCCGGGGAGGCGACCACGCAGCGCAGCTCCCGTACGAACCGGGCGGCGACGCCGTCGTCCTGTTCCGGCAGGCCGAACGTCATCCCGCCGCCGTGGATCCAGTAGACGCACGGCAGCGGCCCGTCCGTGGCCCCGGCCGGCCTGTGGATGCGTAACCGCAGGTCAGGGCCGCCCTCCGGGCCTGGGACCCATACGTCCTTGATCAGGACCGCCGGGTCGGGGACGAGACCGGCCAGCCTCGCCGCGGCCATCCGGTCCCGTTCCCGCGCCAGCTCGGCATGGGTGTAGCCGCGCGCGCCGGTCTCGGGAAGATCCAGATGGACGAGTGCGGCGGCGAGCTCGGGGTCGAGGTTCTGGAACATCTTCATGGACGTCTCCTCTCCCCGGCTCCGAGCCCGGATCGCGGACGGCGGATACCTTCGTCCGGGAACGCCGCCGTTCCCGAACGGGGTCAGCGGAGGTCGCGGATGAGGGCGCCGATGACGGACTCGACCTTGCCGGAGTCGAACTCGTCGGTGTCGATCAGGAGCGTCACGGCCCGCTCGCCGTCGTCGGTGACGGCGTTCCTGAACGTGTGACCGCTGGACATGCTGCCGCTGTGCCCCCAGGTGTCCATGCCCGGGATGTGCTCATAACGCTCGACCCCCAGCCCGTAGCCCTGGCCGGCGTCGTCCGGGATGGTCCGCTTCATCTCGGTGAGCTGGGCCGGGGCCAGCAGTTTCCCGGTCATCAGCGCGGTCCAGAACGCCGTCGCGTCGGCGCCGGTGGAGATCAGCTCGCCCGACGCGTCGGCCTCGGAGGTGTTCCATTCCGTCCGGTCCACCAGCGTCCCTGACCGCTTCACGTAACTCCGCAGGTCCGGCCTGGCGATCGTGGTCCGGTCGCCGGGCCAGTACGTCTCGCGCAGCCCGAGGGGCTGGATGATCCGCCGTTCGATCTCGGCGCCGATGCCCCGGCCGGTGACCTTGGTGACGATCAGCCCGGCCAGGTTGTAGTTGGTGTTGGCGTAGGCGAAACCCGAGGGGGTCCTGTCGGGCGGGGGCAGGGCGAGGGCCTGCTTGACCGTCCGCAGGGGCTCGATGTGGTCCCAGCGGTGCGCCTCCTCGTCGTCCCAGAACGGCGCCTCCAGGTAGTCGGGCAGGCCGCTGGTGTGCTGGAGGAGCTGCCGGATCGTGATCTCGCGTCCGTCGTAGCGTCTGGTGCGGACGAGTCCCGGCAGGTATCGCTCGACGGTGTCGTCCAGGCTGATCCGGCCTTCGCCGACGAGCTGGAGCACGACCGTGGCGGTCCACGCCTTGGTGTCGCTGCCGATGCGGCTGTGCTCGTCGCCGGTGACCGCGCGGCCCGTCCGCCGGTCGGCGAGTCCGACGCCGCCGTTCCGGATGCCGCAACGCGGGCTCTTCACCGTCACCACGATCCCTGGGGCGCCGACGCCCTTCAGCGCCTCCAGCGCCGTCTGGATGGGCCTGGTGTCACACTGTGCCGTTGCCGTCGCCGCCGCGGGCGCCTTCACCAGCGACGCGGTGACCGCCAGGGCCACGACGCCGCTCGTCCTGGCTCGCATGATGTCTCCTTCCACGATCGTGCCGAATACGGTGTGCCGGAAACCGGGTCTTCGCGGCGGTTGCGCCCGTACGGGCCGCGACGGGTACAGTCGCTGGGGCCGAACGCGGCGCGCTCGCCGGGATGCGCATGCAGACAGCGTCGCGTCCGTGCCGATCGTGTGGCATGCGGTGTCCGTCCAGGGATTCCACGAATGTCTTGTGCGTCTGGCCAAAGAGGTGAGGATGCTCGACACCGGCGTCTCCGATCTCGGCCAGGTCCTCGACGCGCTGGGCCCTTCGCTGCTGCGGCCGTTGACCGTAATGCCGGAAGGGCCGGTTCCGGTCTCGGGCGTGCTCATCTTCGAGCGGCGCGGTCCGCTGTCGCCCGTCAGGGACACGATCCTGCTCGCCGTCGGCGTGGGGACCGCCGAGGCGCAGGCGCGGGAGCTCGTCGGCGCGGCGGCGAGGGCCGGGTACGCCTGCCTGGTGGTGAAGAGCTTCGGCGAGCCGGTCGCCGAGCTGGTGGAAGCGGCGCGGCGGTCCGGGATCGTGTTGCTCGCCGCCGACGAGGCCGTGGCCTGGCACCACCTGGACGCCATGATCTCCTCGGCTCTCGCCTCGACCGTACGGTTCGCGCACGCCACGGGCGTCCCGGCCCTCGGCGACCTGTTCGCCGTGGCCAACGCGATCGCGGCGATGGCGGGCGGCGCCACGGTGATCGAGGACCGGAACCGGCGCATCCTCGCGTACTCGACCCTGCCCGGTCAGGCCATCGACGAGGGCCGCCGCCAGGGCATCCTGGGCCTCCAGGTGCCGGACGGCCCCGACTACGACGCGCAGTACCGCGCGATCGCCCAGGTGGTGCGTACCTGCCGGTTCCCGGCCATTCCAGGTGGCCTGCCCCGGCTCGGCGTCGCGGTCCGCGCGGGAAGCGAGGTGCTGGGCTCGATCTGGGTCGTCGACGCCGGTGACAGCCTGGACTCGGCCGCCGAGCAGGCGCTCTCCGACGTGGCGGACATCGTCTCGCTGCACCTGCTCGCGGCCCGTACGGCGGTGGACGCCGTACGGCGCAGGCGCGCCGACCTGTTACGGCGGCTGCTGGCCGACCCGAGCAGCGTCACCGCGGTGGCCCCGCAGCTCGGCCTGGACCCGAACCTGCCCGTGGCGGTGGCCGCGTTCGCCGTCGCCGCGGACGAGGCCGAGGAGGCTCTCGCGGCGCACGCGGCCACCCGGCTCGCCGACCTGGTGAGCCTGCACTGCGAGGCCCATTACGGCAGGCACGGCTGCGCGCTGATCGACGGTACGGTCTACGCCCTGCTCCCCAGCGGCCCGTCGCCGACCGCGCACCGCGAACTGGTCGCCGACATCGCCCGCCGGGCCCACGGCGCGCTGCGCGTGCCGGTCCAGGCCGGGATCGGCTCACTCGTCGAGGGGTTGCGCTCGGTCGCGGGCTCGTTCGGCGGCGCCGACCTCGTGCTGCGCGCGCTCGCCGACCGGCCGGGCGGCCCGCGGGCGTGCCAGGTGGCCACGATCGAGGAGGTGTGGGCCGGGGCGACGCTGTCGGCGCTGGCCCAGATCCTGGCCGCCCACGAGGCGCTGCCCCGCGCGCTCGGACCGGCGGTACGCGCCCACGATCTCGAACACGGCACCACGTACGCCTCCACGATCCTCGCCTACCTGGACGCCAACAGCGACATCGCGGCCGCCTCCCAGCGGTTGTCGGTGCATCCGAACACGATCAGGTACCGGCTCGCCCGCGCGGAGGAGATCTTCGGCTTCGACCTCGCGAACCCGGACGAACGCCTGGTGTTGTGGCTGCGCCTGCGGCTCGGCGACCAGCTCGGCTGGTGAACCGGGAGCCCATACCGGTCAGGTCTCCATCGCCAGGACGACCTTCCCGCGGACGAGGCCGCGCTCGGCCTCGCGGTGCAGGTCCGCCAGCGATTCCAGCGGACGGACGGCCACCTCGACGGCCACCACACCCTCGTCGATCAGCGCCACGAGCTCGCGCAACTGGGCCGGATCGTTGCGGGTCACGAACTGTACCGCGCGCGGGTGCGCGATCGGCCGGGTGATCGAGACGAACTCCTCGGCCAGCTCCGCCACCGACGCGGACAGGTCGGCCACCAGGTTGATCAGCACGTCGTTGCCGCCCGGCAGGGCCTCGGCGGTGTAGTCGACCACCTCGTCGGCGCCCAGCGCCCGTACGGCGGCGGCGCTGCGCGGCCCGGCGGTCGCCACGACGTGCGCGCCCGCGTGCTTGGCCAGCTGCACGGCGAACAGCCCGACGCCGCCGCCGGCGCCGTTGATCAGCACCCGGGTGCCGCGCCCGATGCGGGCGTGCTCGAAGACCGCCTGCCAGGCGGTGAGCCCGGCCACCGGGACGGCGGCCGCGGCCGTCAGCGGGACCCGCTTGGGTGCCCTGACCAGCATGTCCGCCTTCGCGACCGCGTATCCGGCCGCCGCCCCTTCGATGTGCCCGATCACCCGGTCGCCGGGGACCAGGTCGCCGGCCCCGGTGAGCACGGTGCCCGCGACGTCCCAGCCGAGCGTGTACGGCAGCGTGACATCGAGCACGCCCCGCAGCAGCCCCATCCGCAGGCCGACCTCCGACGGGTTGAACGACGTGGCGGCCACCTTCATGAGCACCTCGCCCGGCCCGGGTCTCGGCACCGGCACCTCCTCCAGGGAGATCACCGAGGCGTCGCCGTACTCGTGCACGCGGGCGGCCCGCATGGGGCCCAGGAAGTCCGCGGCGTGCTCGCTCGCCCACGTCCCGAACGTGCTCGCGGGCACGCCGGTGACCTCCTCCACGGTCGTGGTGGCCGGGCCCGGCTCGGCGAGGCCGCGGAGCATCCCGTCCACGGCCGGCGCGGGCCAGCCCAGCGCGAGCAGGCGTGGCCGGGTCTCCTCCGGAGGCTCCTCCTCCCAGCGCACCGGCCGGCCGATCGCCTCGCCGATCGCCCGCGCCTGCTCCCGCCGGGTCAGCGGCCGGGGCCCGGTCAGCGTGTGGACCGCGCCGTGGTGGCCCTCGCCGAGCAGCGCGCGCACCGCGACGGCCGCCACGTCCTGCTCGTGGACGGGAGAGGAGGCCACCTCGCCGTACGGCTCCCGCACGACGCCCGTGCGCACCTGGTCGGCCCACCGCAATGTGTTGGCCGCGAACGCGTGCGGGCGCAGCACCGTCCACTCGCGGGCGGTGGCGGCGACCAGCCGTTCGATCTCGACCTCGTACGGGCGGGCGGCGGCCGAGGACAGGTAGACCACCCGCCGCGCGCCGATCAGCTCCACCACCTCGCGGGCGCCCTCGGCCGAGGCGAACGGCCACAGCAGGAACACCGCCTCGACACCGTCGAGAGCCGCCTTCAGCGCGACCGGATCGGTCAACTGCCGCGTCACCGCGCGGACGTCGGCGCCCGCCCGTTCAAGCTGCTTCACCAGCGGGCGGCCGATCGTGCCGGTCGCCCCGCTGACCAGGATTCGTGTCATGCCGTCCACCGTAGGAGCATCGTACGAGGCGTCCAATACGCTGCCATCTGCGATCTATACGTCATCGTCTTCCGGGCTAGACTCCCGCACATGGACGTGTTGAGCGACGTGGTCGCCTCCATGCGCATGGGCGTGCCGCGGTCGGCGCGGGTCGAGTGGCCGGTTCCCTGGGGGCAGCGGTTCCCGTCCGCGCCGGGCTCGGCGGGGTTCCAGGTGGTGTTGCGGGGGTCGTGCTGGGCGATCCCGCCGGAGGGTGAGCCCGTACCGGTCGGGGCGGGCGACGTGCTGTTCTTCCCCCATGGGCACGGCTACGCGCTGGCCGACTCGCCCGCCACGCCGGTCGCGGAGTCCGACTGCGACCCGTACGCGCCGGCCGAGTTGTTCTCCTCGGCCTCCGCGCCGGGCGACGGTCCCGTCACCGTGACGCTCTGCGGCGGCTACCGGCTGGACTCCAGCCGGGTGCATCCGTTGCTCAAGGGGCTCCCCGAGATGATCCACCTGCCCGCCGGGCTGGGGCGCGACACAGAGTTGCGCGCCGCCGTCGAGCTGCTCGGCAAGGAGGTCGAGCGCCGCCGGCCGGGTGCGGACCTGGTGGTGCCGGCGCTGCTGGACACCCTGTTGTTGTACATCCTGCGTGCCTGGTTCGACGTGTCGGCGGAGCACTGCGAGGGCACCGGCTGGGCCGCCGCGCTGGCCGACCCCGCTGTCAGCGTCGCGCTCGACGTCATCCACCGCGATCCGGCCCAACCGTGGACGGTCGAGTCGCTCGGCCGGCGCGCCGGTCTGTCCCGCGCGGCGTTCTCCCGCCGGTTCACGCAGTTCGTCGGGCAGCCGCCGCTGACGTACCTGACCTGGTGGCGGTTGAGCACGGCCGCGCGCATGTTGCGCGACTCCGACGCCGCGCTGAGCACGATCGCCGGCTCGGTCGGCTACGGCTCGGAGTTCGCCTTCGCCAACGCCTTCAAACGCGCGTACGGCGTGGCCCCCGGCAAATACCGCCGCCTCGACCTGAGTTGCTGATATCTCAACTGGCTCCTACTGTTGTCCCAGTTGTCCGCTCAGCCAAGGAGATCTCGGTGCCTCCCAGAACCACGACCACCGCACTCGTCATCGGCGACATCCAGCGCGGCATCACGAGCGGCTACGCGTTCGCCAGGCAGGTCGTGCCGCCGCTCACCGAGCTGCTCCCGCGTGCCCGCGCCGCCGGCGTTCTCGTGGTGTTCGTGCACTTCGCCTTCCGTGACAACGGCGCCGACGTGCCGCCGGACAGCGCGCTGTTGAAGGGCTTCTTCGAGGCGGGGGACACCTTCCACGAGAGTTCGCCCGCGACCGAGGTCGACCTGCCGGTCGCCGCCGAGGACGTCGTCGTGCTGAAGCGCCGCGCGAGTGCGTTCGCCGGTACGGACCTCGACCTCGTCCTGCGTGCGCACGGTGTCGGCACCGTGGCGGTCGCGGGCGTGGCGACCAGCGCGATGGTGGCCGCGACGTGCTACGACGCGGCGGACCGCGGCTACCAGGTGACCGTGCTGCGTGACGGTTGCGCCGACGCCGATCAGGCGATGAACGACTTCTTCATGGACGCGGTCTTCCCGAGCCGGGGCTTCGACGTGGTGTCCTGCGCCGACAGCCGGCTCGGCGAGCCGAACTGACCTCTCCGGCATCGACGTCATCGCCGCGGACCATCGGGCGGAGCCGGCCGCGCGCCTCCAGAAGCTCGGCGCGCGGCCCGTCGAGGTGGGTCCCGACCACGGCATCGGGGTCAGACCCCTGCGGCGATCTTGAGGAGCAGCACGCCGCCGATGATCGCCGCGAACGAGGCGAGCTTGGCAAGGGTGATCTTCTCCTTGTAGATGAGGGCGCCGAGGACGACCGTGCCGATCGACCCGATGCCGGTCCAGATCGTGTAGCCGACGCCGACGTCGAGGGTCTTGAGCGCCAGGCTGAGGGTGAAGATGCCGCCGGCGGCCATGAGCAGGGTGAAGACGGAGGGCCACAACCGGGTGAACCCCTGGGTGGCGTTGGTGCCGAGCGCGAAGCCGATCTCGAAGACGATCGCGACGGAGAGATAGATCCAGGCCATGATGACGATTCCTTGGTGAGAGCCGAGGGGTGGGCGGGTCAGGCGGTGGCGGAACGGTCGGACAGCTTGAGTCCGAGGACACCGCCGATGATCAGGACGAAGGCCAGCGCCTTCCAGAGGGTGAGCTCCTCACCGAAGATCGCGGCGCCGAGCAGTACGGTGCCGACCGAGCCGATGCCCGTCCAGACGGTGTAGCCGACGCCGACGTCGAGGGTCTTCAGCGCCAGGCTCAGGAAGAAGATCCCGCCGGCCGCCGCTCCGGCGGTCAGCAGGGACGGCCCCAACTGGGTGAAGCCCTCGGTGGCGTTGGTGGCCAGCGCGAAGACGACTTCGAAGACGGCCGCGACGAGCAGATATATCCAGGCCATGTGAGGCTCCTCTATTTGCATGTATATGCAAGTGTTTTGGCGACAGGGAGAAGCTTGCATGTACATGTATGCTCTTGTCAATCCCGCGTCTGCGAGACCGGGTCATCATTGGAAGGAGAGGGGTTCCCATGCCTTCGACGGCTTCCGTCCCGTCCTCGGCGCCCTCGGCGCTCTCCGGCTCGTGGAACGACGTCCTGCTGCTGCACGCCCGCGTTGAGAACGCCCTCGCCACCGCACTCCAGCGGCGGCACGGCATCGGCCTGTCGGAGTACCGGGCGCTCGGCCACCTGGCCGCCTCCCCCGCCGGCGAGCTGCGCATGCAGGAACTGGCCGACAAGATCGGGCTCAACCAGAGCTCCGTGACCCGGCTGGTGAGCCGGTTGAACGCGGCGGGCTACACGTACCGGGATCTGTGCCCCGACGACAAGCGCGGCGTCTACACCGTCGTCACCGAGCCGGGCCGGGCGCGCCACGCCGAGGCGTACGTCACCTACGAGGCGACGCTCAGGAGCGCGCTGGAGGAGGCCGGCCAGGCCGCCCCCCGGCTCGCCGCCGCTCTTTCGGCACTGGGCCTGATCGACGGCTGAGCCGGGGGCGAGGCCCGGTCCCCGTCAGGACCGCAGGAACTCGGCGATCGGCCCGGCCTGCCCGAAGATGGCGTGACCGACCTCGGGCAGCAGCTGCACGGTCGCACGCGGGACACACTCGCGTACGCGCCGCGCGGTCTGGCGGGAGTCGAACATGGCGTCCCGGCCGCCGACGACGACGAGCACCGGCATGGACAGGCCGCGCAACGCCTGGTCGGGGAAGACCGGCAACTTCTCCCTGCGCGGGTTGAAGTGCGTGAACGTCAGGACGACGTCGTCGAGCGCCTGGCGGTCCCGCTCCCCGTCCAGTCCCGCGACGGCCATCGCCGACTCGCGCAGCCCGTCGCGCCGGAACGGGCGGGCCAGCAGGGTCTTGAAGATCCAGCCGACCTTCTGGCGTCCCACGCCGCCGGGGCACATCAGGGCCAGGCGGGTCACCCGCTCCGGACGGCGGACGGCGTGATCCAGGGCCGTCCAGCCGCCCAGGGACGTGCCGACGAACGCCGCGCCGGCGATCCCGAGCCCGTCCAGCACGTCGTCCAGCCAGAGCGACACCGCGCCGGAGTCCAGGGCGGGACGCGAGGGCGCACTCAGCCCCGGCTCGCCGACGAGGTCGACGGCGTACGTGCGGAAGTGCTCGGACCAGGTGGGGACGTCTCCTCGCCACATCGACGCGTTCGCGCCCGAGCCGTGCAGCAGCACCAGGGGCGGGGCGTCCCGGGGGCCGGAGACCAGGACGAAGGTCTCGCCCTCGCGCGTCGGCACCCGTACGTGCTCGGCGGGCACCGGCCAGGCGTCCAGCAGCCGCCGGTAGTGGTCGAGGAGTTCGCGCCCACCGGCCTCGGACTTGTAGATCATGGTCATGACAGCTGCACCGCCAGCCGCGCGTCGAGCGCGTCGAGATCCGGAACGAACCACGGGACGACCGTCCGGGCCGTCACCTGGACGCCAGTGAAACGTTTGTCACCGTGTCAAGGTCAAGCGGGTCAGAGGACGGTGTCAGCGCTCGTCGCGCAGGCCGAGGACGTAGGTCGCGGTGAGGGCGACGGCACGGTCGTCGTCGTGGGCCAGGTCCGCGAGGGCTCGGGAGGCGGTCGGGCCCGGAATGTCCGCGAGGGCCTGGGCCAGCCGCCGGCGGGCGGCCGGACCGGCGGCGCCGGGGGCCAGGCGGCCGACGAGCCCGGCGGCGATCCGGTCGGCCGACCCGGCCTGGCTCGCCAGCGCGCTCAGGGCGTCGGCCGCGTCGACGTCGTTCGTCCCCTCGACGACCATGTCGATGAGCGTCGGGACCGCGTCGGTCACGCCACGTGCCCCGAGCGCCAGGGCGGCGTACCTGCGGACCACGACGTCGGGGCCGGCGAGGGCGTCCCGCAGCAGCGCGGTGGCCTCGCCGGCCGGGATCTCGGCGATGGACTGCACGGCACGTTTGCGCACGTCGGCCGCCGGTGAGCCGAGGCCGCGCGCCAGCAGCGCCAGGCCGTCGTCGCCCGAGCGCGCCAGAGCCCATCGAAGGGCTCCGGCGACGTGCGGGTCCGTCTCGCTCAGCGCGGCCTCGACCAGCGCTTCCACCGGAACGGAGACGTCCCCGGCCGAGGACAGGGCCGCGCGCTGGCGCCTGCCGGCACTCTTGGCCCCCAGCGCCTGGAGGAGCGCGACGACCTGGAGGACGTCCTCCCATCCGGCGGGTTCGGCGGCGTCGATGCGGCGCAGCCGGGTGAGCAGCTCGGTCTCGGCCGCGATGCGTTCCCGCGTCTGGCGGATGAGGTCGTCGACCAGCTCCGAGGGCGTGAAGTCGGGGTCGTCGAGCGCCCGCTTGACCTCGCGCAGCGACAACCCCAGCGACCGCAGGCTCTCGATGTGGAAGATCCGCCTGATGTCGTCGCCGGAGTACTCGCGGTAGCCGGCGTGGCTGCGGCCCGTCGGGCGTACCAGGCCGAGGGAGTCGTAGTGGCGGAGCATGCGGGCGCTGACCCCGGACCGCCGGGCGACGTCACCGATCAACACTGCTCATCACTCCTCCTTGCCGGTGCCGCCGAGGGCCACGACGCGCTTCGCCTCCTCGATCGCGAACTCGAATCCGGCGTCCGGGTCGCGCGACAGCCGTTCCGTGGCGATCGCGTGGCCGCGGACGCGAGGGTCGGCAGCCGTCATGGCGTCGTCCAGGATCGGTGTGATCACCTTACCGAGCGCGACCAGCGCGCGGCTGAGGCTCAGCTGTGTCTCGCGTTCGCCGCGCCCGAGCTGCGTCGCCAGCACCGCGGCCAGCTCGGGCTCCGCGCCCTCGGGCACCAGTACGACCGCCGCCCGCCAGGCGCTGCGCGCGACCTCGTCGTCGGCGTCGGTCAGCAGCGCGCGGGTGATCGCCGGCCACGCCTGCCGGTCCCCGATCTTGGACAGCGTGTGCAACGCCTGGCTCCGCGCCTGCGCGCGCTCGGAACGCAGTTCGCCGACGAGCCTCGGGACCGTCAGCGGGGCCGGGTGGCGGGTGAGCGCCCAGGTCAGCGTCTCGCGTACCTGGAAGTCGGGCTCGATCGCGCTGCGCTCGACGAGTTTGTCCACGAACCTCGGGTCCGGGGTCGTGCCGACGGCCATCGCCGCCCGCAGCCGTACCGACGAGCTGCCGTCCTCCAGCGCCTGGAACGCGCCAACCGTGTCCGTGTCCTTATTCTGCCTGGTCATCGGGACCACCTCCTTGGCGACAGTGAAGACCTTGTCACTGTGTCAAGGTCAAGCGAGGTGGTACGCGTTCGCCTATTGTTGGATGCCGATCGAACTCTAAGGGAGCTGAACATGCGGACTGTGCGGATCGACGCGTTCGGGGATCCCGGCGTGCTCACCGTTGCCGAGGCGCCGGCGCCGCGCGCCCTGGACGGCGAGGTGCTGGTACGGGTCGTCGCCTCGGCCGTGAACCCCGTTGACGACAAGACCCGTGAGGGGGCCATCGGAGAGGGCACGCCGCCCCTGCCGATGACCTTGGGATGGGAGCTGGCGGGCATCGTCGTGGACAGCCCGGCCGGTGGGTTGTCCGTGGGCGAACGGGTCTACGGGATGTCCCACCAGCTCGCCACCGGGCGGGGAACCTGGGCCGACCTCGTGGCCATGCCGGTCGGCTCGCTCGCCGTCGCGCCTTCGACGATCAGCCTGCTGGAGGCCGCGACGCTGCCGTTGCCCGGGTTGACCGCCTTGCAGACGCTCGACTGGCTGGGCGTCCGCGCGGGTGAACGGCTGCTGGTGGCGGGCGCCGCCGGCGCGGTCGGGGGGCTGGCCGTACAGCTGGCCCGTGCGCGCGGCGCCCGGGTGGACGCGCTGGTCTCCGGACCGGCGCAGGTCGAGGTGGTCAGGGAGCTGGGGGCCGAGCTGGTCACGACGGACCCCGCCACGTTGCCGGCGGCCGCGTACGACGCCGTCTTCGACACCTTCGGCGCCTTCGTCACCGAGGCGGTCGCCGACGGGGGCCGCTACGCCTCCATCGCCACCCAGGCCGGGCCGGTGCCGGACCTGTCTCACCGGGCGATCCGTACGACGGTCAACCAGGTGCGCGAGGACGGTCCGGGGCTCGCCGAGCTGGCCAAGGCGGTGGACGCGGGCCAGGTGAAGGCACGGATCGAAGCCCAGTACGCCCTTCAGGACGTACGGGCCGCGCACGAGCGTTTCCGCCGCGGCCGGTTGACCGGCAAGATCGCCCTCGCCTTCTGAGGACGTACGTCGGGTCGCAGCGGTCAGATCGTCCGGCGTAGCACGGTCTCCACGGCGTCGATCAGCGGATCGCCCGCGGTTCGCGGGTGCCGGGCGAGGCCGAGCTCGACGTCCGGCAGGGTGGGCAGGGCGTCGGTGTCGTGGCAGGCCATGACCGGGTCGAGGTTCTCCGGCATGAGCGCCGCGACGCCGAGCCCGGCCCGTACCGCGGCCAGCACGCCGACCAAGCTGTTGCTCTCGAACGCCACCCGCCGGCGCCGGCCGGCCCGCTCCAGCGTCTCCAGCACCGACGTACGCCAGGAGCACGCGCCGGTGAACAGCACCACCGGCAGCGGGTCGGCGGCCGGGTCCACCCCCTGGCCGACCGCCCAGACCAGCGGCCGGCGTACGGTCCAGCGCGGCGCCCCGGGGATGTGCGGCACCTCGTCGAGCACGAGCTGCACGCGGCCCGCGTCGTAGGCCTCCCGGATCGCGACGTCGGAGAGGCTGAGCACCTCCAGCGTCACGTCCGGGTGCAGCCGGGCGAGGTCGGCGAGCGCCTGCGGGAGCTGCGACGCGACGAGGTCCTCCAGCAGCCCGACGCCGCAGTGGCCGGTGAGGGCGCGCCCGGTCGCCGCGAGCGCCTGCGCCGACAGCGAGAGGATGCGCTCGGCGTATGGCAGGAGCTCCTCACCCGCCCGCGTCAGCGAGACGCCGGACGGCGACCGGTGGAGGAGCGGGCGGCCGACGGCGCTTTCGAGTTTGCGCAACTGCTGGCTGAGCGCGGGCTGGGTGTGTCCCAGCGTGGCCGCGGCGCGGCTGATGCTGCCCGCCCGGACGGCGGTGACGAACGACCGCAACAACGCGGTCTCGAGATCCCTGGCCATAAGCACCAATTATGTCTCCTCCAACGAATTAACCACTTCCTATGGCTTGAGCGGTGTTCTAACGTCGCGCAGGTGACTGGATACCGACAGGTGCTCGCCGTACCGGGGATGGCGTCGCTGCTGGGCGTCTCGCTGCTCGCCCGTGTGGCGATCAGCGCCGACGTGATGGCGCTGACGATGTACGTCGTGCTCGGCCTGCAGATGAACTACGCGGCGGCGGGCGGTGTCGCGGCGGCCCTGACCGCCGGGACGGCGCTGGGCGGGCCGCTGCTCGGCCGCGTGATCGACGCGCGGGGGCTGCGTACCGTGTTGCTGGCGACGGTCGCGGTGCAGATCGTGTTCTGGCTGAGCGTGCCGGTCATGCCGTACGGGGTCCTGCTGGGCGCCGCCTTCGTGGCGGGTCTGCTGATGGTGCCGGCCGCGTCGGTGACCAGGCAGGCGATCGCCGCGATGACGACGGAGGGACAGCGCCGGGCCGCGTTCGCGCTGGAGTCGGTGCAGGGCGAGCTGTCGTACATGGTGGGGCCGGCGGTGGTGATCCTCGGCGCGGCGAAGATGTCGCCGGAGGTGGTGGCGTGGGGCGTGGGCGCCGCGATCACGCTCGGTGGCGTCGGCATCGCCTGGCTCAAACCGCCGCTGCGTGCCGCGCACGAGGCGGAGTCCGGCGCGGCCGTACGTCCCTCACGCCGGGAGTGGCTGGGCGCCCGCATGATCGCCGTACTGACGATGTTGTTCGGCACGACGATGCTGCTCAGCGGTGTCGACCTCGCCATCGTCGCCACGCTCGAAGAGGCGGGTCAGGTGTCGTGGGCCGCCCTGGTCATGACCGTGTTCGGCGCGGCCTCCGTCGCCGGCGGCCTGGTCTACGGCGCGCTCCCCCGATCGCTGCCCACATGGCTGCTGCTCGGCCTGCTCGCGCTCGTGACGGCTCCGGCCGGGTTCGCCCACGATTGGCCCTGGTTGTGCGTGGCCGTCGTCGGCGTCGGGCTGCTCACCGCGCCGACCCTCTCCACGGTGGCCGACGCGGTGAGCCGGTTGGCGCCGGCCGGCGTACGGGGTGAGGCGGCGGGGTTGCAGTCCTCGGCGGCCAGCGCGGGGTTCGCGCTCGGGTCGCCGGTCATCGGGGTGGCGATCGACGCCTCCATGCCTGGGGGCGGCTTCGCGGCGGCCGGGCTGGCCGGCCTCGCCGCGGCGCTGGTCGGCTCCCTGCTGTCCCGCTCGGTCTCGCCGCGACGGACGGGCACACCATCCGAAAGAGATCATGAACCATTCGAACATATGGTAAACAAAGGGAGTTAGAGTCCGTCCGAAATGCCAGCAGATTGAAGGATGCACGTGCTCAGGAAGACCTTCACGACCGCCGCGCTCACTCTCGTCGCCGCCACCTCGCTCGTGGCGATCCCGGCGGCAGCGAACGCGGAAGTCTACTGCGGCGCCGGATACAACGTCGTTCACCAGAGCGACATGCACAACTACACCAAGAGCTGGGGGACGGTATACCTGGCCTACAACAGCAGCACCGGCAAGAACTGCGTCACGGTCGTCAAGAGCAACTACGTCGGCACCGCCACCTGGACCAACGTCACCCTCACGGTCCAGGGCGGCAGCAGCTACGGCGTGAGCGAGACCGTGAAGTACTACGGCGGCCCGGTCTACGCCAGCGCCAGGGGCGCCTGCGTGAAGTACTCGGCCATCATCGAGGCCCCCAGCGGCGCCCGCGCCATCGGCGGCCGCTCCACGTGGGGCAACTGCGGCTGACCCGGAACGGCCGCCGAGCGGCTCCACGGTGACGAGTCGCCCCGCGGCTCGCTCGTCACCGTGGAGGATCAGGGTTCGTCGCGGGCGCCGAGGGTGCCGAAGGCCAGGATGCCGGTGCGGCGCAGGTGGTCGCGGGCGGCCGCGATGGCCTCCGGGGTGGTGGCGAAGACACGACCGGCCGCGTCGAGGCGGGCGATGACACCCAGGGCGTTCAGCGGCTGGTGGTGGCCGTCGCGGATGCCGGAGACGTACACGGTGATGCCGCGCCGCTCCAGACGGGTGATGGCGTCGCCCAGGACCAGCGCGCCGCTGGCGTCGATGGTGGTGACCCGCGACAGGCGCAGGATCACCACGGAGACGTCGGCGACTTCGGACAGCTCCAGCAGGAAACGGTGGGCGGCGGCGAAGAACAGCGGCCCGTCCAGCCGGTAGGCGACGATGTGCTCGGCCAGCAGCGCGCGTTCCTCGGTGTCGTGGTCGGCGGGCAGGTCCGCGTGCAGCGGTACGGCGTCCAGCCGCACGTTGCGCGCGATGGCGCGCAACGCCAGCGCACCGGCCACGACCAGGCCGATGATGACGGCGGCGACCAGGTCCAGGGCGAGGGTGGCGACCGCGGTCAGCGCCAGGACGAGCGCGTCGGCGCGGGTGGAGCGCAACATGGCCCGCACCGAGCCGACCTCCACCATCCGTACGGCGGTGGCCAGCAGCACCCCGGCCAGCGCGGCCAGGGGGATGCGGGCCACCAGACCGGCGGCGCTGAACACGATCACGCCGAGGACCGCGGCGTGGGCGAGCGCGGCCAGCCGGGACGCCGCGCCCGACCGCACGTTGACCGCGGTACGGGCGATCGCCCCGGTGGCCGGGACACCGCCGAACAGCGGCGCGACCAGGTTGGCCAGGCCCTGGCCGAACAGCTCCCGGTCCGGATCGTGTTTGTGGTTGACGCTCATGCCGTCGGCGACGGCGGCCGACAGCAGCGACTCCAGCGCGGCCAGCGCGGCGACGGCGACGGCCGGGGCGATCAGCGAGCCCAGCGCGCCCAGGTCAAGGAAGGCCAGGGAGGGAGCGCCCAGCCCGGTGGGCAGGGCGTCGATCCGGGTGAGCGGCAGGTCGGCCAGCTCGGCGACGAGGGTGGCGGCGGCCACGGCCAGCAGCGAGAACGGCACGCCGGGCCGCCGGCGGGCCCCGGCCAGCATCACCGCGGCCACCGCGCCGGCCACCACCGGCGCGGCCCAGCCGGGGTGGCCGGCGAAGGCGAGCACGGCCTTCCCCGCCACGACCAGCACCTTGTCCCCCTCCGGGGTGGGCACGCCGAGCGCGGCCGGGATCTGCTGCAAACCGATCACACACGCGATGCCCAGGGTGAACCCCTCCACCACCGGGGCCGGGACCAGCGCCATGTAGCGGCCCGCCCGCACGAACGCCAGGCCGAGCAGCAGCAGCCCCGCCAGCACGCCGACGGTGAGCACGCCGGAGGCGCCGTGGGCGTGCATGATCGGCACCAGCACCACGGTCATCGCCCCGGTCGGCCCCGACACCTGGAGGGCCGAGCCGCCGAAGACGGCCGCCAGGGCGCCGGCCACCACCGCGGTGGCCAGCCCGGCCTGGGCGCCCAGCCCCGAGGAGATGCCGAACCCGAGCGCCAGCGGCAGCGCCACGATCGCGACCGTCAACCCGGCCAGCAGGTCCCGGCGCGGATGGCGGCCCATCGCCGCCAGATCGGCGCGCGCGGGCAGGACCGAGCGCAGGCGGTCCCAGCCCGCCCCGAGCACGGAGTTCACCGGCCGCTTGCCTCTGCTTCGAGTAGTTCGTTGAGGAGGGCGTGGCGGCCTGAGAGCTTGGCGCCGAGGAGCTGGCGGGCCGCGCGCAGCAGTTCGGCGACGTCCCCGCCGGACAGCGCGTAGACCACGGTGGAGCCCTCGCGGCGGGCGGTGACGAGCTCCGAGCGCCGCAACACGGCCAGGTGCTGCGACAATCCGGTCGGCTCCACCTCGATCTCGTTCAGCAGCTCCCGCACCGGCTTCGGCCCGTCCTGCAGCAGCTCCAGCACCCGGATGCGCACCGGATGGCCCAGCAGCCGGAACAGCTCCGCCTTGGCCTCGTACAGCGGTACTGACATCACGCGCCCTCTTCCGGGGTGTCCGGACGGCCGGTCTCGATGTCCACTCCGTGGGCGTGGGCCAGCCGCCGCAGGTCCTCCCATTCGCCCTCGGCCAGCAGGGTCGCGTAGTGGTCGTCGTCACGGCGGGCGGCCTGCAATGCCTGCCAGGCGGCGTACGCCCGATCCCGGATCGTGGCAGCGAAAGCGGTGCTCACGCGGTACCCCCTTCGTGGTCGCCTTAGCAATTACGAATATTCGCAATTACGATACCGCAGAGCCACAGGGCCCCGTGAACGAGGTCACCCCGCGGAGTGCCCGAAGCCGTGCAACATGGCGGTGAGCCCGGTCTCGAAGTGGTCGCCGAGGGCGGTGAGGTCGGCGGCTTCGGCCAGCAGGTTGTAGTCGGGGCTGTCCGGACGCGGTCTGCGGCTGCGCCGTTCCGCGCCGAGCCTGGTCACGGCGATGGCCATGGCGTGGCCGACGGTGAACTCGCGCAGGCAGCGGGACACACGAAGCGCGTCCGCCGGGGGGATGCCCTCGGCGTGGAGTTTGGTGAGCATCCTGACGCCGGTGTCGATGGAGGCGGGCGAGCGTACCGGGCGGGTGGCGAACACCTGGACGGCGTGGGGGTGGCGCAACAGCGTGTCGCGCAGCCGCAGGCAGTATTGCCGGACCAGTTCCTGCCAGGGGCCGCCCCAGGGCAGGGTGTCGACGTCGATCTCGGTGAACAGCGCCTCGGCGACGCCGTCGAAGAGCGCTTCCTGGTCGTCGTAGTGGCGGTAGGCGGCCATCGGGTCGAAGCCGACCGCGGTGCCGAGCTTGCGCATGGAGAACTTGCGCAGGCCGTGCGCGTCGATGAGGGCGAGCGCGGCGGCGGCGAGGTATTCGCGGGTGAGCGTGGGCCGGGTGGGCGGCTCCGGCAGCCCGCGCGGCGGGCCGGCGTCGGCTGTCATGCTGCGAAGCCCTCCAGGATCGTGGTGAGTGTCTTGGCGAAGTCGTCCGGGTGCTGCATGAACGGGACGTGGCCGCCGGGGAACTCCTGGCAGGGTACGCCCAGACGCCGCGACAACACCTGCGACGGCGTGTGGTACGGCTTGCCGACGCTGTCGCGCCCGGCGGCCAGGCACCACGGCGCGGTGGCGGCGGCCAGCGCGGCCAGGTCGGGCTGGAAGTCGAAGCAGAAGGCGGGCAGCTCGCGGCGCAGCGTGAGCTCGGCGTTGCGGAGCTGGCGGGTCATCACGTCCGGTTCGCGCCGGGTGATCTTCCGGGCCAGGTCGCCGGCGGCGAGCATGAGGTGGGTCCCGGCGGCGATGACGGCCTGTCCGGCGGGTGACAGGAAGATCCGCGGCGGGTCGGGCAGCGTCATCGCGCCGAAGGCGGCGTAGGCGCGCATCACGTGGCCGTCGCGGGCGAGGCGGCCGATGTCGTCGAGCTCCCGGCGTTCGGCG
Source organism: Nonomuraea sp. WAC 01424 (assembly GCF_003947315.1). Classification (NCBI taxonomy): domain Bacteria; kingdom Bacillati; phylum Actinomycetota; class Actinomycetes; order Streptosporangiales; family Streptosporangiaceae; genus Nonomuraea; species Nonomuraea sp. WAC 01424. The sequence goes on from NZ_QHHZ01000029.1 coordinate 39,738, forward strand.
GAGTCGGCGGGCAGGAGCTGGACCAGCGGCGGCTCGTGCACGACGGCGCCCAGCAGGCGGCCGGGATGCCGGGCGACCATCTCCAGGGCGATGATCGCGCCGCCGCTGTTACCGAAGACGTGGGCGCGGTCCAGGTCGTGGTGGCGCAGGACGGCGGCCGCGTCGTCGGCCTGGGTGGCGGGCGTGATCGAGGAGTCGGGGCGGGTGAACGGGCTGCGCGAGTTGCCGCGCCGGTCGTAGGTGATCACGGTGAACGTCCGCGCCAGCAGCGGGACCACGTCCGCGTACGCCCCGGCGTCGCCGCCGCCACCGGAGATCAGCAACAGCGGGGGGCCGTCACCGGCACGTTCGACGTGCAGGCGGGCCCCGGGGACTTCGACCGTGTCGTTCGCCATGATCGGCCTTTCTGTCTACGGCGTAGTTCAGATCTACATTGTAGACAGCTTGAGTTTGCCCATAGGCGAACTTCTAGCGTCGGTGCCATGACAGAAGACAACGTCGACAACCGACTCCGGATCGCCGTGGTGATCGGGAGTGTGCGCAGGCCCAGGCTGGCCGACCCCATCGCCGCGTGGCTGGAACGCGAGCTCACCGCGATCGACTGGCTCGACCTCGATCTGATCGACCTGGCCGCGGTCTCGCTGCCGATGCACGAGATGCAGCCGGGCGGGGCGGCCGCGTCCCCGATCGCCGCCCGGCTCGCGGACGCCGACGGGTTCGTGTTCCTCACCCCTGAGTACAACCACAGCTTCCCGGCGCCGCTCAAGAACGCGATCGACTGGCACTTCACCGAGTGGGCGTACAAGCCGGTCGCGTTCGTCGGCTACGGCGCCTCCGGCGGCATCAGGGCCGTCGAGCAACTGCGGACGGTGCTCCCCGAGCTGCGGGCCACCACGATCCGGGAAGCGGTGTTCATCCCGATGGCATGGGAGCATCTGGACGCCGAAGGCCGTTTCATCCCTCCCCCTGGCACACCGCAGGCGCTGAACACGGTGATGCGCGAGCTGGGCACGTGGGCGCGGGCGCTGCGTTCCGTCCGGATCGCGGATCTGGCCGGCCGGAGATGAACAGGCTGACCCCGCCGGAGCTGCGCGCCGCGGTCGTGCTGGCGTTCGGCGGGTTGATGGCGGTGCTGGACGCCACGATCGTCCTGGTGGCGCTGCCGCATTTGATGGCGGCGTTCGGCGCGTCGCTGACCTCCATCCAGTGGATCATGGCCGCGTACACGCTCGCGATGGTCGCGACGATGCCGCTGGCCGCCGGGCTCGCCGCACGCTGGGGAGCACGGCGCGTGTACCTGGCGGCGCTGGCCGGATTCGCGGTCGCGTCCGCCGTCGCCGGCGCGGCCGGCGGACTGGGCTGGCTGATCGCCGCGCGGGCGGCGCAGGGCCTGAGCGGTGGCCTGATGGCGCCGCTGGGGATGGCGATCGGGTTCGGCGCGGTCGCGCCCGAACGCCGCGGCCGGATGATGGCGATCACCGGCCTGCCGATGCTGGTCGGGCCGATCCTGGGTCCGGTGCTCGGCGCGGTGCTCCTGGGCTCCGGGTCGTGGCGGGCGCTGTTCCTGATCACCGTGCCGCTGGCGGTGCTGGCGGCCGTGGGCACGACGGCCTGGCTGCCCGCCGATCCCGCGCGCGGACCGGGGGCCCGGCTCGACCTGGCCGGCGCGCTGCTGCTGGTCCCGGGCGTCATCGGGGTGGCGTACGGCATCAGCGCCCAGGACGGCCCGGCATGGGTGCGGATCACCACGGTGGCCGTCGGCGTGGTGCTGGTGACGGCCTTCTCGGTACGGGCGCTGACCCATCCCGAACCGCTGCTGCGGATCCGCCTGCTGGGCGACGCGACGTTCGGCAGGGGCACCGCGGTGCTCGCCCTGTACGCGGCTCCCTACTTCGGTTCGGCCCTGTTGATGCCCGCGTACGTCCAGACCCTGCGGCTCGACGGCGCCTCGGTCACCGCCGCGCTGGTGATCCCCGGCGCGGTCGGCATGGGCCTCAGCGTCCAGATCGCCGCCCGGCTCCTGGACCGGCTCGGCCCTCGGCTGGTCGTCGGCACCGGGCTCGGCCTCGCGATCGTGTCCGGCCTGGTCGGGCTGGTCGTCCTGCGGCCGGACACCCCGTACCCGGTGCTCGGCCTGCTCGGCCTCTTCCAGGGAGCGGCCACGGGCGCGATCATGATGCCGACGATGTCCGGCGCCGGCCGCGACCTCCAAGGCTCCGACCTGGCCTCGGGCTCCGTACTGTTGTCGCTGGTGAGCACGATCGCCAACGGCATGGGCACGGTGGCGGTCGGCGCCCTGTTCACGGCCCTGACCGCGGCGATGACCGGCGGCGCCTCCCTCACGACGCTGGCCGCTCCGGGAACGGCCGACAGAGCCGCGCAGGCGATCGCCGTCACCGACGCCCTGCGCTGGACCCAGGCGGCGGCCCTCGTCGTGATGACGCTCGCCCTGCTGGTACGGCTGCGCTCCCCACGGCGCGCTTCGGCGATACTGGACCGGCGAGATCAGGCGGTGAAAGCAGGAGGTGTGCCGTGACCGTCACCGGTCATCCCGGTACCGAGGCGGGCCGCTCCGCGCTCACGGTCGGGCAGGTGGCCAGGGCCGCCGGGGTGACGGCCAACGCCGTCCGCTTCTACGAGCGCTACGGCGTGATCACCGCTGACCGCAACAGCGGCAACGCCCGCCGCTTCACCGTCGACGCGATCTGCCGGATCAAGCTCGCCCTCGCCGCGCAGCGGGTCGGCATCACCCTCAAGGAGAGCGCCGGCATCCTCGCCGGGATCCCGCCGCTCTCCCCCGACCTCGGCCTGTGGGTCGCCGCGGGTGAGGAACTCGTCCGGATCGGCCGCGCCCACGTCGACCAGCTCCAGACGACCGTGAACGAGCTTGCCACCCTGGACTTCCTTCAGGGCTGACCCGCCCGTTCCCGGGCGGGTCAGTTGCGGCGGGTGAGCACCCAGTTCCAGGTCTCGTCACCGCCGCGGTCGCGGACGGCCGTGAGCGGGGTCGTCCGATCGCCGTCCACGCCGGCCAGCACGAGACCGTTGTCGAACTCGCTGTCGCACGCCACCGCGCAGCCGAGCGTCAGCACGTTGTCGTTGTCGGTCCAGGCCAGCTGCTGCAACACCACCCGCTTGCCCGGGATCGACGGCGGCAGGTCGCGGCCGAGCACCCGCCTGCCGTCGGGTGAGACCTTCGACCAGGACGTGTAGTCGATGTACCGGTCGCCGGCCGGGCCGTCCTGGCGCTTGCCGTCGAGGCTTAGCCACAACCTGTCGGGCATGGTGTCGGTGGGCTCCCAGAGCATGGATCCGTCCAGGCTCCAGCCGAGGTCCTGGCGGGCGTTCATGTTCCCGGGCTTTCCGTCGCGGTCCAGAGACGGCAGCGGGTGGTAGACGGCCTCGCCGGTGGCCACGTCGATGATGTAGTAGCCGGTCCGGGGGGCGACGAGGTCCTCGACGGTGTAGGCGCTCTCGCCCATCTGCTTGCGGCTCTGCTCCGGATACTGGGAGTAGGCGGTGGCCAGGACCTTGGTGCCGTCGGGCGACCAGGCGAGCGAGCCGACGTCGTGCTCCAGGTCGATCCAGGTCAGGATCTGCCTGGTGTTCATGTCGAGGATCCCCACCCGCCTGCCGATCTTCTCGCCCTGGAGCACCGCGGCGAGCTGAAGCCCGGGCGCCACGTCCAGCCAGGCCCACGCCGTCTTCTCGTAGCCGTCGGAGCGGGGGTCGTACATGTGCCAGACGCGGCGCAGGCGCTCGGCGCCGTCGGGCAACTTCTCCCGCCAGGTCGTGAAATAAGCGGATACGGCCACATCGCCCGCCGCCACGAACTTCTTCGGCGGCGCGTTCTCCAGGTCGGCCCGCACGTCCATGGATGGCACCTCGGGACGTACGGGCACGGTGACCCCGTTCGCCGGACGTACGGTCGTGTTCCGGCCGTGCGGCCCGACGGCGAGCACGGCCACGACAACGGCCAGCCCGGCGGCCAGGACGGTCACCGCGGCGGGCAGCCAGGCACGCCTCCGTAGCGCCCGGTCGGCCAGGTCGTGCGGCACCTGTGCCTCGCCGGCCCACTCTGCCATGGTGTCGCGAAGCAGCCGGTTCATGTGGTGACCTCCAGTTCCGCAGCCAGTTCGGGGGCGATCTGCCGCAGCCGGGCAAGTGACCGGTGCGTGGTGCTCCGCACCGTGCCGACCGAACAGGCCAGCATGTCGGCGATCCGGTCTTCCGGCAGGTCCTCGAAGTAGCGCAGCACCAGTACGGCGCGCTGCCTCGGGGTGAGCCTGGCCAGGGCGCCGCGCAGCACCATGCGCAGATCGCTCTGATGTGTGCGGTCGGCCGCCGGCCGGTCGGGCGGCTCCGCCTGGACGACCTCGCCGCGCCGCCCGATCGTGCGCCACCAGGTCACCTGCTGGCGATACATGATCTGCCGGACGTACGCCTCGGGCGCGTCCACCCGCCGCCACCTGGCCGCCAGCTTCGCCAGCGCGGCCTGCACCAGATCCTCGGCCTCATGCTGGTCACCGCCGGTGAGCATGAACCCGAGCCGCATCAGGGCAGGCGAGCGCGCAGAGACGAACTCGCGGAAACCTTGCTCATCCGCAGGGTCCACGACCACCTCCAAACGTGTGAATGACACCCCCTCAGACGCGGAAAGGCCCGTCCCGCTATGCCTGTCCCGCCCGGCGAATTCGCACGGGTCCTGTCACAGGCGGTCGAGGAAGTCCCGGACGGCGGCGGCGAAGCCGTCCGGGTCGTCGTCGTGGACCCAGTGGCCACAGCCGGGCAGCTCCCGCAGGACGGTGTCCGGCCGCCGTCCGGCCATCCGCCTGGCCATCGAGGTGGGCAGGACGAAGCTGTCCGTGCCGTGCACGAGCAGGGCGGGGCAGCGCGAGCCGAGCCAGTCGGCCCACCAGTCGCCGACCAGCGCCCGCTGCGAGGCCATCATGTCGCCGTGGTCGAACAGGAAGCCCCAGCCGTCGGCGTGTTCGACGGCGCTCTCCATGAAGTAGCCCGCGTCGGGGACGCCGCGGACCTCGACCTGCCGGCGCAGTTCGCGCAGGGTGGCGGCACGGCGGGGCCAGCCGGTCACGTCCAGGACGGGGTGGGGGATCTCCGGCTGCCGGTTGAGGGCGCCACCCTCCTCCACGACCAGGGCGCGGACCAGCTCCGGGTGCCGGGCGGCGAGCTGGTAGGCGGTGACGCCGCCCATGGAGTGGCCGAGCGTGATGATCGGGCCGAGGCCCAGGTGCCGGACGAACGCGGCGGCGTCGGCGACGTACGCCTCCCGGCTGAAGTCGCCGTCGGAGTCGCTGTGGCCGTGACCGCGTTGCTCCAGGGAGATCACCCGGTACGCGGGCGCGAGGGCGGCGGCCAGCGGGGCGAACATCCTGGCCCGGCCGAAATGCCCGATCACGGCCAGGACCGGGACGCCGTCGCCGCCGAAGTCGACGTAGGCCAGCCTCCGGCCGTTGACCTGGGCGTACTGCTCGGCGGGAATCGTCATGAACGTTCCTTCCCGGGAAGAAGGCGGAAGGCGAGTTAGCGTAACAGTCGTTGCGCTAATCTGCGTAACGACTGTCACCTAAATAGGCTGTCCCCGGACGTACTCGGCCTCGGAGGGAGACATCATGGCCAGACCCCGTGATCCGCGGCGCCGTACCGAACTGCTCGACGCGATCATCGGCCACCTGACCGTCCACGGCGTCGCCGGACTGTCCCTGCGTCCCCTGGCACGGGCGCTCGGGCAGAGCACCTCGGTGCTCACCCACCACTTCGCCACCAAGGACGACCTCATCGCCGCCGTACTCGCCCGCCTGGACCAGCGGCAACGCGACCGGCTCCAGGCGTTGCCCGGCTGGGCGGAAGGGCGCAGCCTCGGCGCGGTCATCCGGGCGTCGTGGGAGTGGCACCTGGCCGACGACCACCTGCCGCTGATCCGGCTGCTGCACGAGATCGAGGGCCTGGCCGCGGCGGGCCGGCTCGCCGGCGCGTACGTGCCCACGACGCTGGGCGACCGCGCCGAGTTCGTCGCCGACGCGCTACGCGCCCATGGCGTCCCCGACGAGGACGCCCGCGCCCACGCCACCCTGCTCAACGCCGCCTACGCCGGCCTGCAGCTCGACTACCTGACCACCGGCGACAGCAGGCGCGTGGAGAGCGCCCTCGACCGGCTCGTCGAACTCGCCGACACCTGGACCGTCCGGCCGCGTCCCTGACGTCCCGCGTTCGCCGGGCTCAGCGGTCACGGCGGTCTCCCCGGCGGAACCGGTAAGTAGCTGCACGCTGGGCCTCTCGCTCACGGGAGACAGCGGAGTCTGGTGGCAGGGGTCGCCGTCGCTACCGGAAGGTGCCGATAGTTGGCGTCACGCCGTCCTGCGCCTATCGTGATCTTAGTCGGCTCGTCGTGGCGTGCCTGGAGTGTTCACGCCGTTCGCGCAGGTGAGGCGCGTGGTCGGGGCCGGGTCGCGGGTGGGCGAGTTTCACACAGCGTCGGCAGGTGACCGCTGCGATCATGGCCGGCGCCTCGCGACCCGGGCGCGCGATCGAGCACCCCTGTGGTCCCGCATCGCCGAACGCGCCATGGAGTTCCGCAGTTCGCTCAGCCTTTGAACCGCCACATCATCGCATGCGCCTTCACCGGAACCCCGTTCAGGCCATGCGCAGTGGAGTCCCTCGGCCCTGCCGAGCCCACGGCGTACACCTCGACGGTGCCTGGCCGCAGGGCCAGCTTGGTCACCGAGGCCGACCAGCCGCGCGGGACCGGTACCCGCTGCCTGGTCCACCGGCCGTCGCCGGACCGATGCCACAGCTCATCGCCGGCGGCTACCAGCCACATCCCGCCCTCGCCATCCGGCTCGGCCTCCGAAGTGCCGAGATCCCAGACGCACTGCCAGGTCCCCTGTGTGAACCGCAACCCGAACGACCGGCGCACAATCCAGGGCTCGTTGTCGTCCCTGGCTGGGCCTGCCTCCTCCCAGGAAGCTTGGCCGAATACCCAGGTTTGACCGTTGCCGAGGACCACCACGTCGTCCCACAGAACGTCGGCGTCTTCCGGCACCTTCAACGACGGCACGCCGATCTGCCGCCACCCGCTGCCCTCCCAGCGTGCCGCAGCGAAATCGCCGACCGCCCAGGTCTCCGCGCCGAAGCCCGCCAGCGCCTGGACCGGGAAGGAGAGCTTCCTCGACTGCCAGGCGCCATCGTTCCACCGGTGGATGACCTCGTGATCGGCCGCCCACGGGCCGCTGGAGGAGAAGGACGGCCAGCCGTCCCGCTCGGGGACGGACTCAACCCGCCACCGCCCTGCCTCGTAGCTCGCCGCATATCCGTCGTTGCCCCGCTTGCCGAACACCCACGCTCGGTCCTTCGACTCGGCGGCCACGGTCTGGACCTCAGCGAGGTTCTCCGGCAGTGTGAGGGGGGTCCAGTCGGAGCGGTTCCAGCGCCAAGGCACGTGCTGCCCGGCCGTGTCCGCGTGCGCAGCCCAGATCGTCCCGTCCGCCGTCACGGCCGCGTCCATCAGCGCCGTCCCCTGCGTGCCCTCGGTCCAGAGCGTCTCCCAGCCGGACGGCTCGGCGGCAGGCTGGATCTCACGCTCCTTTCGCGGAGGTCCGGGGCAGAGCTTTGGGTCGGCGAAGACCGGCGACAGGCGCGGGGTCGGCAAGGGCTCGGGCGACGTGAAGAGCGCGGGAGCAGGTAGGGGGCTTATGCCGCTCCCGCAGGCGGTGGACAGCGCGAGTACGGCAAGCCCTGCGGCCATACGTTTGATGGTCTTCATTCAATCGGAGGGATCGTATCGTCGGGCAGGCGGCAGGCGGCCTGACAGCCCTGGAGAATGACCCCAGTGCTCGGGTTCTTGGAGTCGGCAAGCCTGAGGCCGAAAGGGACGATGCCGCAGAACACTCGCTCGCCGACGCCGAGCCGACCCATCAGGGAAGCTTCGCTGCCCCCGCCCGCCATGCTCTCCAGAAATCTCAGACCGACCCACTCGTATCAACCACGCCCAAGGAGATCATCAATGTAGCGATCCCGGCGAGGCAATGCGGGATATCCGACAAATACGCCACCCGCCCGCCAATCGCCCGGCCCTGCCCGCCCAGCTCGTGGCCTGCCGTACGGTGGCCTGGACCCTGGCCGCCCTGGCCCTCGCCCCCGCCGCACCCGCGCCGGTTCCCGAGATCGCCGGCCCCACCTTCCGGGAATGGCTCGACGGTGCGTGAGGTCGGGGTCAGGCGTCCATGGCCTGGTAGAGGGTGGTCCAGAAGTCGTGGATCAGCAGCATCGAGTCCGGGGTGGACGCGCCGACCTGGGTGAGCAGGATGCCGGTGAGCTGGTTGGCCGGGTCGGCGTAGGTGGCGGTGCCGCTGCCGCCGTCCCAGCCGAACTGGCCGATGGGGGCGTAGTCGCCGCGGTAGGTGCGAACCGCCATGCCGAAGCCCCAGCCGCCGTGCTGGCCCTGGCCGTGTGAGGTGTGCACGTTGGCGACGGCCATGGCGTGGCGGGCGGCCTGCTGTTCCGGGGTGAGCCGGTTGGTGGTCATCAGCTCGACGGCGGCCCTGGACAGGATGCGCCGGCCCTTGTGCACGCCGCCGTTGAGCAGCATGCGGAAGTAGGCGTGGTAGTCGTCGGCGGTGGAGTTCAGCCCACCGCCGCCGCTCGGGAACAGCGGCGGCTTGCTGTGGCGGCCGCCTTCGGCCGCGTCCCACACCAGGAACTCGCCGGTCTGCGGGTCGGGGGCGTACAGCGGCGGCAGCCGGTGCAGCTGCCCGGCGGGCACGTGGAAGCCGGTGTCGGCCATGCCGAGGGGCTCGAAGACGCGCTCGGCCAGGAACTCCTCGAACGGCCGGCCGGTGACCCGGGCCACCAGCACGCCGAGCAGGTCGTTGCTGATCTGGTACTGCCAGCGCTCGCCGGGCTGGTGCATCAGCGGCAGCGTGCCCAGGCGGCGCATCCACTCGTCCGGCTCGGGCATCGGCTCGGGCAGGTTGGGGGTGAGCCCCTGCGCGAAGACCTCGTTCATGATCGGGGTGCCCAGCGAGGTCATGTCCATGCCGAGCCCGAAGGTGGAGGTCAGCACGTCTCGTACGGTGATCGGCCGGCGGGCCGGCACGGTCTCGTCCAGCGGGCCGTCGAACCGCGCCAGCACCTGCCGGTCGGCCAGCTCCGGCAGCCACTGCTGCACCGGGTCGTCCAGCCGCATCCGGCACTCGTCCAGCAACACCATCGCGGCGGCGACGGTGACCGGCTTGGAGGTGGAGGCCATCCGGAAGATCGTGTCGCGGCTCATCGGCGCGCCACCGTCGTGGCTCATCGTGCCGAGCACCTCGACGTGCGTCTCCTCGCCCCGGCTGAACAGGGCGACCAGCCCGGGGATCCTCCCGGACTCGACCGGGCGGGCCAGCACCTCACGCAGTATGCGCAGCCCCGTCGCGGAGAAGCCGTTGTCGGTGGTTCCCATCATCGATCTCCTTGCTCACAATGCTCGATCTCGTGTGACCCGGCGCCCGCGTGGCTGCCGGGGGTGAGTCCGGTCGTCCGGTACGCGGTCGCTGAACCGTTCATGGCGTCAACTGTCGCCGACCGTGCTGACACCGGCCTGTCGCCGTCCTGACGCCGCCGCTGACACGACTCCGTCGAGCGGTCGATTCGTACGGTCCGAGGATCAAGTACGGTGACACCCGGAACAACGGCGAATCCCGAAAGATCACCTTCAGTAGGAGTAAACGGAGCAGGTCAGGCGTGGAACTGCGTGACATCGAGATCTTCCTGACCCTGGCCGAGGAGCCGCACTTCAGCCGTACCGCCGCCCGGCTCCGCCTGTCGCCGGCCCGTGTCACCCAGGCGATCCAGAAGCAGGAACGGCAGGTCGGCGCCCCGCTGTTCGAGCGCACCAACCGTACGGTGCGGCTGACCCCCGTCGGCCGGCAGCTCCGCGACGACCTCCGGCCCCTGCACGCCGCCCTGAAGGACAGCATGGAGCGCGCCCGCCTGGCCGCTCAGGGCATCACCGGCACGCTGCGCGTCGGCATGCTGCCCGTCAAGGAGCCCGACCTGCCCGTCGGCCCGGTCCTGTTCGCCGAGCCCCGGGTGGTGGCCGTGGCCGCCGACCACGAACTCACCCGGCGCGGCTCGGTCTCGCTGGAGATGCTCGCCGACTTCCAGCAGGCGGGCCCGCCGGAGTGGCCGGACTACTGGGCCGACGGCTACATGCCGTCCCACACCCGCTCGGGGCGCCGGATCGAACGCGGCCCGCTGGTACGCAACACCGAGGAGGTGCTCGCCCTGGCCGGCAACGGGGAGATCGTCAACCTCTTCCCCGCCCACATGAGGCGCTATTGGAGCAGGCCCGACATCGCATACCTGTCCGTACGGGACATCGACGCCCTGGTGTGGCGTACCGGGGCCGAGAACGAAGCGGTACGGGCCCTGGCGGCGGTCATCCGCGATCTCGGCCCCTTCGCGCCGGACGGCTGATCGCCGAACCGGAAAAAAGTCTCCCCCGCCGCGATGAGTTCCGACCTCGCCGCCGGTATGTACCGGCGAGCTCACCGGAACACCCCGGCCGAGCCGATCACAAGGGAGAACCTGATGTCAGACTGTCGCATCGCGGACGAGGCCGCCATCCAGGCCGTACTGGCCGCCTCCTACAAGGCGTGGGCGGCCGGCGACGCCGACGGCATGGTCGCCGACTACACCGCGGACGCCACCGCCATCATGACCGGCTCGCTGCGCGACAGCCGCGACGTGATCCGCGAGAACATGGCCCGGAGCTTCGAGGGGCCGCTCAAGGGCAGCTTCACCTACAACAAGCAGCTCAGCCTCCGTTTCGTCGGCAGGGACGCCGCGATCGCCATCAGCGAGTCCGCCGTCCTGTTCCCCGGCGAGACCGGTGTCCCCGAGGACCGGCGCAAGGTGAACGCGACCTGGGTCTTCGAGAAGCGGGACGGCCAGTGGCTGATCGCCGCTTATCACAACAGCCCGGTCCTGCCGCCCGAGCAGTGATCGCGGTGAGGCGGCGCGGCAGACACTAGGCTGGTTTTCCATTCAGGATCGGACGTATGCCGTGGCCAGGGCGTTGACGGGCGGCAGTGAGATGGGGCGTGGCGTGACGGCGGTGGCAGAAGGCTTCGATCGCCTGGTCGAACCGTACCGGACGGAGTTGCTGGCGTACTGCTACCGGATGCTCGGCTCGGCCCACGACGCCGAGGACCTGGTCCAGGACACGTACCTGAGGGCGTGGCGGGCGCGGGAGCAGTACGACGACACTCGCAGCTCGATGCGTACCTGGCTCTACCGGATCGCGACGAACGTCTGCCTGACCGCCCTGGAGGCACGTGGTCGCCGTCCGCTGCCGTCGGGCACGGTGGCCGCGTCCGATCCGCTCGCGCCCTTCGTCCAGGGGGAGCACGCCGCCTGGCTCCAGCCGTTCCCGGACTCGGCGCCGGCGGCGGGCGACCAGGCGGGGACCGTGATCGACCGCGGCAGCCTGCGCCTGGCGTTCGCCGCCGCCCTGCAACACCTGTCGGCCCGCCAGCGCGGCGCGCTGATCCTGCGTGAGGTGCTCGGCTTCTCCGGTGCCGAGACGGCGGACATCCTCGGCACCACCGTCGTGTCGGCGAACAGCTCCCTGCAACGGGCGCGTAGCCGGATGAAGGAGGCCGGGGTCCGGCAGGAACGGGTCAGCGAGCCGTCGGCGGCCGAGCAGCGCGCCTGGCTCGAACGCTACATGAAGGCGTTCGAGCTCGCCGACGTCGAGGGCCTCAAGCGGCTGCTCGCCGAGGACGTCGTCATGGAGATGCCGCCGATGCTCAACTGGTTCTCCGGCCGCGCCAATTACGGCCTGTTCATGGAGTGGGTCTTCAGCGCGGCCGGGAAGGACTGGCTGCTCAAGGAGGTCACGGCCAACGGCGGCCAGCCCGGATTCGCCGCCTACCAGCGCGTCGGCGGCGGATACGTCCTGCACACACTCCAGATCTTCACCGTCACCGACCAGGGCATCACCCGGAACTCGGTGTTCCAGGACCCCGACGTCCATGCGGTCTTCGGCCTGGCCGCCAGGCTCGACGACCGGGGACTCGCCGTCGCCTGACCTCCGTACCGGTCATTCCTCCGGGGCCGGACGGAGCACCCGGCGTACGGCGCCACGCAACCACCGGTGGCCGCCGTCGGCGGTGTGGCGCGGGTGCCAGGCCATGCCGATCGTCAGCGGCGGCAGCGGCAGCGGGATGTCCAGCAGGCGCAGTCCCAGCGCGTACGCCGCGTCGCCGAGCGGCGAAGGGGGCTCGCCCGGCAGCGCGGTCGGCACCAGGCAGACCACGTCGCCGACCGCGGCCAGCGCCATCGCGGCCAGATGGCCGGGCAGGACCGCGCTGACCCGCCGGCTGAGCCCCTGCTCGGCCAGGGCCGCGTCCAGCGGGCCGGTGAAGCGGCCTCGGCGGCTGACCGCGACGTGCTCGGCCGCGGCCAGCCGGGCGGGCGTCAGGGTTCCCTCGGCGAGCGGGTGCCCGGCCCGGACGCCGGCCGCCATCCGCAGCGTGACCAGTTCCTCGACCCGGGTCTCGGGGTCCACGTGGTCGATGGCCCCGATCTCCAGGTCGATCCGGCCCTCGCGCAGCGCCGGGCCCGCCTCCCACTCCTCGGCCAGCACCCGCAGCGAGACGCCCGGCGCCCGGCGCCGGGCCAGCGCGAGCAGCCCCGGCGCCAGCGCCGCGCCGACCAGGTCGGAGGTCTGGACGGTGAAGGTGCGCCGCAGCGCGGCCAGGTCGATCCCGCCGCTCGGGGTGAGCAACGCCTCCAGCCGGCGTACCACCGCGGCGGCCTCGACGCGGGGGGCCTCGGCGCGGGGAGTGGGCACCATCGCCTGTCCCGCCCGTACCAGCAGCGGGTCCTGGAGCACCCGGCGCAGCCGGGCCAGGGTACGGCTCATCGCCGCGGGCGAGGTGTGCAACCGCGCGGCGGCACGGGTGACGCTCTGCTCGGTCAGCAGGGCGTCGAGGGCGACGGCGAGGTTGGCGTCGAGGTTTGGATCTGTGCTGCTCACCGGCATCATTCCATTTCGCGCAATTATTGCATGCTGAAGTTCCCATTGTGGCAATACGGGGCGGGTCGGCACGATCGAAAGGACCGTACAGATCCGACACGGACACGAGGATTTCATGATCGTCATTACCGCTCCCACCGGGAACATCGGCAGGCGGCTGCTGTCGCTGCTGGTCGAGGCCGCGCCCGCACACGGAGAGGAGGTGCGCGTCGTCGTACGCGATCCCGCCCGGCTCCCCGAGGCCGTGCGCGGACGGGTCGAGGTGATCACCGGCTCGCACGGCGACGCCGCGACCGTCGAGCGTGCCTTCACCGGGGCCGACGCCGTCTTCTGGCTGGTGCCGCCGGACGCCTCGGCCACGCCCGACGAGGCGTTCAGCGGCTTCACCCGCCCGGCCGCGCGGGCGTTCGCCGCCCTCGGCGTCGGCCACGTCGTCGGCGTCTCGGCGCTCGGCCGCGGCACCCCACTGGCCGACCGGGCCGGGCTGGTCACCGCCTCCCTGGCCATGGACGACCTGATCGCCGGCTCCGGCGTCGCCTACCGCGCCCTGGCCTGCCCGTCCTTCTACGAGAACCTGCTGGAGGAGGCCGGCTCGATCCGCGAGGACGGCGTCTTCACCGACACCGTCGCCGCGGACCGCCCGGCCCCGCTGGTGGCCGTCGCCGACATCGCCACGGCGGCCGCCGGGCTGCTGCTGGACCGCTCCTGGACCGGCGTCGGCAGCGTCCCGGTGCTCGGCCCGCAGGACCTGTCGCCCGACGACCTGGCCCGCATCATGACCGAGGAACTGGGCCGTCCGGTCCGCTACCGGCGCCAGCCGCTCGACGAGCTGCGGTCCACCCTGCTCTGTTATGGGCTCGACGAGGTGTTCGTCGAGGGCATCGTCGACATGAAGCGCGCCAAGGACCAGGGCCTGGACGCGGGCGTCGACCGCGCGCCGCAGGCGATCCCGGCAACCGGATTCGCGCAGTGGTGCGCGCGGACCCTCAAGCCCGCCGTCCTCGCCGTCCCGGAGGTCGTCGATGCCCGCTGACCGGACCGTGCCGCCTGTCACCGCGTTCATGCTGGTCAAGACCACGCCCGAGTGGCTGGCGATGACCGTGGCCGAACGCGTCCAGGCCTTCACCACCCAGGTCGTCCCGGTGATCGAGGCCCGTACCCGGGGTGTCCGGTCCCGCTTCTACGACACGGAGTTCTACTCGGCGCGGGTCACCGACGTATGGGTCTGGGAGGCGGACGACCACGAGGCGTACCGGCTGCTGATCGACGCGCTGCGCGAGACCCCCTTCTGGGACCGCTACTTCGACGTGGTCGACCTGCTCGTAGGCACCGAGAACGGCTACGCCCGCACCTACGACCTGAACCCGGTGGCCACCCTCGCCACCTGACGCCTCTCCGACGACGCCCGAACGCGGTCTACTCCACGTTCGGCGCGTCGTCGGCGACGCTCACCCGCAACTGGGCGCTGGACGACACCACGCTCCCCACCGGGGCATCGGCCAGCTTCGCGTCCACGACCACCCCCCGGCGGCCGAGATAGTCGTAGGTCTTCCGGTCGAAGATGTACTCCTCCCTGACCCCCATGGGCGACACCATCGCCGCGGCTATGCCCTCGCGGCCCGCGGCGTCCTGGGCCTCCCGCACCGTCACCACCCCGGGAATCGTGGCCGCCGCGCGGAACAGCGCGGCCCGCTGCGCGGCGGGCAGGTACGACTCGTCGAGCAGCCCGCCGACCCGGTTCCACGCCTCGTAGTTCCGCAGCCTGTCGTCGGGCACCTGCGTGTACAGGTGCCTGCGCATGCCCTCGGTGTCGGTCGGCAGCTTGCTGACGTAGGCGTAGTCGTTGCGCAGGAACTCGGCTCGGTCGTCGAAGTCGGCCGCCCGATCGGGACGGCCGGGCCTGCCCGTCGGCGCCTCCTTCCGCGCGGCCGGTGGCAGCGTGTGCCCCGGGTACGGCAACGGCGCCAGGACCTCCTCCTGCAGCACTCCCCCGACCGCGCTGCCCTCGACCGGCAGCCAGATCGTGCGCTTGGAGCGCGACAGCCAGATCCCGTCGCTCCCTCCGGACGTGTCCATGCTCTGCGACTCGTAGACGAGGAACTGGCCGGGCCTGGGATGCAGCTCCGGACGGCTGCCGGCGTGCTCGGCCGCCCGGGTCAGCACCTCCACGGCCGCGACCGTACGGATCATCGGCGGGGGTGGCGTCGGGGCGGGCTGGTTCTGCACCACGAACACCGCCACTCCCACCGCGGCCGCCAGACCTCCCGCCAGCGCGGCACGCAGTCCGAGGCGGTGAAAGCCGGGACGGCGGGCGTCGGTACGGGCCGGCGCCGACATGGCGGCCATCAGGCGCTCCGCCTCGGCCCGCAGGTCCCCCTGCACGGGCACCTCGGAGCGGAAGTCGTTGATCTGGGCCAGCTCATCCATGGCGAACCTCCTCGATGACGAGTGCAGTGGGGTCGGTCCCGCCCAGTTCCTCGCGGATCTTGGTACGGGCGCGGTTGACACGCGAGCGGACCGTTCCGACGCGGATGCCGAGCGCCTCTGCGGCTTCGGTGTAGCTGAGGCCGCCCCAGGTCACCAGGAGCAGCACGTCGCGGTGCCCGGCGGGCAGCGCGACCAGCGCGGCGGCCAGGCGCCGCCGTACGGCCTGGGCGCTCAGCCGCTCGTCGCTGCGCGGGGTGAAGGGCTCGGTGACCGGGTCCACGCCGGTACGGGCCAGCAGGTTCAGCTGTCTGGCCTCGGTGCGCTTGTGGCGGCCGATGAGGTTGGTGGCGATGCCGTACAACCAGGGGCGAGCATCGTGCCTGGCCAGGTCGTAGCGACCACGCTGGTGGAAGGCGGCGAGGAAGGTCTCCGCCACCACGTCCTCGTCGCCGTCGAGCCCGAGGCGGCGGACGACGAATCTCTTGATCTCGGCCGCGTGCCTGCGGAAGATCTCCCCGAAGACCTCGGGCTCCTGCCGGGACCGCTCGATGACGGCGGAATCGGCGGGGCTCGTATCTGACATGCTCTGGCCTCTCGGCTCACGGATGGAACACCCCTACTTGCCCGCCCGAGGCCGACCGGTTCCCACCGTGAGGCCCGACCCCGCCCTGAGGGTGTTCTGCCTCTACGCCTGAGGGTCGAGGAAGACTCTGCCGAGCGGGCGGTCCTCGACGACCCGGCGCTGTGCCTCGGCGGCCTGTTCCAGCGGGTAGACCCGGTCGACCGCCGGTCGCAGGGCGCCTTCGGCCAGATGCCCGAGCAGGGTGCCGTAGGTGTCGGCGAGTTCCCGCTGGGCGAACGCGGTGAACAGGAATCCTTCGAGCCGGGCGGTCTTCCAGATCAGGTCGGTGACGTCGACGGACGCCTTGGTGCCGGCCGTGTACCCGATGCTCACCACGACCCCGCCCTGCCGCAGCGCGCCGAGTGCCTGACCGGTGAGGTCGCCGCCGAGACCGTCGAGGACCACGTCCACGCCGGCGCCGTCGGTCAGCCGGGCGACGCCGGCGGCCAGTGTCTCGGTCTCCAGGTCGATGACGGCGAGACTGTCGGCCTGCGGGATCGCGGCGAGACGGTCGGCGCCGCGGGCGGTGGAGATGACTTTGGAGGCGCCGAGGAGCGGGGCCACCTGTGCCGCGGCGGAGGCCACCGCGCCGTAGATGCCGGGTGCCAGCACGACCTGCCCCGGCCGGAGGCGGGCGACCCTGGTGAGCGCCAGCCAGGCGGTCAGATATCCCGAACCGGCCGCCAGAGCCGCGGCTTCGTCATCGTCGACCTGCTCGGGGATGGGGACGAGGTGGCTGGACGGTACGGCCGCCTCCGCACGCCACGTGCCGTCGAGTTTCGTACCGTAGCCCCAGCCGCACAGCAGGACGCGGGTCCCGGGCGCGTGTCCGGAGGCGCCGGGGTCGATCACCCGGCCCACGGCGCTGGCTCCGGGGACCAGCGGCAGCGGCTTGCGCATCGACGGAGGCAGCACACCGTTGCGGACCTTGTCGTCGAGCGGGCTCACCCCGGCCCGGGTGATCTGGATCAACACCTCGGCGTCGCCGGGCGTCGGCCGCGGCACCTGGTCGATCCGCAGGTTCTGGAGGCCGCCGAACTCGTGGAATCGTACGGCGCGCATCATGCCAGCCGCTGCGCGTTGAGCCAGACGGTGCCCGGGTTGAGGCGGTCCGGGTAGCGCCGGGTCATCTCGTCGAAGAACGCCTGAGGGGTGGGCTTGGCGGCGACCACTTCGAGGGCGGTACGCAGGTATTCGGCGGTCTCGTCAAGGATGCGTGGATCGTCCGGGCGGTCTGGATCCTTGTGCCCGGCCACCACGGCCGTGGGCCGCAGGGCGCGTACCGTCTCGATGGCCTGGAGCCAGGTGTCCACGCCGCCGTCGAACCCGCCGTCGGCGAGGTACTGGTGCACGTTGTTGTACGCGACGTCACCCGCGACGACGAGGCCGAGCACCGGCACGTGCAGCACGGTGGAGTCGTCGCCGTCGCTGTGGCCGACCTCGATCGGATGCAGCCCGTGCCCTTCGAGCACGAGCCCCTCGGCCGGCACCGGCTGGGCGGTCACCCGCAGGTCGGGAAGCTGCCCGGGGAACAAATTCTCCCAGAACGACCGGCGCCGCCCGCTGATCGAGGCGTGCATCAGCCGGATCGTGCCCTCGGTGGCGACGACCGTCGCTCCCGGGAAACGCTCGGCCAGCAGCGCCGCGCCGAACCAGTGATCACCATGACCGTGGGTGATGTAGATGTGGGTCAGATTCTTGCCGGAACGTTCGACCCAGTCGCCGGCCTGCCGGGTCTGCTCGACGGTGAAGGGCGGGTCGACCAGGATCGCGTCTCTCGCGCCCTGGATGAGGGTGGTCGAGAGCGGCGACCACTGTTGTGGCGCGCCGGTGGGAAGCGTGCCGCTCGTGGGGATCTGTCCTGATACCCACACTTCGTACGATGGCTGCGCGGTTGTGCTCACCATGCTTGCTCCTTGTCGATAAGCTACTATCAATAGGTGAGAAGCTATCGAAAAGATAGTAAGTCGGGAAGGTGAGTCATGTCACATCGCCAGCTGGACCCGGACGACATCCGGCCGTACTGCCCGTACTACGCCGCGGCGATGGACACTCTGGGGCGCCGCTGGGCCGCGACGGTGTTGCGTGCGCTGCTCGGCGGGGCCACGCGGTTCAGCGACATCGCGGCGGCCGTACCCGGCATGACCGACAAGCTGCTGTCGCAACGCCTGAAGGATCTGGAGGCCGACGGGCTCGTCGAGCGGGTCGTGCAGGCCACCACTCCGGTACGGGTCGACTACCGGCTGACCGAGAAGGGTGCCGCGCTCGGCCTGGTCCTGCTCGACCTCAACCGCTGGGCACTGGACTGGATCACCCTCCCCGCCAACCCTTGAGGTTCTTCACGACCACGGCCGGCGGAGGTTCGGTAGATCAAATCCGATATGTTGTCTTTTGTCATGTCTTCGCACTGTCTTGGGGGCGTTGTCGGTGCGCGCAATACCGCTGATCGTGGCTCTCGTACTGAGCCTGGCCGGTTGCGGTGCGCTCCCCGGACTGCCGCTGCGGCCCTTCGACGCACCTGCACCGACCCGAACCCCGACCACCTCGCCGCCTCCCTCGCCCACCGCCTCGCCCACCACGAGCACCACCCCCGCTCCCTCCGCGACCAGGGCGGCCCTGACCGTCCCGCAGGCCCGGAACGCCATGCGGAAGTGGGTGGACGACTACAACGCGATGCTCAGGAAGCGCAAGTGGTGGCGGTCGAACGCCCGCCTCGACGCCCTGTTCATCGAGGGGGCACTGCACGAGGGCGTGCTCGAACGCAGCCGTGAGGACCTCGGATGGAAGCCGGAGCACAAGCCGATCAACCCGACCGGCACCCCGACGCTCTATCTGCCCAGGCCGGAACGGCAGCCGGCGATCGGTGACTGGTTCATCGCGAAGGCGACCTACAAGGACACCAAGGGACACAGCCGCCCGCACGTGCTCGCGTTCTTCCGCTCCCCCGGGCAGTCCTTCAGGCTGGCCGTCGTGACCCCGCTGCACTGGGGGCAGCAGATGCCCAAGCCGCTGCTCGACGCCGACGGTTACGTCACCGACATGGACAACGCCGTGGCGGGAGCCGTGGCCGAGGAGTACCGGAACTTCTGGAACGGGGAGAAGAAGAAGGAGGGCGACTCCGGCTACCGCCTGGCCAGGAACAACTACAGCCGCAAGGCGTTCCCCGAGGTCAACAAGGGGATGTACGTCGGATATGCCAGTTACGGCGCCGTCTTCGGCTTCCGTACGGCGAGTGGCGGCATGTTCTTCCTGTTCGCCCTGCTCAACGACCCCAAGAGCGTCAACAACGTGCTGAGCGAGGCGCTGCTGGTGCCCAAGGGCAGCAGGGCCATCCAGGAGCTCGGCGGAAGCTGGTTCTCCTAGGTGCGCATTCCTGCGCCATGGCACTTCTGCAACTGAATCTTGCCGGTCACCGGGAATGGGTTTCGGTGTGGCGTCGATGAGTTGATTCGTGGCAAGTGTAAACATCGTACCGGTCTAGATGCCCTGCTCGGCGTGCGGAAAAGGCCGCATTCCGGTCTATGGGTTCGGATAGCGACTACGGGCTGCATTCCGAAAGGAACGGTACATGTTCACACTCGATATGCGAGCAAAAGCCGACACCATTCCCTTCCGATCGACGGCATGTCGCCTTGGGCGGACCACGAGACGGGCAGCCCTACGCGGCTCGCTCTCGACGGCCCTCGTCTTCAGCATGGTCCCGGCGGCACATGCGGACGACGACGGACCATGTGGCGAGCGCACTTTCTTCAAAATCCATCAGCTCTCGCCGAGAAATTTCTTCATCCCCCGCACCCGCTACATTGACGGTCCCGGCGGGACCATCACGGTGACGGTGACCCGCGAATACGAGGTGAGGGCGTTCCGGGAGACGGAGAACGAGCACCAGGTCTCGATCACGACCGGAGATCTGGTTCGCAATCTACGCAAGATGGGGGTCCCGCACCTCGAAGAGCGGCATATGGTTTTCACCGGGCATGAATACAGCCGGACTATTAGTAAGGGGATGTATGGCAATATGTGGTACCGAGTTTTCGGTTACCGCATCGGCTGGTCGGCCTGGTCGGTGCTCGGCACCTGCCGGGAGGTCAGGGTCGCCGCGGGCATCGCCAACGTGCCCGCCAGGGTGGAGGGCTGGCGCTACTGGGAGTCCAGGCACCCCACCTTCAAGGGCCGCACGTTGTCCCTCGACGGTACGGATCCCTCCGGCGGCGGCGGCGATGGGTCGAGGGCGGGGACGGGGGCGGCGGCGCGGGCGGGGAAGCCGCCTTGGTTGGGGCCGTTGACGGCCCCGCTGACGAGACCGTCGTTGCCGCGACAGGCCCCCTCGACCCCGAGGGAGAAACCGCGCAGGCGCTGACCCGCCGGCCGCCGCGCCCCCTGCGTCAGGAGAAACGATCCAGCCCGGTGAGTTCGCCGGACAGAGCCCACAGCCGGGACGCGGAACCGGGATCGATCGCCCACGGCTTGACGCCGCCGACGAGCATGTCGTCAGTGGTCGCGGGTTCGGCGATGTCGCAGTCCTGGCAGTAGGCGGCGCCGTACTGGTCGAGCAGGGGTGAGGTGGCCGCCCACACGGCCGTCGCCGCACCCTGCGCCGGGGTCTTGAAGCCGTCGGCCCGGCGGCCCTCCGGGGTGATCCAGCCCTGGGCGATCTGCTGCTCGCGGGGGATGCGCCGTTGCAGCGGGGTGAGGATGCTGCCCGGGTGCACCGCGAAGGCACGTACGCCATCGGCCGCCCCGAGGGCGTCGAGATGGACCGCGAACAGGGCGTTGGCCGTCTTGGACTGCCCGTAGGCGAGCCAGTGGTCGTAGCCGTGCCGCAGGTGCGGGTCGTCCCAGCGGATGTCCGACAGGAAGTGCCCGGACGAGGCGACCGACACCACCCGCGCCCCGGCCAGGGCCGGGCGCAGGCGGTTGACCAGGGCGTAGTGCCCGAGGTGGTTGATGGCGAAGTGCGGTTCCCAGCCCGGCCCGATGAGCGTGTCCGGGTACGCCATGACCCCCGCGTTGCCGATGACGATGTCGAGCGGCCGGCCGGTCTCCAGGAACCGGTCGCTGAACATGCGGATGTTGTCGGGGTCGGCCAGGTCGAGTTCGTGCACCTCCGTGCGCGGGATGCCGTACAACGCCTGTGCCGCCGTGGCGGGACGGCGGGCGGGCACGACGACGTGCGCCCCGGCGCGGGAGAGCGCCCGCGTGGCCTCCAGCCCGAGACCTGAGTAACCGCCGGTGATCAGGACGTTCTTGCCGGTCAGGTCGATGCCGGCGAGGACGTCGTCCGCCGTGCTGTGCGCGTCGAACCCCGAGCCGATCTTGTGTTGCGTGATTGCCATGGACGCGACGGTAGAATCTAGAGTGCGATCTAGGTCAAGCTATGGCGGTGGAGCATGAGCAGGCACGCGGACGGCCTTTCCATCGGAGACGTCGCGAAGGCGACCGGCCTGGGCGTGCACGCCCTGCGGTTCTTCGAACGTGAGGAGCTCTTCCTCCGCCCGATTCCGCGTACGGCCGGAGGACAACGCGTCTACGACTCGGCGGACGTGGAGTGGCTCCTGCTGTGCAACCGGCTACGCGAGTCCGGCATGCCGATCGCCACCCTGAAGGCGTTCGCCCGGCTCGTCCGATCCGGTCCTGGCAACGAGGCGGAGCGGCTCGCGCTCCTGGAGGAGCACGAGAGAACCGTCCAGGACAGGATCGCCGACCTGACGGACAGCCTGGAGATCATCCACGGCAAGGTCGTCACGTACCGCAAGCACGTCGAGGAGGGAACCGCGGCCGGACTCTGGTCGCCGACCCCGTCCACGCCGGGGGCATGACGCGGGTCACCATGGGAGCGAGGCCGCACCTACGGTGAGTCGATCACGAGGGAGCCCCCATGAACGTCCGTCGCCCCCTGGGGGCCACAGCCTTCTTCGTCGCCCTTCAGTTCACAGGGATCCCCCTGCTGCTCAGACTGCTTCTCACAGAGGAGAACAGGTCCGACCCGAGAGCGTATCCGCGGTACCCGCCTCCACCCGGCTTACCTCCGGAACACGAGCAGTACGTGACCTGGACCAACGGTCACATCGCATGGGTCGCCCGGACGGCCCACCGCTCCTGGATCCGGTACAACATCGCGGCGGCGGTCTCCGGCCTGTCCGCGATCGGAACCACGTTCACCGTGGCCGTGCAGGCCCCGCCCTGGCTGACCGCCACGCTCGGGCTCGTCGCGGCGGTCGGCCAGTTCTTCCAGCAGTTCGGGCATGACCGCGAGAAGGCTCACCTCGGCCACCAGCAGGCGGTCAAACTACAGAAGGCTCTCCGGGACTACGTCACCGACTCGGCGGAACTGTCCGGAACGCAGTTGCGCCGGCGGTTCGCGGAGTTCCGCCGGCAGTTCGAGAGCCTCAAGGAGGAGTACGGGTCGGAGATCCTCAAGGTCAGGGCTCTGGACATGCCGCAGATCGCTCAGCAGAACGGCTCCGATCCCAGCCGGAACGCCTAGCGAGCCGGTGGTCACCACGTGACGGGCAGCCTCGTCAGGCCCGATCCGCGCGTGGTGGTCAGTTCGCCGGCGGGTACGGCGAGGGTGAGCGAGGGGATGCGGGTGAACAGGGCGCGGAAGGCCGTCTCCAGTTCGGCGCGGGCCAGGTTCTGCCCGAGACACTGGTGGATGCCGTGGCCGAACGTCAGATGTTGCCCGGCAGGCCGCTGCACGTCCAGCTCCAGGGGGCGGTCGAGCAGCCTCTCGTCGCGGTTGGCGACGGAGGTGACGATCAGTACGCCGTCGCCCTCGCGGATGAGCCGCCCGCCGATCTCGACGTCCTCGATCGCCACGCGAGGGAGCAGGCCCTCGCTGGACACGTACCGCAGGAGCTCCTCGACGACGCCGGGCAGCGCGAGCGTGCCGCTGCGGACGGCCGCCAGCTGGTCGGGGTGTTCGAGCAGCGCGAGGGTGCCCAGCGAGATCATGCCGGAGGTGGTGACGTGTCCGGCGATCAGCAGGATGAGAGCCAGCCCGACGACCTCGTCCCGGTCGATCGTGCCCTGGTTCACCTGGTGGGCGAGCAGGTCGTCGATCAGCCCGTCGCCGGGGTGCGACTGTTTGGTCCGTACCAGCGCGTCGAGGTAGCCGCTGAGTTCTGCCATGGCCTGAGGGGCGTGCTCGGGGTCGTGCCGGAGCCTGGCCTGCCGTTCGAAGAAGGCACGGTCCTCGTACGGGACGCCGAGGAGTTCGCAGATCGCCAGCGAGGGCACCGGCAGGGCGAAGCCGGACACCAGGTCGGCGGGCGGGCCGGCGGCCAGCAGGGTGTCGAGCCGGTCGTTCGCGAGTTGTTCGAACCTGGGCCGCAGTGCCGTGACGCGCCTGACGGTGAACGCCGAGATCAGCGCCCTGCGTTGGCGCTGGTGTTCCTTTCCTTCGGCGCCGAGCAACATCGGCCTGGTACGCGGGCCCGGTACGTCCGGCAGCGGCAGAGGTGAGCCCGGGTGCGTGCGGTCGGCGGTCAGCCGGGAGTCGGCCAGCAGGGCGCGGCCCTCGGCGTATCCGGTCACCGCCCACGCCTCGCGCCCGTCGGGCAGCCGCACCTTCGTCCCGGCGTCCCCGCCGGGCCGGCGGGACGGTCGGTAGCCGTCCGCCGGGAGGTACGGGCAGGATTTGACGGTCGGCAGGCCGGGCAGCGCGTCGGTGGTGTGTTCCGTCATGGTCGGTCCTCCACGCGAATCGTCGCCTGCTTAAGATGCGCAGTGCATCTAATTACCGCAAGCACGGTAACACGCATAAGATGCGAAGCGCATCTTAAGGAGTGATTCGATGACGGCCACGCGGCGGCGCGGACAGCGGCTGGACGACGCCATCCTCGACGCGACCTGGCAGGTCCTTCAGGAGGCCGGCTACGCCAGGCTGACGTTCGAGGCGGTCGCCGCCCGCGCCGGCACCAGCCGCCCGGTGCTCAACCGGCGCTGGCTCACCCGGGCCGAGCTCGCGCTCGCGGCCATGGAACGCGCCGCCCCGCCCGTCGTCGCGGCGCCGGACACCGGGAGCCTGCGCTCGGACCTGGTCGAGCTGCTGCGGCAGGCCGTCAACGGGTTCGGCGCCGTACGGGGCGAGGTGCTGGCCGGGCTGCTCGCGGAGACGGCCCGCGACCCGGACGCCACCGCCGCCGTACGCGCGTGGATCGCGCGGTCCACGACCGGGGACACGATGGCCGCGATCCTCGCCGGCGCGGCGGAGCGGGGCGAGATCCGCACCGCGGACGTCCCCGCGCGCGTGCTCCGGCTGCCGTTCGACCTGGTACGCAACGAGGCGATCCGCTACGGCCTCCCGGTCGCCGACGACGCGATCGCCTCCATCGTCGACGACGTCGTCCTTCCGCTCGTCGGCCACACATGTGGTGAGAGGCCTGCCGCCGCTCCGCCCCCAGGATGACAGCTGATCATCCACACGACGGACGACGCCTCCCGTGCCCTCTCCCTAACGTGTTCCACGCGATGGGGCGCATCCGGCTCCCCATGCGTACGAAAAGGGCGGGATGAACATGGGGAAGACTCGCACCAGCATCGACGACATCGCGGCCCTGGGCGCTGAGCTCGACGAGGGCCAGCTGCTCCAGGTGAACGGCGGCGCCAAGAGCCAGGTCATCGTGATCCACGGTGGCCACTCGCACACCTCCGGCGACAGCAACTAGTACGCCGTGGGGGCGCGGCCCAGGTCGCGCCCCCGACCGGAACCACACTGATGATCCTCGTACTGACCTGCGGCGGTGACGAGCACGCCGAACGTGTCATGGGGGCGCTCGCCGGGGCGGACGTCACCGTCTTCGACCCCGCGCGGTTCCCCGCCGCCGCCACCTTGGAGATCGGTCATCCGGGCGACGGCTCGACCGTCCGGACCCTCGGGCATGGCGGCCGCCGTCTCGTCCTCGACGAGCTGACCGCGATCTGGTACCGCCGCCCCGGGAATCCGGTGGCCCACCCTCTGACCGTCGCCCGCGACCACGTCGAGGAGGAGTGCCGCGTCATGGCCGAGAGCCTCTGGGACGGCCTGGGGTGCCTCAAGGTCCCCGCCTCCAGACCGGTCATCGACCGCGCGGGGCGCAAGCCGTACCAGCTCGAAGTGGCCAGGCAGCTGGGCTTCGAACTGCCCGCGACGCTGATCACGAACGATCCCGAGTCCTTCCTCGACTTCTACGACCGGCACGAGGGCCGGGTGATCACCAAGCCCGTGCACGGCAATCAGCTGGAGGCGGACGGTGAACGGTTCGGGCGGTTCGCGGCGCCCGTGACCCCGGCGGACCTCGGTCATGCCGACGCCCTGCGCCTGTGCCCGGTCATCGTCCAGGCGTACGTTCCCAAGCGGGTCGAGGTGCGGGTGACGGTGGTGGGCGGCGAGCTCTTCGCGGCGGAGATCCACTCCCAGGTCAGCAACCACACCCGGTACGACTGGCGGCACTACGACCCGGGGGCCACCCCCGTGCTGCCGCACGACCTGCCCGGCGAGGTCTCCCGGCGCTGCCTGGAGCTGGTCGAGCGGCTCGGGCTGTCCTACGGCGCGATCGACCTGATCCTCACGCCGGACGGCCGCCACGTCTTCCTGGAGATCAACCCGAACGGCCAGTTCCTGTGGATCGAGGACGCGACCGGCCTGCCGATCAGCACGGCGATCGCCGAACTGCTCAAGAGCGGAGTGAGACGATGACGTACGGGCCGATGCTCGCCGACCTGCTCGGCCTGCTCAGCTCGGGTATGCCCGAAGGCGGCCTGGACGGGTTCCGCGCGGCGTACCCACAGGCCCGGACGCGACTGGTCGCCCAGCGCGAGGAGTTCGACGGATCTTTGCAGCACGCCCTGCTCATCAAGGACGGCGACGGCGCCACGATCTCGCTGTCCTGGTGTGCCGACCGGGCCCTGCCGTGGCCGTTGCGCGGCGTGCACCGTGCGGGCGAGCACCTGCTGCTCCGGGTCAACGGCATCGAGACGCCGGTGGCCAGGGCGATCGCCTGCCTGGACTTCATCTGGGACGAGTCCGCGCTGTCCGACCGGCTCGTCGCCGACAGCCTCGTACGCGAGGAACTGGCGGAGGCCCGCGAACCGCTGGGCGACACCGCGTTGCAGGAGGCGATGGACGCCTTCCGCCGCGCCCGCGGCCTGCTGACCGGCGCGGCGACCCGGGCCTGGATGGACCGCAACCGCATCTCCCACCAGGAGCTGGAGGAGCTGGTCGCCCTTGAGGCCGCCGTCGCCGCACTCCGCTCGCGGGTGGCCGCGGGACGGGTCGAGGACTGGTTCGCCGAACACGGCGCGGAGCTGGACGGTGACCGCCTCGCGCGGGCGGTGTTCGTCACCGAACCGGCCGTGCCCGACGCGGACGGGTTCCTCCACGCGGTGGAGCGGGCGTTCGCCGACGGCAGCGCCCGTCCGGGCGAGGTGTTCGCCACCCTGCACCGGGGCGACCTCGACGGGGAGACGGCCGAGCGGATCTTCGGGGCCGTTCCGGGGACGATCGCCGGGCCGTTCCCGGTGGAGGGCGGGCACCTGCTGGTCAAGGTCCTGGCGGTGGAGCCGGCCGTGCTCGACGAGGCCGTACGCGACCTCGTCGAACGCCGGATCTTCGGCGAATGGATCGAGGGGCGCAGGAACACGGCCAAGATCGAATGGTTCTGGGGGGTCGCGGAACGGACGGCTGCGGGTGCCGGGGCACCGCGCGAGCGTGCGTGAGGGCGCCGCCCGGTGGTTCAGGTCTTCTGGCGGTCGGCTCGCCATTCCGGGGCGAGCACCGACCAGACCTCGACGTCGTGCCGTTCGCCCCGGTGCGGGTAGCTTTCGCGTAGTACGCCGTCCCGGGTCATCCCGATCCGCCGGGCCACGGCGATGCTGGCCGTGTTCCCCGCCGCGGCCTGCCACTCCACGCGGTGGATGCCGCGTTCCTCGACGGCCCAGTCGATGATCACGCGGATGGCCCTGGTCACCAGGCCCTTGCCCGCTGCCGACGGCTCCAGCCAGCAGCCCGCCTCGGCGGTGCCGTGCTTGATGTCCATCGTCCGGAACAGGACGCCGCCGACCAGCTTGCCGTCGACCCAGATGCCGTAGATCCGCCCGATGTCGGCCGCGGCCTTGTCCGCGTACGTCCGCAGCACCGACCGGGCCGACTCCAGGTCGGTGACGAGGTCGGGCAGGGAGATGAACCGTCCGATGAACTCGCGTCCCCGGTCCATGTGGTTCAGGAACTCCTCGGCCCGCCAGGGCTCCAGCGGACGCAGCTCGGCGCCGTCGTCGCCCAGGGAAATCGCGAACATCGCTTCCTTTCCGTCCGGGATTAACCCGTTCTGTCGAGGAATCTTCTCACGGGGACGCGGCGGTCTCCTGGAGCCGTACGGTCCGGGGCCTCGGTCGCGCAGGGCGTCGTCGGGGTTGAGCAGCAGGCACGCCTTCATCGACAGGCAGCCGCAGCCGATGCAGCCGGTGAGCTCGTGTTCGAGCTTCTCGATCGCTCGGCGACGTTCCTCAAGCTACTTCTTCCACGTACGGGAGAGGCCCGACAGGGTGGGGCCGATGGCGATGCCGACGCCGGCCATGGTGCCCATCAGGGCGAAGGCGCGGTTGCGGGCCGCTCCGGCGTAGCTTGAGGCGAGGATGGCGCTGCCGGCCGCCATGAGCCCGGCAGCGCCGACGCCGGAGACGATGCGGGCGAGGTCGGTGATGATGATCGTCCGGCTCAGCGCCGTCGCGAGGAACCCGGCCACGAAGACCAGCGCCACCGCGACGAACACCCGCCGGCGGCCGATCCGGTCGGCGGCCGATCCCGCGACGAGCGTCATGGCCGCGAACGCCAGGTTGTATCCGGCGACGACCCAGTGCAGCGGGGACCCGGACGCGTCGAGATCCCGGCCGATGCTCGGCAGCGCCACCGCGGTTCCCGAGATGGACATCGCCACCAGCACGACGCTGACCAGCACCACCGGAAGCGTCAACGGAGAAGCCCGATCCACGGCGGCGGGATGTTCGGACGGTTCTGTGGAGGTGTCCATGCTGTTCGCTTCCTGTGGTCCGAAGGCCGACAGCGGACAGCCCACCAGCTCAACCTGAGTTGAGGTCAACTGCGCTGGTGAGGGCCTCGTGGCGGTAGTCCTTGGGCGGCAGGCCGTACTTCGCGCGAAAGGACCTGCTGAGGTCGGCGGCGCGGGGGAAACCCCAGCGTGCGGCGATGACGTTGATGGGCTGCCCGGCGAGCCTCGGATCGGCCAGATCGGCCCGGCAGTGTTCCAGGCGGCGGCGCCGGATCCAGGCGGTCAGCGTCGTGCCCTGACGCTGGAACAGCAACTGCAGGTAACGCACGGAGATGTGGTGCCGCTGCGCGACGGCGTGCGGCGTCAGGCCGGGGTCGCCGAGGTTGTGCTCGACGAACTCGCGGATGCGCGCCATCAGAGCCAGGTCCCGGGTCTCGGGCGACAGGCGGTCCTGCGCGTTCAGGCGATGGGCCACGAAGGCCAGGGCCATGTCCAGCGTGGCGGCGCCGAGCCGCTTCACGTCGGGCAAGGACATGGACGACGCCTCGCGTACCAGCGTCTTGAGGTAGGAGGCGAGGATCGCGCCGATGCCGCCGCCCGCGGGCATCCTGCCGGCCACGAGCGCGTCGACCTTGCCGGACGGCAAGGGCAGCTCGGACTTGGGCAGATGCACGATGATCGCCCGCGCCGGGCTCGGGCCGTCGAACGCGCCCCCCTCGTAGGGCCGGGAGGTGTCCCACATCACCAGGTCACCGGCGGCCATCCGGGTGTCGTTGCCGCCTTGGGAGATCCACATCGTGCTTCCGGCGATCAGGGCGAGTTCGTACCGCTCGGGGTCGGAGCGGCGGATCAGCGCCGGCGTGCGCACCGAGCTGAGCGCGGGGAACGACATGGTCGTCAGCTGTACGGCGTCCAGGTCGATCGCGCCCGCCGAGGCCCGGAAGTCGGCGGCGTGGCCGCTGGCGACCCGGATGGGCGCCACGTCGCGGCTGATCAGATCGCACCACCAGTCGAAGCGTTCGCCGGGCGGCAGGTCCGTGCTGTGCAGGGTGACGAGTCCCAATCCGCACCTCTCACGACATGATCTCGGGCTTGGAGACCCTACTCGATATGTGGCGAGAAACGCGCGGCCCGGCAACTGTCGAGGCAGTGGGCGGGCGGTCGCGAGGTGCCGTCTGTGCCGCCATTGCCAACGAACGTTGCGCGCACCGCCAACGACTTTCCCGATCGGCCGTGAGTAGGCTGCGCACGCCGGAATCATGAATTCCCGAACAATTCCCGGGTACGGCGGCACGATTCCAGCATGAAAGCCGTTCTGAAAAGGGCTTTCGGGGAGTGATGGAACGATGAACGGCGCCGGCGTCGCAGGTGACCCTTTACATATTCGGCCACAACTCAAGAATGTCGCCTGGGAACGAACGGGCGACGAGCTCCGCCTCGTGTACGACCCGCGTGACCAGTTGATGGTGAGCGACCCCGACGGCCACGTGGAGAAACTGCTCGCCCTGCTGTACGAGGGCGGCCGCACCGTCAGCCAGCTCGCCGACGAGCTGTCGCTGCCCGTCCAGGACGTGCTCGGCGCGGTCGAGTCCTTCGACGCCGAGCGACTGCTGGAGGACGGCGAGCGCCTGGGCAGGCTCGACGCCACCGAAGCCGAGCGCTACTTCAGCAATCTGGCCTTCTTCGAGTCGTTCGGGACGCTGGCGCGCAGCCGCGAGGACCTGCAGCGCCGGTTGAGCGAGTCGCACGTGCTGGTGCTCGGCACCGGCGGCCTCAACTCCAACACGATCCCGCATCTCAGCGGGCTGGGCGTCGGCAGGATGACCCTGGTCGACAGGGACACCGTCGACGTACGCAACTTCGCCAGGCAGTACCTCTACCGCTGGGAGGACCTCGGCGCCAGGAAGGTCGAGCGGGCGGCGGCGTGGGTGCGCTCTTTCGACCCCGCCATCGAGGTCCAGGCGATCGACACGGGCATCGAGAGCGCCGAGCAGCTGGCCGAGCTCATCGACAGGACCCGTCCTGACGTGGTCGCCTCGGGGATCGACCAGCCCAAGGAGATCGACCTCTGGGTCAACGCGGCCTGTGTACGGCACGGCGTGCCGTTCGTGCGCGGCGGCATCACGGTCACCAAGGGAATCGTCTGGTCGGTCGCGCCAGGGGTGAGCGCGTGCAGGGGCTGCGTACCCGCCGATCCGTCACCGAACCGAGCCACTGGACCCGGGAGCTCTGCGCCGAATGGGTCGCAGCCGTCGACCGGATGACCATCGGCGACTACATCCAGCGCAGCCACTCGGGGCTGGTCAAGCGGGCAGGGGAACCGCTCTCGCCGCGCACCAAGGCCGGATACCTCACCGCGACCAGGACGTTCTTTCGCGACCTGCACGAGTGGGAACAGATTCCCCGATGGTTCGACCCCGCCACAGCACTGCGAACACCCCGAAGCATCCAAGCGCTCATCGGCCCCAACCCCCGAGTGATCGACGACGACGTGTGGGCCAAGCTGCTCTGGGCCGGCCTCAACGTCGAACCCGAAGTTCCCGATCAGCTCCTACGGACTGTGCAACCCGATGGAGCTGGTCCGGGCGGTCACACTGACCTGGCTGTTCAGCGGCCTGCGCAGCGACGAAATCGCCCGGCTGCGCGTCGGCTGTGTCCGCTGGCAACACGACGACCAGCCGATCGCCGGAGACACCGATGAGGTCTTGGCCCGCGATGCCGTCTGCCTGCTGGACATCCCCACGCACAAGACCGGGACAGCGTTCACCAAGCCGGTCGACCCGCTCCTCGGCAAGGCCATCGAAGCCTGGCAAGCCATCCGCCCCGAGCAACCGACGATGCTGGACCGCAAGACCGGCGAACGCGTCGACTTCCTGTTCGCCTACCGAGCACGCCGGGTCGCCAACACCTACATCAACAAGACGATCATCCCGTCGCTATGCGGCAAGGCCGGTGTCCCAACCCGCGACGTCCGCGGCAACATCACCAGCCACCGGGCGCGCTCCACCATCGCCACCCAGCTCTACAACGCCAAGGAGCCGATGACGCTGTTCGAGCTGCAAGCCTGGTTGGGGCATCGGTCGCCGGACACTACTCAGCACTACGCCAAGATCACACCCAATACCCTCGCCCAGGCATACCAGGACGCCGGCTACTTCGAACGCAACGTCCGCACCATCGAGGTCCTGGTCGACCGGGAGGCGGTCGAGACGGTATCTGTCGGACCCGGTGTACCGCCGGAAGATCTCCCGGCAGCTCAACAAGGGCGAGTCCCTGCACGCGCTGCGCCGGGACCTGCACTACGCGCAGCAGGGCGCCATGGTCCGGCCGCACCTGCAGGACCAGACCGAGCAGTCCTGGTGCCTCACGATCCTCACCAACGCCGTCATCACCTGGACGACCGAGTACTACGCGATGGGCATCAAGGAACTGCGCGCCCAAGGCCGTGAGGTCCCCGACGAACTGCTGTCGTTCATCGCTCCCGGCCACCGGGAGAACATCAACTTCTTCGGCTTCATCGAGGTCGACATCGAAGGCGAGACTGCCAAGCTCGACGACGGCTGGCGGCCCCTCCGCCCGACCCTGGTGAACGAGGCCGGCACCACCTTCCTTCTCAACCCCTGAGCTCGTCCCGTTTTGAACGGTCGGGCAGCGGTCTCCAGAGTCCCTGCTCCTTCAGGAGCTTCCTGGCGGCGTGCTGGGTTCGTTGAGAGGCAGCAGTCTGAGCTGTGGCGATCTTGTGGAGTAGGTCAGCGAACAGTTCGGCCTCCTCGGGCCTCACCCAGCGGAGCGTGTGTGAGATCCAGTGGTCCGACCATGCGCTCAACCCGGTGCTGATGACGAATCGCACCGGTCCGGCAAGGTCGGGGTCAGTGGGGCCGAGCTCCGCGCGAGCCTCGGATTCGACCTCGTCACGTGGTCGTTCGACCAGAGGAAGCAGCCCGATGGACGCCTTGCCGAGCGGCACCGCGTGATGGTTGGGCGGCGCTTCGTAGGCCCACTGTCCGTCGAGGATGATCAGCCAGGTGCGCCCCGGCTGGATCTCGAGGATCTTGCGCTTCTCGACCGTCATGGCCAGAAGTATGTCGGTTTGCTGATGATGCTCGGCGAGCATTGCCGCTCACGGTGATTCGAGAAGTCGTCTGGTCTCCGGGCCTGCGAAGGCGTACCCAGGAGACTGTGCGTCCAGGTACTTGAGGACTCGGATGATCAAGCATTCTCGGATCATGTTCGACGGATCGTCACACGTGAGGAGCGCTTCCGTCACTGCGTAGCAGCGTTCAAGCACCGGGACGTCCGTTTTGGAGATGGCAGGCTCGAACACCTCCCACCAGAAAACCTCGGACATCAACCCGTACACGTTGTCGAGGAACGGCTCATGGTCGTACTCGGCGGCGTCCGCGATCTCCTTCGCTTCCCACGCAGCTAGAACCGGCCGAGCCTCAGGCAACTCCGACCGGAGGAACTCGCGCAGCGTCGCAACATCAACCATGGCGTGAAGCTACCTGATCAGACCCGGCCGAACTGATACGCATGCCTGGCGGCCCGAGCCAACCGGCACCCCATAGTCCGATCACAAGTGGGGGCGCAACCGGTCGACTCCGCCCCCTCGCCGGATCCGATCTGAATGCCGTGCCCGACCTGCTGGAACGGGCCGTCGATCCAATCGGATCCGATCCCGACTTACGCCTCCCCTTTTCGCCTCCTATGATGGCCGCTACCGCAACACCACACGGGCAGCAGATCGGAATCTTATGAGCTGCGAACCCGACCCGGCTGTCCTCTACCCGGACGTGGCCGCCCATGGCAGCCTCGCCGCAGCACTCCTCGCCGCAGCCGCCGGCCAGGGCCTGTCCCTGCCCCTGGCCGTCACTCCCTCCGATCCACTCCGCCATGCCACGATCGCCAGCCTCATCCCGCATCGCCACTCGTCCTACGTCACGGCGTGGCATCACGAACGGCGCTGGACCATCTGGGGCTCGTCTAACAACAGGCTCATGATCTGCGGCGCCACCGAGGATCTGCGTGAGCTTCCTCAAGTGATCCGCGGGTGGGCCGAAGGAGCCAGCCTCGAGGAGATCGGGCAGGCCGCACTCTTCGACGTCCTGACCGGACGTTTCGAGGTGCCCGACAACAACCCCGTCGACATCATCGCCTCAGAGTGGCAGTGGATGCTCAAAGACGCCCGCGACGCCGACTGGCCCGAATACCAGGCCCTCATCGAGGCCGCCTACGCCGAACCCAGGCTGCGACGGCTCTACCCCTACACCAGCCACTGGGCGCTGGGCTTCTCCAGCACGCCCGACTACCCGTTCTCCCGGCCCTTCGTCTGGATTGACGCACCACGAGGAGCCGGCGGCTACACCATCAGCGAAGGGCGCAACGACCCCGACCCGATGCAGATCCCCACACCCGCCGAAGCAATCGCCATCGCCGTCGACCGAATTCCCGCCGACCTGCAGCAGACATCCCTTGAGAACCCCGCGTAGGACTCCTGAAATCAACCCCGGCCGACCTGGGAAGGGGCACGATCGGGCATGGCCGACCGAATCTACCTTCGGTATTCCACCGACAAGCAGACCGATACCCGCCAACGACACGCCCTGGCCACGCTCCTGGGCGCCGGCGCCCTCACTTATGAGGACCCCGCCACTTCCAGCCGCCAGCTCTCCCTGGATCGCGCGGGATTCACCCGGCTCCTGCACGAGGCCGCCGTCGGCGACACCATCCGCATCGCCGACGCCGCCCGTCTGTTCCGCTCCGTGGCCGACATCCTCGCCCTGCGCCCCGTGCTCATCCGGCGCGGCCTGCACCTGCGCGTCGAATCCGGGCTGCTGTCTGGCATCGACCTTGCCTCAGACGACCCCGGCACCAAGATGATGGTCTCCGTGCTCGCCGCAGTGCTGGAGTTCCAGCGCGACATGATCAGCGAGAACACCCGCCAAGGCGTCGCCGCCGCCGAGGCCTCCGGCGAAACCCTCGGCCGCCCTACCGCCCTCGACGCCGCCCTCGCCGCCGACGTCGTAGAGGCCTACCGGGGCGGCATCGCCGTCAAGGCCCTCGCCCGCCAGCACCACGTCGCACCCAAGACCATCCGCCGCGTCCTGGACAACGCTGGGGCTCGCCAACCGCCCGACCATTTCGACACCCTCCCCGCCACCGGCGAACCCGCCGCCGATACCGCCAGCCCCGCTGCACGCAAAGCACACCGCGTGTATACCGCCCGCGTCGCAACAGCCTGCCCCTAACACCAGGAACTCGCAGGTCAGGGCCATATCCGTTGCATTTTCGCCGTTTGCTACGGGAGCCCCTTTGAGCGTTGCGGGCGCGCTGCTTGCGGCCGTGATTCTTGGTCATCGCTCTGCCTCTTTCGTGCGCTACGACCCCATGACTCGCGCGCAGGATTCAGAGCCTGACAACGCCATTGCATACTCCCCCGGGATGCCTCCTGGGGCGTCGCGTTGATGAACACAGTCCACCCCGGTAGACGGGGTGCGGTCACCTTTGCCATGTCCCTGACGGTCATGGGCCGCGCAGGGGGCTTGGGCCGAGCGACGACGGCCCGGCTGTCACTCTAGTCATCGCCTCGGCGTGGCGGAAGGCCGTCATACCCGTGATGTGCCGACCATTGCGATTCTGCCAGCGGTGCCCAGCCAGAGGTGCTGCGTGGGCATGCGGCCTGGCCAAGCAACGCTCGTCCGTATCGGTTGTGCGCTCCAGCATCACGCGGGCGGACAGCGGTTCGCCCCCTCTCCCATGCCTGGCAAACCGAGAACTGCCGAGCGAGCTCCTTGACGGCGCCCTGAAAACAGAGGTCTGGTTCTCCTCAACAGGTAAACACCCTGATGCTCTAGGACACCCTCGCCGAACCCGAGTGGGCCGAGGTACTCACCGACGCTGACTGCTGCGGCCTCACCCCGCTATTCACCACCAACATGACCCCGTACGGCACCGTGCAACTACGCACCGACCAGCGCCTGGACCTCAGCGGACCGCCGACACCGCCGGGTGGTCAGGACGGCCAGGCTCGGTAGCAGCGGGCTCGGTCGCCGGAGGCTGGGAGGAGCCCCCGCTCCCGGGATATCCGGCTTGGGGTGGGTCTGTCGCGCTTCGCCGCGCGGATGTCGTTGATCATGAGTAGGGTCGGTGGCCATGGACTTCACAGGGCGG
This sequence comes from Nonomuraea sp. WAC 01424, assembly GCF_003947315.1. Lineage (NCBI taxonomy): Bacteria > Bacillati > Actinomycetota > Actinomycetes > Streptosporangiales > Streptosporangiaceae > Nonomuraea > Nonomuraea sp. WAC 01424. Next base: position 74,989 of record NZ_QHHZ01000029.1, read on the forward strand.
AACGTGATGCTTTGCGGCCCGTTCCAGAAGATCGGAACGGGCGAGGCCGAACAGCAGCTGGTCGCGGCCGGGGTCCGCGTCGTGCGGGAGGTCTCGTCCGACCTGGACGCGATCTTCGAGGGCCAGGGGGACGTGCCGACCGGGGCGTACGCCCAGGGCATTCCGATCTTCGACGAGGCGACCCTGCTCTGGCTGTTGGAGGAGCCCGAGCCCGTTCTGGAGACCGACCTGTTCGGAACGCCTGACCTTGAAAGGCTGGCGGACGCCGACTGGGCGGCGTTCACCCCGGAACGGGACCTGCTCCCGCTGCGCGACCGGCTGGAGGCGCTCGAACGCGAGCACGGCGTCACCGACACCCACCGGATCGCCACTCAGCGGATCCTCGAACGGGGAACGACTCTGAGCCGCCCGCTCGGGCACGAGAGCGAACTCATCGCCTTCGCGCTCAGCCCGTGCGGCCGCTACCTCGCGACCGGGACCTGGCTCATGGAGGCCGGGCAGGACGGCTTCGGTGCCCTTCAGATCTGGGAGGTCACCACCGGCAAGTGCGTCAACACCCTGACCCGGATCGACGGCGGCGTCGGGTGGCCCGGCGAACTCGGAGCGATCCAGTGGTCGGCGGACGCACGGCACATCGGCATGGCCTTCAGGACGAACGCGGTCGGCGTCTGGGACCCGTTCGGCGAATCCAACGAACCCAGGGCGGAGGCCCAGGTGACGGACGGCGCTCCGCGTCCGCCCGCGTGGGCCATACATCCTGACGGGTGGCACGCCTTCATCTCCGCGGGCACGCACGAGCAGAGCGGCGTCCAGGGATGCGTCGTCCCAATGCAGGCGGGCCGGCTCTTCTGGGCGCCGGAGCTCCACGAGTACACCTTCACCAACTCGCTGCCTCCCGAGATCGGCAGGAAGGAACTCTGGGTCGAACGGCCACCGCTGTGGTCCCCCGACGGCGCCCTGCTGTACTGCCAGGAACGAGGCAGCGCATTCGTCGTCGACGTCGCGACAGGCCTGCCGACCTGGCACGCCGAGACCGGATGGGTGGCCGCGTGGAGCCCCGACGGCCGGTACCTCGCCCACATCTCTCAGCACGGGGTGGAGTTCCTGGACGCGACGAACGGGCGGCCGATGGGCCTGCGGGTCCACGACACGTCCCTCGACCGCTTCAACACATCCCTACACTGGGGCACTCGCGGCGCCGAGGTCCGGCTCGCCGTCGTGGTCAGCGAGGGCAGGGGCCGGATCGACCTGGGCGTCCACATCGTCGACGAGCGCGGGGGCCTCACCCTTCCGGACGTCACACCGCTCAACGCGGTCGACAAGGGGGACTGCGAGGCGTGGGCCTGGGCGCCGTCGGGCGACCGAGGCGCCCTCCTCACCGCCGCCGGCGAAGTCCAGATCTGGGACCTCGCCGACTCGGCCCGCCTCCAGCGCGCCTTCCCCGTCCCAGAAGGGGTCGAGGGCGTCCTGTGGGGCTCGGGCGAGGTGATCATCCTGGTCTCCGGCCGCCGCGTCCGGTTCGTCCGGGCCCACTCCGGCGAGGTCATGGCCGACTACACCTTCTCCGGCTGGTGGCAAGAGCCGGGGGACATCCTCGAAGACGACCTTCTCGAGCACTTCTTCCAGCGCTACGTCAAGCTCACCGACGGCACCTGGTGCATCCCCGTCGAGCCGTCCGCCGCCATCGCCCCACCCGAACGCCGCACCAAGATCGAGTCCTCCCTCGCCTGGACGGTCGACCGCCGCTTCGCCTGGCCCCTCCGCTGGGGCCACTTCGACATCTGGCCCGACGTCCCCAGCGCCGCCAAGGGCCTGACCTTCGACTCCCCCGACGCCCGAGCCGTCAAGGCCGCCGCCCGCCCCGCTTGACCGCCGGCTGCAGGGCGCACGATCTCCGTTCGCCGGGAGAACGAACGGCGCTTACACCTCGACCCAGATTTCCATTGCGAGCCCTACCCGCGTTCCGTCCGCCCATCACCAAGGCGGGGGCAGACCAAGTAAGCCGGGAAGGGCCAATAGGGCTGGCCAGGCGGTGGAGGCGGAAGCCGAGGTTTCGGCTGTGGATAGCCATACCCGGCGTGGGGCCGGATTGGTTCCCTCGGTGGTCTGGCTACGCTGACGTGGTCAGACGCCGTCTCGAGAACCAGACAGAAATGGAATTCTGTCCCGTGTGCCGACCGCCGCTGCCCCTTTCCGGCTTTGCCCCCCTGTGACAGCGAGCGCCGGTCAGTGCGTTGAGAGCGCCCCAGCGATTCGTGCGTGTTCTGCGGGCCCTGAATGAGTGGTCTCGCGGTTGCTGACCTGCGATGGTCCGCCGGCTGCGCGATCAGGCGCATGTTTCTGGTTCGCCCGGTTCCATAGCGCGTGCTGGGACTACGCTTGGTGATCTTACCGGCTATTGATGATGGAGTGGCATGACGGTCACACCGCATTTTGGGAACGATGGGCGCAGCGGTGCGTATCGAGCCTCTGGCGTACCTGATGGGGCGCAGGTCGCCTGGATCGCGCGAACGGGCGCCCCCGTGGTGGCGTCTCCGGTGCTCGTGGGCGGCACGCTCGTTGCCGCCGATGTGTCTGGAGCGGTTCACGCGTTCGATGCCAGGACCGGTGAGGTGCGCTGGCGAAGGGCGCTTGGAGAGAACGGCAGGGACGGTTTGGCTGAGATCCTGACGGCGCCCGCTGTCTGGAATTCCTGGATCTTCGTGCAGTATGAGATCGGAGAATGCGCGATCTTCGATCTACGGACCGGAGAGCTTGTGCGGAAGCTGGATCACGACGGTTGCCCAACGGTGATCGGTGACCTCCTGCTGCTCCACACGCTGGAGGAAGTATGCGCTTTCCGCCTGCCCGACCTGAAGCCGCGGTGGCGGACAAGAGAAGCGCCCGGCTGGGTGCAGACGAGCCCGGCGATTTCTGAGGCCGGCATCGCCTACGCGGCACTCGGTAATGAACCGCACCATACCCATACCGGCGTGCACGTGTTCGATGTGAACAGGGGGGAGCTGCTGACCTTCGTCGAGGGCGGTGATATCACCTTTCCGGGCGATTCTCTGGACGAGGACGAAGAGGACGAAGAAAGCTCCCACGACGACGAGCAGGTCGTCTACTTCGCTCAGGCGCATGCGGTCCTGGCCGAGGAGCGAGTGTGGATGCCCGTCTATCGTGAGGAGGAAGACTGGACGGCGCAGATCGTGGGCCTTGATCCACAGACCGGAGAGCAGATCTGGGGTTATCTGCCCGATCCGGGGCGTGACAATGAGGTGGACTCGGCAGTGGCGGTGTCGGACGGGACGGTCTACGTGGTGGAGATCCTTCGTGACACACCGCCCGAACAGGACAGTGCTCGTCTGCATGCCGTCGATATCGCAACTGGGCGTCCGCGTTGGATCCGTTCGTTCGGCTCGTGCGCGGGCTCGCCGGTGGTGGCCGGCAGGGCCGTCTACGTCGCGACTTTGACGGGCACGGTGTCGGCATTCGACACCGTCACCGGGGAACAGCGCTGGACCGCCAAGATCGGCGAGGAGATCCTTCATCCCTGCTATGTCGACGACTTCGGCGACCAGTATCACGAACACGGTCTGGCGGTGCTGCCTGGAGACGGCGTGCTCTATGTTCGAACGAGTGCCGGTGTGGTGGCCATGCGGTAACCATGCCAGAGCGCCAGAAGGCGATCTGGGGGGCAGACAAGATAAGCCCCAAAGGGGCAAGGACTGGTCAGCGCCCTGGTCGGTGACGGGTTCTCAACTCTCGGAAATGGACATTCCCGCACATTGCCGACTGGTAGACAGGGCTCATTGCCCCTTTCGGCCTTGGTTTGCCCCTTACAGAGCTGAACCAGCATGCCCAGCTGGTCCACCGACCGCCGTCCACGGCCTGGATCGACGAACGCCACATCCGCCGCCGTCGGCGTGAAATACCGGATCAACTCATCGCTGGTGATCTCCGGGAACGAGCGCAGCTGCTCCAGCTGCTCCTCGGAGAACATCTTCTCTGACAACGCACCACCTCTACCTGCCGTACCGGACGAAACCGGAACGAAGGTAACGGCAGTGATCACCAAACCGTCAAACCCGACCATTATCCCAGGTCAGGGGCAACTTCGTTGGAAATTTCTTCATTGCTACTGGGACCCCTCCGAGGGTGTCCGGAAACATTTACCTCTCCGGACACCGTAGCCACCAGCGACAACACCGTCCAGAAACGTCAGTCCAAAAACCCTGACTCGACCGGGTGTCGCCGCCCGCCTTTGCGCTGAGTTCCCACCGCAGCACATTCCCAAAGATTTTTTGCAAAAATACTTTGGGAAAGATGGTAGGTGGATCTACTCTTTGGCTATGGTCAGCGAAGAGCACAAGCGCGTTCTCGACCCTGAGCAGGATGCCGCCGCGCTGAAGGCACTCACGCACCCCTTCCGCATCCGGCTGCTCGGATTGCTGCGGCAGGACGGACCTGCCACCGCGAGCGAACTCGCGGTCAGGACCGGAGAGACATCCGCTTCCACCAGCTATCACCTGCGGGTTCTGGCGAAGTATGCGTTCGTCGCCGAGGCCGAACACCGCGACAGGCGAGAGCGCCGCTGGCGGGCGGTGCACCTGGTGACGTCCTGGAGCAACAAGGGGATGGACGCGGCACCGGAAAGCCGCGCCTTCGTCAGCTTCGCACGCAGGCGCCAGATCGAGCACCTGGAGGAGTCCCTTGCCCGGCATGAGGCCAACATCACCGCCGGGCGGCTCGGCCAAGAGTGGCTGGAACCATCGGATATATCCGACCTGCTGCTTCGGCTGACCCCCGAGTCTCTCACCGAGCTGCGGCAGGTGCTCGATCGGAAAGTGGAGGAACTGACCACCCGAGACGCGGGCGACCCACGCGCTGCTCAGGTCGTCTTCCTCGTCGCCGGACTGCCCCTCGCACCGCACGATCCCGACATTGATCTGGACGCCTCCGTTCCCGCGCCTACCGGCGAGGACGAATCGTGACTGAGCTACTGAACATGCGCGCCGCACGTCGCCGCTATGTCACAGCCTGCGTGCTCTTCTGGCTTCCGGCCGGGTTGACCATCGCGCCCCTGATCCTGCTCTTCACCGAACGTGGCATGTCCCTCGCGGCCATCGCGGGCTTCTTCGCCGCGCACTCTTTCACCGCCGCCGCGCTGGAGTTGCCCACAGGAGGGCTGTCCGACGTCCTAGGGCGGCGCACCGTCCTGGCCGCCGCCGGTCTGCTGAATCTGGTCGCTTTCCTGCTCCAAGGCCTGGGTACCGCGCCCTGGGTGCTCACCTGCGGCATGGCCCTCATGGGGGCGGGCCGAGCCCTGTCCAGCGGGCCGGCCGAGGCATGGTACGTCGACATCGTCCATGCGCACTCCGGCCCCAGTGCCGACCTGCGTCCCGGTCTAGCCCGAGGAAAGACGGCGACATCGGCGGCGCTGGCCGCCGGCACTCTGCTCGGCGGCGCTGTGCCGTGGTTACTGGCAACCGGCCCGGACGTGGGTACGCAACTGAGCCAAGCAACCTCCGGCCTGGTTCTTTCTCTGTCGGTACCGCTGCTGTTGGCCGCTGCTATCGAGATCGTCTTCGTGCTGTACGTCCTGACAGCCCTGCGCGAGCCACCTCGGCCAGCAGCCACTCTGCGCGGCGTACTGCGAGGGGTCCCCGCCACCATCGCAGATGGACTGCGCCTGGGCGGACGCGACCCAATGGTCCGCCGTATCCTCCTCAGCGCGGGGGCTGCCGGCAGTGCCCTGGCCGCCATCGAACTGCTCACACCAGGCCGGGTCGCGAGCCTGACCGGCGCATCGGAGTCGGGCGCGGTGGTCTTCGCCTCGCTGGCTTGTGCCGGTTTCCTCTGCTCGGGCCTCGGGAGCCACCTCGCACCGCTCATCGCACGCCTGGCAGGCAGCGGCGAGCGCGCGGTCCTGGCAAGCCTGGGGACCAGCGCCAGCGGCCTGCTCCTCCTCGGCGCCACCGCGGCATCCACCGGAGCACCCGCGACAGCCCTCGCGGCCACCGGCTACGGCCTGGTGTACCTCGGGCTCGGCTCGGCGGGCCCGAGCGAGAACGATCTCCTGCACCGCCGGGTCACAAGTGCGGGCCGCGCTACCGCCTTATCCGTCCAGTCTCTCGCCCTGCAACTGGTCGGCGCCCTCACTGGCTTATTCGTAGGTGTCCTGCCGCCCGGCCCGATTCCTTGGTTGCTGGGAGGAGCCGTATTGCTGACAGGAGCCCTCCTATGGACCTACCGCGGCCAACCGACTCCCGCGACCGGCATGGCAACAGCCCAGCACACCACGGTGTCGCCCTCTCCGAGCGCGGATGCGCCGCCCCGCATCTGACCGAAGGATCAGAGGGTGCTACCCACAAGTCCGCACAGACCCCTTACCGGCCCATGTTCACCGACCACGGCCGCTGTCGCGCGTACAGAGCCGTGAGTACGTCGCCGTGCATGTACGGCTTCCCGTTCCGACCGTGACGATCACCCAGGAGGTCACGATGCATCCAGACTTATACCTATTTGTTGAAGGCGTACGAGCCCGTGAGTTGTGGGAGGAAGCTGACCGGCAGCGCAGAGCCCGCCTGGTCGCCCCCGCGTCGGTCATCAGTGCTTTCGAGGAGCGGCTCGGCTGGGTGCTGGTGAGGGCGGGCCTTCGGCTCGTGGACCGCCACGCCTGCAGGCCGCACTGGTCGCCATCCATGCCGCCGCGGTGATTGCCGACCTCAGGACCGAGGTGCCGCAGAACCTGGCTGATCATCACGGACAAGATCGACGGTTCAGACGAACCGATACTCACCCAGACTGGCCGTGAGCACGGCCCACGAGCCACGTGCAAGTCTCCGATCCGACCTCTCAGAGAGGCCGACGACCGCTGATCGCTGCAAGGTCTACACGCCGTCCTCATCCACGACGGCAGAAGATGCGTCCTGGGGCAGCGCCGCCGCTCCGAGCGGTCGCAGGCCCTTGTCTGGAGCCGAGGAAAGCGATCGCGTAGCGGCCCAGGCAGTTGAGGTGGGCGTGGCCCAGCGGGGACAACCGGGCCACATCCTCGTCCTTGACCGGCACGCCCTGGGCCCGCAGCTGGTCCAGGATCGCCGACAAGTACTTCGAGTTCCACAAAACCACAGCATTGAGAACCAGCCCCAATGCCGCTAACTGATCTTCCTGGCCCTCTCGGTAGGCCTGCCGAACCTTCCCGGCGTTGCCGTGGCAGAGCTTACGCGCCAGACGGTGCCGGGACTCCTGGACCGACAGCTGCTTGCCCAGGCTGCGGCGGTAGCTGGAATCGATCGGGTCCAGCATGCTGAGCAGGTGCATCGTCTTGTCGATGCGGCCGTACTCGGCGAACGCCTGCCCCAGCGGGGTCGGGTTACCCTGGCGGGCGAACATCCGCAGGAGGTCATAGGCGCGCACCTGGTTGGTCACCAGCGACCCGGCCACCCGCACCATGTCCGGCCACCGCGTGGGCACCTTCTTGATGTTCATCTTGTTCCGGGCGATCGCCTCCAGCACCCCGTACGCGCCGCTGCTGCCGTCGGGCAGATCGGCCCGCCAGAACCGCTGGTCACCCAGGTCGGCGAAGCGAGGTGCGAACTGGTAGCCGAGCATGGAGAAGATCCCGAATACCATGTTGCTGTTGCTGTCGCTGGCCTGGTCCGTCGTGACCACCTCCGGTTTCGGCCCGGCGTCCAGGTTGATCAGGCAGTCCAGGATGTAGAGAGAATCGCGGGGCGTGCCCGGCACCACCATCTGTCCGATCCCCGCCACTTGATCATTTACTGCGTTCAACCAGGTCAGACCCCTTTTGTAGCCGTAGTACTTAGGTGAGGGTCCGGCGTTGATCGTTTTGACCGGGACGACGAATCGCAGCCCGTCCACCGACGCCAGCAGCCCGCCGCCCCACGCCGCGACGATCGGCACCCGGCCCTGGTGCTCGATCAGGATCGCGTTGGCGGCGGCGTGCGTCTCGCCGCGCACGTAGTTCTGATCCACATGCGAGAGCCGGCCTCGGGTCAGCGCCTCATCCCCAGCCTTGATCACCGGGGTCAACCCGACGTTGCACGCCTCGCTGATCAGCAGCGCCACCAGTGATCTCGGCAGGTCGTTCATGCGGGTGGAGGTGTCGGCCAGGTGCACGTACGCGTCCAGGAAACCGGTCCAGGCGTGCACCTCCAGCAGCAGTTCCGGCAGGTCGATGCGGGGCAGCATGGCCTGGCAGGCGGCCCGCAGCCATGGCGAAGACCTACATCAACACCGCTGTCATCCCCTCGCTCTGCCGCAAGGCCGGAGTCCCGACCGCCGACGTCCGCGGCAGCCGGCCATGCTGGACCGCAAGACCTCCGAGCAGGCTGCTGTACCTGGCGGGGGTCGTGGTCATGGCCGGTGTGTTCGTGCTCGTGGCCCTGCCGCTGCTGCTCGCCCTCGCTCGGTGGGGGCTGGCAGGGCTGAGCACCGGCGCGATCGGTACGGCCGCCTTCTGGGAGGCGCTCGCCGTGGCGGCGTACGCGGTGACGCAGCTCGCCCTCCCCCCGCTCCTCGCCCTGCGGGAACGCCGCCTGCGAAGGTCCGGCAGGCTCCTGTGAGAGGTGTGGTCGGCCGGTCATGAGTAGGTCGACTCCTTCGGCGCGGGGTCGTCGGTCCAGCCGAGTCGCTGGACCACGTACGCCGAGCTCCCGTCCCCCTCCTGTACGGCGAGCAGTTGCCCGCTGTCCCGGTCGATGATGATCTGCTGACGGGCGGACGCCTCGCCATACGTCAGCGCGATCCCGGTACGGCCGTCGATGTCGGCGACGTTGTCCTCCACCCGCACCCCCGGCAGCCCGGCAAGCACGCGGTAGAGCCCGGCCATGGTGGCGGACGTGCTCTCGGCGTCGAGAAGGAGCCATTTGCCCACCCCCCACAACCACGCCTCCGGGGTGTCCTTGTCGTTGGTCCGCAGGATCTCGGCCTTGAGCGCCTCGGGGTCGGCAGGCAGGTCCGTGACCGGTGTTCTCGTCATCTTCAGCGGGGTGAAGTAGGTCTTTCCAGGCAGGCAGCCGTCGCACAGGGTGGGCGAGCCGGCGTTCTTCCACGCCTGTTCGTCGGCGGGCGTGAGCGGTTTGGCGAAAGCGGGTCCGCGCTGTGTCCGGTACCCGATCTTCCGTTCCCGGGCGGCCCACAGCACGTCCCTGATCCGCTGCTCGACGGTGTAGCCCGCGCTCTTCTGCCGCGCCACCTGCACCATCTCCCGCCGTCGCGAGGATCACCTTCTCGTCGTAGGTCAGCTCGCCGTAGGCGACGAGCAGCACCACGTCGCGCTCACCGCGCGACAGTCGGGCCAGAGCGGCCGAAAGTTGCCCTACGGTCACCCGCGCCGCGATCTGATCCACCACCCGTTGATCATGGCCGTCCTCGGCGACGGGCGGTCCCGACCTGGCCAGTGCCCGGTATCGCCGCAGCTCGGCACGCCGGTGCCGGCCGATGAGTCTGGTGGCGACGCCGTACATCCAGGGTCTGATGCCGCCTTTGGCGGCGTCGAAGCCGTGGCGTTGGCGGAAGGCGATCAGGAACGTCTCGGCGGCGAGGTCCTCGGCGACGTCGAGGTCGAGGCGACGGCCGATGTAACGGCGGATCTCCTCGTAGTGGGCATCGAAGATGACGGAGAATCGCTCGGGATCGGCGACCGCTCCGTCGAGGAACGTGGTCATGCATGGTCTCTCTCGCCGGTGATGTCGGACGCTGGTGATTGCCCGGTCGCCGCCGACCCTTCCATGCGATTTTCACCGCCGATCAAGGAGGCCGGGAACAGTCGGCGTTGACCTTCACACCGGTGTGACGCCTTAGCGTCCTGGTCGTCAGCCACCATCAAGTGAAGGAGTCACTCATGGCGGGAGCAGTGGTCATCGGAGCCGGGCATCCGGAGGCGGACGCGTACGGCGTCATCGCCGAGCTGCTGGGCCGCTGGCAGAGTGCCTTCGACGACCACAGGACGGCCGACCTCGTCTCGCTGTTCACCGAGGACGCCCTGTTCCAGGGCATCAGCCCGCGGTTGCGGGCCGGCCCGGCCGAGATCTTCGGCTACTACGACAACGTCGCCGAGGGCGCACGGGCGATCGTGGAGGTACTGCGGGCGAACCCGCTGTGCGACGGGGTCGTGAGCGGGTTCGCGGACGTGACCTTCACCGCTCGTACCGGTGACATCTTCCCGATACGTCTGTCCGTCGTCGCTCGGCGTTTCGAGCACACCTGGCGGATCTGCCACTATCACGCAGCGGCACGCTGACGCCCCCTCAGCGCTTCAAGGCCTGGCGCGACGTTGCAGGCACTTCGACCTCCACGGATCGGAGCTGCCGGGCCCGGGAGCGTCACCCAGGGCCGGGCTGAGCGGGAACACGCAGGTCAACGACCATCACCGATCAGGTTGTGATCGCCCTGTGATTCCGGCGACGGAGTATGCGATCATGATCAAGGGGACCTTGCGGATCGTCTTCACCGGTGAGGATCTGGCTCGTGTGCGCATCGCCGGCCGGGCGGACGTGATGTGGGAAATGGCGCTGAGCCTGCACATACTCCAGCGGCCGGGCGGGGCGAGCACGCTGTCCGGCTGGCGTCGGCAGGCCCGCGCCGACCTGGCCGAGGCCGGGTTGCTCAAGCCGGTGCGGGAGAGGTTGGTGCCGCTGGTGCCGATCAAGGCGTACTTCCCCGACTTCCTGACGCCGTACGAGTCGATGAACGGGTTCCGGCAGGGCCTGGACGTCCTGGCCGACACGCCGTCGGCGCGGGTGCGGCACGAGGTCGACCAGTTGCGGCCGCACGTGCCGGTGCCCGCGACGCTGGACGACCTCGCCCGCGGCAACCGCCGGTCCATCCGCGGCCTGGCCCGGCTGAGCGAGCGGTACTGCCAGGTCGCCTTCGGCTCCCGCCGTACCGACATGGAGGCCGCGCTGGGACGTGAGCGCGCCAGGCTGACCCGCGTGCTCACCGACCAAGGTGTGGAGGCGATGCTCGCGAGCCTCGGGCCGTCGATGCGGTGGCGGCCCCCGGTGCTGGAGGCCGACTACGCCACCGGCCGGTACGAGATCCACCTGCAAGGACGCGGCCTGACGCTCATCCCCTCCTACTTCGGGCGGTTCGCGCCGGTCGCGATGGCCGATGTCAGCCTGCCGCCCGTCCTGGTGTTCCCGATCCAGCACGCGACGCCCGCCCCTGGCGCCGATCCCGACGACGCGCTGCCCGACCTGCTCGGGGCCACCCGGGCCCGCGTCCTGCGCTGCATCGCCGCCACCGACGGCTGCACCACCAGCGAACTCGCCCGCAGGACCGGCGCCTCGCTGTCGTCGGCCAGCGCGCACGCCCAGGTGCTTCAGCGGGCCGGGCTCGTCACCAGCACCCGGCACGCCAACATGGTCATCCATCAGATCACCCGGCTGGGCAACGACCTGATCCTCCGCCGGCAGTGATCGCCTCGCTAGCGGGGTGTGTCGGCGTGATCGTTTCGCTGGTCGAGGCGCCGGCGTTGCCCTGTGTGCACGTGGCTCACCCATTCCCAGCCGGGCCTGGCCGACGGGCCGATCCGCGGGTCGCCGGGCTCCCGGCCGTCGCGCAGGGCGTGCACGTACGCCCGGTCCTGGTCGATCCGTACGCGTACCTGATCGGCTGCGCCGACCGACCCGTGACCAGGGACGAGGACGTCCACCTCGCCCGCCACCTCTTCGAGCAGCCGCAGCGCTGTGAGGTATTCCTCGATCGGGTCGGCGGTGCCGTCCAGGTCGAGCATCGGGATCAGGACGTCGGAGAGCATGTCGCCGGCGACGAGAACCCCGCGTTCCGCGATCAGGAGCGCCGCGTGGCCCGGCGCGTGCGCCTGGTGCTCGATGATCTGGACCTGGGGGCCGTCCCATGGGATCCGCGTGGTTCCGGCGGGCAGGCCGGTGATGAGGCCGAGCAGGTCCAGCGGCACCTGCCCGGCGACCTCCGTCTCGACCAGGTGGGCGGCGATGCGGTCCTTCGCATCTGCCTCCGACAGCAGTTCTCGGACGGTGGCCGCGCAGCGCGCCGTGCCGTAACGGGGCGCGTCGCCGAGCCGGGCGTGCCAGAGCAGGTGATCCCAGTCCGGATGGGTGGAGAAGCCTGCCACAACGGGCTGACCCAACTCGCGCAGGTCGTCCGCGAGGCAGTCGATCTCGGCGCCGGTCACCCCGGGGTCGATGAGCAACACACCGGCCCGGCCCCGCACGACAATGGCGTTGCTCTGTACGAACTCGCTCTGGTGGACCAGCACACCCTCTGCGACCTGCGTCAACACGGGCGCACCTCGCCCGCGTCGCGGATGGCGTATCGGTGCATCGTGACCCCCTGCTTGAACGATTGCTGTTCGAGCAGGTCGAGCTCGATCGGCACGTCGTAGTCGTCGAACAGCGGCCTGCCGAAGCCGAGGACCGCGGGATGGGTGAAGAGCAGCAGCTCGTCGAGCAGCCCTGCCCGGAGCAGCTGTGTGGCGAGCGCCGCGCCGCCGACGCTGATGCCGCCGTCGGTGCTGGTCCGCAGGTCGGCGAGTTGCTCGATCGCGTCGTCCCCGCCGACGATCCGGGTGTTGTGGTCGGCGTCGCGGCGGGTACGGGAGACGAGCACCTTGGGCTTGGCGGTCCAGATCTCGCCGTATTCGCGCATGTAGTCCGGCAGCGACGTGTCCTCGCCCGCCCTTGGCCAGTACTCCTCCATGACCTCGTAGTAGACCCGGCCATGGACCATGAGCGCGAGCGCCCGCGTCCGCGCGTTGCACTCGCGGTGCAGTTCCTCGTCGATGCGCAGCCACTCGCCGGCGCCGTTGTCCCCCGGAACTTGCTCGATCCGCAGGTCGAGGGACACCTGCATCGAATAGACGAAGCGGCCCATCAGCTCCCCTTCCCAGAGTGCTTGCATTTTGCAACTACTATAGGGAGGGCGAAATGCCTGTCAAGGAGGGAATCGTGGAACCACGGTCCGGGTGTCCGATCAACGCCGCCGTCGAGGTGCTCGGAGATCGCTGGTCGTTGCTCGTGCTTCGCGACGTCATCTTCGGCGACCGCCGCTACTTCCGGGCACTGCTCACCGGGTCGGTCGAGGGCATCGCCTCGAACATCCTCGCCGACCGCCTCGTACGGCTCGTCGAGGCGGGCATCCTCACCCGCGGCACCGCCGCGCGGGGGCAACGCGCCCGCTACAGCCTCACCGAAGCCGGCATCCAGCTTCTTCCGATCATCTACGCCCTCGGCAACTGGGGCCTCGACTGGCGCCCGGGCGGCGCCGACCTTCGGAGCCGGCAACAGCTCATGCGTGACGAGGGTCCGGCGTTCATCGAGGAGCTCATGGACGAGCTCCGCGTCCGCCACCTCGACGCCCCACCGAAGCCACACGACGGCCCAGGCCCGTTCGAACGCCTCGACGCCGCCTCTCCCCCTCGGTGAGCATCGGCCGGGGCGCCGACGTCTCGCCGTCGAGCACACTGGCGCCGGTGTCGCTCGACGCGGGACACGATCGCGCCGCGATTCCTTCACAGGTTCTCAACTGATCAGGTCCCGTGCTGGTCAAGCATGCCGATCCATACGATGATCGCTGCATGTCGTCCCGTTCGTCAGCCGCGCTGGCGGGCCTGGCCCTGGCCGTTCTGGTGGCCGGATGCGCCGACCCGGCCGCCGGCCGGGTGTCGCTGGTCGGCGCGACCCAGCCCCCGGTGGCCCCGCCGCCACCGCCGTCGCTCATGGTGTCCGCGGAGCCGGTACGGCACCCGTACCCGCAGGCGACCTCCTTGGCCGAGCCCATGGCGACCGGAACTCCCCTGGCCGCGACGGGTTCCCCGCGGTACTTCCTGTCCGCCCGCACTCCGCTCGCCCACTTCCCCGGCAGGTCCAAGACCGCTGTCTTCACCCCGGTGCCGCCCGCCGTGCACGACGCCGGGACCGGGGCGTTCATCGCGAACGTCCCGCTGCCGCCCGGCGTCGAGAGTTCCTGGCACCTTGTGGCCGCCGCCCGCGACAACCGTACGTTCGCCGTCGCCGGCTGGACCGAGCCGAAGAATCCAGACATTCGCTTCTTCCTGGTACGCCTCGGCGAGGACGGGCGCCCCGGGATGCCGACGGCCGTCACGCAGACCGACCCCGACGACCTGACGAGCGTCTACGACCTCGCCCTCAGCGCCGACGGCACCCGGTTGGCCTACTCCACGCCGCTCATCGGCGGCGGCGCCAAGATCTCCGTGCTCGACGTCGCCACCGGCCGGCGCCGGGACTGGAAGACGTTGACGCACTCGATGGTGCGCGGCCTGTCCTGGGCCCCGGACGGCCGTTCGCTCGCCTATGTGCTGGGTGGCCGGGCCATCGCCCTGCTCGATCTCACCCGGCTGGGCACCGATCCGGAAGGCGCCGCGTCCCGGATCATCAAGAACGCCACGGGCCCCATGCCGTTCGAGTCGTTGGCCCACACCCCTGACGGCAGCGCGCTGATCTACGCGTCCGGGCACACCGTCGAACGGATCCCCCTGGCGGGCGGTCCGCCGCAGGTCCTGGCCCGGCGCCTCGCTGAGCCTGCGCTTCAGCGTGGACGGGACCGGCGAACACCTCTTGTACGTGCACAATTGGCGCGCCTACCAGGTCTCCCTCGCCGACGGCGCGATCACCTCGGTGCCGATCACGGTCGGCGAACGTCCGGGCGAGGGCGGCTCGCCACGCGCGGCCTGGTGACCAGAGGCTGCAGGCTCAGCTCACGCCGGGCACGGCGGGCTTGTCGTTCGTCCAACCGGCCTTGAACGTCTTCACGCCGGACTTGCCGAGCATCTGCTTGCCTCCGTCCTTGAGGTCGGTGTACTCGGCCAGCAGCGTCATGGCCGTGGTGTCCACGATCAGCTGCTGCTTGAGCACCGACCCCTCGGCGGACGGGACGGGCAGGGCGAGCTTCTGGCCGGGGCGGCCCAGCGGGTCCTTGCTCCGGCCGAGATCGCTGACGCCCTTGGTGGTCTTGAGAACCTGGAACGCCGCGGCCCTGACCTTGTCCGGCGCCGGGTTGACGTACAGGAGCTCGACCGCCCGCTCGGCGACGTACCGGTCGCGGTTGACCAGCCAGTCGTTCTTCGTGGCCTTCGGGGCGGTGGTCTTCGCCTCTTCGGCGGCCTCGTCGATCCAGGCGTCGACCTCGGCGGTCAGCTGCTTCCTGAGCGTCTCGGCCTCCGCCGGCAACTCCTGGAGCTGCTGGTACGTCACGTACTTCTCGCCGAACCGGAACCCGGCGGGCCGCCCCTTGGTCGCCCGCACCCAGCCCTTGCCGGGCCGGCTGGACAGGTGGATCTTCATGCCTTCTGTGCGGTAGTCCCAGGTGGTCGGGGATCCGTCGGCGCGCCAGGCCGCCTCGTCCTTCTTCGTCGCGGGCTTGGCCCCGAGCTCGCGGTAGCCGGTCCAGCCCTTGCCGTCCGGGGACAGCCAGTCGGTGCTGACGCTGCGCTGGATCAGGTGGTAGCCGGTGCCGACCGCGCGCGGGTGGGTCGTGGTGAAGGTGGTCTCGACCCGCCAGTACGCCCCCTTCGGCGCGTCGGCGGACGCCGGAACAGTGGCCACACCGGCGAACAGCAGCCCAGCGGCGACGGCAAGAGTGAATCTCATTCGTTCTCCTTCAACGGGTTGGAATCCGCCCAGCGGCTGTCCTGAATCGCGGTGTACGTCAGGAGCAGGCCGTCCGCGGCGGAACGGACTTCGAGGGAAAGCGGTCTGCCGGAGGCGGGGTCGATCACCAGCCGGGTCCTGGTCGCCCCCTTGTAGTTCGGCGGCGCGAACTCCCCGGACTCGTACTCGATCGCCTGCCCGGCCCGGCCCAGCGCGTCGGTCACCTGTCCGGCGGCGCTCACCCCGGGCAAGGAAGCGAGCAGCCGGTACGCGGCGGCCCTGCTCGCGCTGGTCACCGGCGCGAAGAACAGCAGCCGCGCCGCGCTGTCGATGGTCGTACGGTCGTCGGCGGCGAAGAACGCCTTCAGCCCCTCAGGGGTGTCGGGCACCTCGCTCATCCTGGTCAGCGGCTTGCCCGCCGTGAGGATGCGGAAGTCCCAGTCCTCGCTCGACCAGGTCCGCCGCTCACCGGGTGCGGCCTGTACGACACCGATGGCGCCGTTCTCAGAGGGCTTGTCGTATGTCCAGGACGTCGGCGAGCCGTCGGCGGCCCACGCCGCCTCGTCCTGCGGGGTCGCGGGCTTGATCCCTTGAGGGGTCTCGCGGTACCAGGTGAGCCCTTCGGGGTCCGCGGGGATCCAGGTCTCGACCGACTCGCTCTCACGCAGGACGTACCGTCCGCCGGGCTCGTGGAACAGCCGGCCGCGGACCTCCGTGCTGCCCCACCACGCGCCCTCGTCGGGCATGGCGGCCACCGAGGCGGCCGCGACCAGCAGGAAGCGTTTGCCGTCCGCCTGGGCGACCGCGCCATGAGGAGTGGTCACGCCGCCGGGCGCGACGTTGGCGACGACGATCGCCGTCGCGGCGGCGGCCCCGGCCAGGCCGAGCGCCAGCGCACTCCACCTGCCCGCCCGGCGGCCCCGCCGTACGCGCTCCTGGGCGAAGGCGGCGGCCAGCCGTTCGCGGCCGGCCCGCTCGACCTCGGGGGACAACGGCGGCGTGGGCAGCAGGTCCCGCACCGCCTGGTAATCATCCATCAGAGCCTCCAAGCAGTGGATTGACGCCGCCCAGGGCGGCACGAAGCTTCCTGCGCACCCGGGACAGGCGGGACCCGACGGTCCCGTACGGGATGTCGAGCGCCTGGGCCACCTCTTCATGGCTCAGCTCGCCCAGCGCGCTCAGCAGCAGCACGTCCCGGTCGCCGTCGGACAACGCGCGCAGTTCGGCCGCGAGCCGCCCCTGTGCGCTCGCGGCGTCCACGCGGGTGACCACGCGATCCTCGTGGCCGTGCTCCCGGCCGTCGTCCGTGCCGGCGTTGCGCTGCAGCGCCGCCAGGCGCCGGGCTTCGGCGCGGCGGTGCAGTGCGATCATGGTGCCGGCGAAGCCGTACAACCAGGGACGGACCGTGCCACGCCGGGGATCGAACGTCTCACGTTTCCTGAACGCGGCCAGGAACACCTCGGCCGTGAGATCGTCCGCGGCCTGCCCGTCGAGCCGCCTGCCCAGGTAGGCGTGGATCTCGCTCACGTACCGGTCGTAGATCTCGCCGAAGCGTTCGGGGGTCCGGCGCGACAGCTCCACCAGAGCCTCGTCGCTGATCGTCCCCCGCGGATCGGCGAGATCCGTAGCCGTCGAATTGGCAGTCACATCCCCTACTCATCCGATGGGCCGTTCTGCTTTCACGCCCGGCGGCGGATCACCGGGGACATCGGCTGGAACATCGGCTGGAAGAGGATACGAGAAGGTCGCCCGGGTGCTGCGCGACGACGTGAAAGGGCCCCGGCCGGTCACCCGGCCGGGGCCCGTTACCCCTGAGTACGACGGTCAGAGCGTGATGCTCCAGGAGTCCAGGAAGCCGGTGTCACCGGCGTAGACGTCCCTGATGTCGAGCGTCCAGGTTCCGGCGGCCTGCTGGCTGACCGGGACCGAGAAGGTCCTGGTGCCGTACTGCGTGCAGGAGGTGCCGCCGTAGGGGTCGACCAGGTAGTAGGTGTTGTTCGGGCCGCGGAGCCGGATGTTCAGGTCCTCGGCGCAGGTGTGGCTGATCGTGATCGAGAGCTGGACCGGGGAGGTCGCGGTGCCCGTCGCGTTGGACGTGATCGCGCTCCGGGTGGTCGAGTAGTCCCTGATCTGGTAGTTAGTGTCATTGGTGAACGTCCGGCCGGGGCCGCCGGGGCCTACCGTCAGGGTGTACGTCGCGGTGTGCGTGGTCGAGCCGGTGCCCGTGACGGTGATCGAGTACGTGCCCTGTGCCGTGGAGGCGCCGACCGACAGGGTCAACGCCGAG